>NZ_LIQT01000212.1 GCF_001418415.1 Streptomyces hirsutus
GGCCCGACGCCGCTGGCGGTCTGCAGCAGTTCGAAGGTCTGCCGCTCGTCGTCGTCCGCGAAGCCGTAGAGGGTGAGCGAGTCCTCGCGTACGACGAGGGAGGTGGCGAGCCGGGCGGTCTGGCCGACGCGCAGCGTGGACAGCGTGTTCGGCGTGCACTGGACGGCCATGCCGACGCCGCCGATCTCGACGACCGCGGTGTCGGGGGCGAGTGCGGCGACCGTGCCGCTGACGAAGGCGATCATGCGGTGCGCCCCTTCGATGGGTTGGGCGATGGGTTCGATGAGGGGATCGGTGCTGTGGGTGTTCTCCGGCCGGACGCCTTCGAGGCGGCCGTGCGCGCAGGGGTCGCGCGCGGGGCGGTGCGGGAGGCGTGCAGGGCGGCGGCCTGCTGGAGGCGGTTCTGCGCGGGGGCCCGCCAGATGTGGCAGATGGCGAGGGCGAGAGCGTCTGCCGCGTCGGCGGGCTTCGGAGGCGCGTCCAGCCGCAGCAGACGGGTGACCATCGCACCGACCTGGGCCTTGTCCGCGCGCCCGGAACCGGTCACGGCCGCCTTGACCTCGCTGGGGGTGTGCAGGGCGACGGGGATCCCGCGGCGGGAGGCGCACAGCAGGGCGACGGCGCTCGCCTGGGCGGTGCCCATCACCGTACGGACGTTGTGCTGGCTGAAGACGCGCTCGACGGCGACGAACTCCGGCCGATACTCGTCCAGCCACTGCTCGAGGCCCTGCTCGACGGCGACGAGACGGTGACCGAGGTCGGCGTCGGCGGGCGTGCGCACGACGCCCACACCGAGCATGGTCAGCGGTCGCCCCGCGACCCCTTCGACCACCCCGACACCGCACCTCGTCAGTCCCGGGTCCACCCCCAGTACACGCACCCTGCACCCCTCTTCGCGGCTGATCCGCCGCCGCTCCCGCGGACCTGGTCGATCGCCGTCGGGGTTCCTCAATCGATGGTTGCGGTCCGGCGGACGGTGATCCTTGACGTGTGCCAGGCTATCGGCTGCCACCGACAGGAGCGGCGGGCCGATGGGGAGGTGTCCCATCGGCCCGCCGGAACCGTCGTGCACGCGGCAGCGCTACGCGTCGACCTTCTCCATGATCTCGTCGCTCACGTCGAAGTTGGCGAAGACGTTCTGCACGTCGTCGCTGTCCTCCAGCGCGTCGATCAGCTTGAAGATCTTCTTGGCGCCCTCCTCGTCCAGCTCGACCTGCATGGTCGGGACGAAGTTGGCCTCGGCGGAGTCGTAGTCGATCCCGGCGTCCTGCAGAGCGGTACGGACCTCGACCAGATCGGTGGCCTCGCTGAGCACCTCAAAGGACTCACCGAGGTCGTTGACCTCCTCGGCGCCCGCGTCCAGGACGGCGGTGAGGACGTCGTCCTCGGTCAGCTCGCCCTTGGGGACGATCACGACGCCCTTGCGGTGGAACAGGTACGACACCGAACCCGGGTCGGCCATCGAGCCGCCGTTGCGGGTCATCGCGACGCGCACGTCGGAGGCGGCACGGTTGCGGTTGTCGGTGAGGCACTCGATGAGCACCGCGACACCGTTCGGGCCGTAGCCCTCGTACATGATCGTCTCGTAGTCGGCGCCACCGGCCTCGAGACCGCCGCCGCGCTTGATGGCGGAGTCGATGTTCTTGTTCGGCACCGACTGCTTCTTGGCCTTCTGAACGGCGTCGTAGAGGGTCGGGTTGCCCTCCAGATCGACACCGCCCATACGCGCGGCGACCTCGATGTTCTTGATCAGCTTCGCGAAGAGTTTGCCGCGCTTGGCGTCGATCACGGCCTTCTTGTGCTTCGTCGTGGCCCATTTAGAGTGGCCGGACATCTGCCTGTCTCCTTCGCGTAACCCATCTCTGCAACGAACGCAGGAATCCTACAAGGGTCCGGCCGCCTTGTACCCGCGTGCCATGTCGACGAACAGGCCGTGCACCCGGTGATCTCCCGTCAGTTCCGGGTGGAACGACGTGGCCAGTGCGTTGCCCTGACGGACGGCGACGATGTGGCCGTCGTGCTCGGCGATCACCTCCGCACCGGCGCCGGCGGACTCGACCCAGGGAGCGCGGATGAAGACTCCGTGCACGGGGCCGCCCTCGACGCCCCTGACCTCGACCGCCGCCTCGAACGACTCGTTCTGCCGTCCGAACGCGTTGCGGCGCACGATCATGTCGACGCCTCCCACGGTCTCCTGACCGGAGCGCGGGTCGAGGATCTTGTCGGCGAGCAGGATCATCCCGGCGCAGGTGCCGTAGACCGGCATACCGCCTTGCACGCGTGCGCGCAGGGGCTCCATCAGACCGAACAGGACGGCCAGCTTGGAGATGGTGGTGGACTCCCCGCCGGGGAGCACCAAGCCGTCGACCTCGGCGAGTTCCTCCGGGCGCCGCACCGGCCTGGCGACGGCGCCGGCCGCGGCCAGGGCGACGAGGTGCTCCCGTACGTCGCCCTGGAGGGCCAGGACACCGATGACGATGTCGCTCATGCCCGGTGCCTACCAGCCGCGGTTGGCGTAGCGCTCGGTCTCGGGAAGGGTGTCGCAGTTGATGCCGACCATGGCCTCGCCGAGATTGCGGGACGCCTCCGCGATCACCTTGGGGTCGTCGAAGAAGGTGGTCGCCTTGACGATGGCGGCCGCACGCTTGGCCGGGTCGCCGGACTTGAAGATGCCGGAGCCGACGAAGACGCCCTCGGCGCCGAGCTGACGCATCAGGGCGGCGTCGGCGGGGGTGGCGACACCACCGGCGGAGAACAGCACCACCGGCAGCTTGCCCAGCTCGGCAACCTCCTTGACCAGCTCGTACGGGGCGCGCAGCTCCTTGGCGGCGGCGTACAGCTCGTGGTTGTCGAAGCCGCGCAGCCGGGCGATCTCGTTCTTGATCTGACGCAGGTGGCGCACGGCCTCGACGACGTTGCCGGTGCCGGCCTCGCCCTTGGAGCGGATCATCGCGGCGCCCTCGGCGATGCGGCGCAGGGCCTCGCCGAGGTTGGTGGCACCGCAGACGAAGGGGGTGGTGAACGACCACTTGTCGGAGTGGTTGACCTCGTCGGCCGGGGTGAGGACCTCGGACTCGTCGATGTAGTCGACGCCGAGCGACTGCAGCACCTGCGCCTCGACGAAGTGGCCGATGCGGGACTTGGCCATGACCGGGATGGAGACCGCCGCGATGATGCCCTCGATCATGTCCGGGTCGGACATACGGGCCACGCCGCCGTCCTTGCGGATGTCGGCGGGCACGCGCTCCAGCGCCATGACGGCGACGGCGCCCGCGTCCTCGGCGATCTTCGCCTGCTCCGGCGTGACGACGTCCATGATCACGCCGCCCTTGAGCTGCTCGGCCATGCCGCGCTTCACGCGGGCGGTGCCGGTCTCGGGACCCTGGTTTTCGGAGAGCGTGCTGGACACGAGTGACCTCACTGATGACGAAGGGGGAGTTCTACAGCACTGAGGAAACGTGAACGAACCAGTCCACAGCAAGAGCCAATGAAGAGGCGGTGGATCGTTTTGGGCGGAGCTCCCGGCAGCTCTCCCGGTGAGTGCCGCCGACCGGGGCCCGCCCGGCGGATCATTCCGGAGACGCGGGACAGGCCCTAGGCCGCGCGTTCGATCAGGGCGGCCGGCGGTTCGTCGTCCATTTCGAACGCCATCGGGAACGGCGCGTGTCCCGCCAGCCGGAACCAGCGCACCTTCCGGTGCCGGCGCAGGGCGCGTGCGGCCCGTACGGTGTCGTTGTGGAAACGGCGGGCCATGGGCACCCTGCGGACCGCCTCGGCGAGTTCCACGGTCGCGTTCTCTCCCCCGGGAGCCTCCTTGACCGCGTCGACCTGCTGCGGCTCGGCGAAAACGGCCCGCAGCGCCTGGCTCAGTTCGCTCTCGGCGACCTCCCGCTGCTCCTCCACCGCCTGCCGCGCGGCGTGCGCGGCCTCGTAGAGCACGATCGAGGCGGCGGGGTCGAGCACCCCTGACGTGGCCAGTTCCTGGGCCACGGAGGCGCGGCGCAGCAACTGCGCGTCCATTGCGGCGCGGGCGGCGTCGATCCGGGCGTGCAGCCGGTCCAGCCGCCCCGCCGTCCAGCTCAGGTAGAGGCCGATCACGACGAGGGCGACAAGGATCCAGATCAGGGTTGCGGTCACGGGCGGCAAGGCTACCGGGACACCGCACCCGCCCGGCCGAGCGCCCGGGGCGCCCCGGGGGCCGGCGCCGGCGCTCGTCGCCGTTCACCGGAGGTGCGGGCTGCCGTGTCCTGGGCCCGGCCGAACAACTGCCCTCGGTCCTCGGCCGCCCTCAGTCCCTCGCCAGCCCGAAGCGCGACCACAGCCCCGTCGTCCGTTCGTCTGCGGCCACCGCCGCCGCTCCGGCGGTCACCGTCTCGTAGACGGACATGATGTCCGCGCCGACGGTCGACCAGTCGAAGCGGCGGACGTGGGCGCTGCCCCGCTCGCGCAGCTTCGCGCGCCGCTCCGGGTCCCCCAGGAGGCGTACCGCGGCCTCGGCGAGCGCGTCGGCGTCCTCGTTGGGGAACAGTTCGCCGGCCGCCCCCCGGTCGAGCACCTGGGCGAAGGCGTCCAGGTCGGAGGCGAGCACCGGCGCCCCCGCGGACATCGCCTCGACCAGGATGATGCCGAAGCTCTCGCCGCCGGTGTTGGGCGCCACGTACAGGTCGACGCTGCGCAGGAAGCGGGCCTTGTCCTCGTCGCTGACCATGCCGAGGAACTCGACCCGGGAACGGAGTTCGGCGGGCAGGTCCTCCACCGCCTCCTTCTCGTCGCCGCGCCCCGCGACCAGCAGCCGCGTCTGCGGGCGGGCGGCGAGGATCTTCGGCAGGGCGCCCATCAGCACCGGCAGGCCCTTGCGGGGCTCGTCGATGCGGCCGATGAAGCCGATCGTGTCGCCCTGCCACTCGGGCCGGGGCTCGGCGCGGGCGAAGAAGTCGACGTCCACCCCGTTCGGGATCACCACCGCGTCGCCGCCGAGGTGTTCGACGAGCGTGCGGCGGGCGTACTCGCTCACCGCGATCCGTGCGCTGATCTTCTCCAGTGCCGCCTGCAGGATGGAGTACGCGGCGACCATGGCCCTGGAGCGCGGATTGGACGTGTGGAAGGTGGCGACGATGGGTCCCTGGGCCGCCCAGCAGGCCAGCAGGCCGAGCGAGGGCGAGGTCGGCTCGTGGATGTGGATCACGTCGAAGGCGCCCTCGTGGAGCCAACGCCGTACCCGGGCCGCCGACAGGAAGCCGAAGTTGAGCCGGGCCACCGAGCCGTTGTACGGCACCGGCACCGCACGGCCGGCCGAGACGACGTACGGCGGCAGCGGCGTCTCGTCGTCGGCCGGGGCGAGGACGGACACCTCGTGGCCGAGGCGGATGAAGTACTCGGCCAGATCGCGGATGTGGAACTGGACGCCGCCCGGCACGTCCCAGGAGTACGGGCAGACGATGCCGATCCTCATGGGGTTCCCTCCCGGGCGTCCTGATCGGGTTCCCGCGCGGGATCGAGATCCTTGAGCCACAACCGCTGCAACATGTGCCAGTCCTCCGGGTGGTCGGCGATCCCCGTGGCGAAGGCGTCGGCCAGCGCCTGTGTCATGACGGACGTCTTCTCGGCCCGCGTACCTGACTCGGGGACCGGGACCGCTGGATGGACCCGGCCCCGCATCACGGGCGAGTCGTCGTACCAGAGCGTCGCCGGCAGCAGCAGCGCCCCGGTGTGCTGGGCGAGCAGGGCGGGGCCGGCCGGCATCCGCGCGGTCTCGCCGAAGAACTCGACCTCCACGCCGGAGGCCGACAGGTCGCGGTCGGCGACCAGGCAGACCAGCCCCCCGTCGCGCAGCCGCCGGGCCAGCGTGCCGAACGCGCTGCCGCCGCTGTGCGGGAGCACCTCCATGCCGAGGCCCTCCCGGTAGGCGACGAAGCGGTCGTACAGCGTTTCCGGCTTCAGCCGTTCGGCGACGGTGGTGAACGGGATGCCGAGCCCGGTGGTGGCCCAGGCGCCCGCGAGATCCCAGTTGGCGAGGTGCGGCAGCGCGAGGACGACGCCCTTGCCGGCCGCCATGCCGTCGGTCACTCGGTGGATGTCCTTGATGTCGATGCCGTTCGCGATGCGCTCCGGACTCCAGGCGGGCAGCCGGAAGGACTCCATCCAGTACCGCAGGTACGAACGCATGCCCGCGCGGGACAGTTCGGCGAGCCGCTCGGGGCTCGCGTCGGGCACCACGCGCGCGTAGTTGCTCTCCAGCCGCTGCACGCCCTGGCCGCGCCGCTTCCAGGCGAGGTCGGCGATGGTCCGGCCGAGCCGCACGGCGACGGGTTCGGGGAGCTTCTTGACGGTGGCCCAGCCGGCACCGTACAGAGCGTCGCTCAGGCGGTCCCGCGCGCTCACTTCGCGGCCCCGCTCCCGCGGGCCTCCTGCTCCCCGGCGGCCTCCTGCTCCTCCGCGGCCTCCGCCTCGGCGGACTCCCGGCGCACCGTGACGACCCGCTGGATCAACGTGATCAGGCTGCCGACGGCGACGATCCACAGGGCGACCGGCAGCAGGTACTGGATGCCGGGCACACCGAAGGCGTGCAGGCCCGCCAGACCGGCCGCGACCAGCGAGATCACGAGCCGCTCGGCCCGCTCGATCAGCCCGTTCACGGCCACCGGCAGTCCGATCGACTCGCCGCGCGCCTTGGTGTACGACACCACCTGGCCGCTGGCCAGGCAGAAGATCGACACGGCGCACAGGACGATGTCGTCGCCCCCGCCCGCGTACCACAGGGCGAAGCCGCCGAAGACGGCCCCGTCGGCGACCCGGTCGAGGGTGGAGTCGAGGAAGGCCCCCCAGCGGCTGGAGCGGCCCAGCTGGCGGGCCATGTTGCCGTCGACGAGGTCGGAGAACACGAACAGCGTGATCACGACCGTGCCCCAGAAGAACTCGCCCATGGGGTAGAAGACCAGCGCGCCCGCGACCACGCCGGCGGTGCCGATGAGCGTGACCGTGTCCGGGCTGACCCCCCGCCGGATGAGAAACGCGGCGAACGGTGTGAGGACACGCGTGAAGAATGCACGCGCGTACTTGTTCAGCATGGCCTTCCCGACGGTCGGTGTGGCCGTGTGGCCCCACTGGCCACCGGCTGGCCCATCGTAGTCACGCATGCGTGTCACCGACGGCCGGGCACCCGAGGACCCGGTACGGGGACCGCCGTCGCACGGGTCCGCGGGCCGGACCGGGCCGGAAGTCTCGGCCGGGGCCGGACTCGGGACGTCCGGGGGCACGGCCGGGTGGCGCCGGGAGGCGGGATCGCGTCCTTCGTATGGACGCACCGTGACGGGAGTGGAAAGCTCGAAGGACCGCGGGCGTCGCCGGAGCCGTCACCGCTCGGGGTGCCCCGGGCCAGGCCCCGGGGAGGATTCCGCGAGTCCGCGCCCACAGTGACCTCACCGTGCACGGGAGGCAGGACCATGGGCGACAAGGCGCACACACAGCCCGGAGCCGCCGGAAGGGCACAGGCGGCCGACCACCCCACGTCCGTACGGAATGTGGTGCTGGTCGGCCACTCCGGATCGGGCAAGACCACCTTGGTGGAGGCTCTCGCACTGACCGCCGGAGCCGTGAACCGGGCGGGCCGGGTGGAGGACGGCGGGACCGTCTCCGACTACGACGACATCGAGCACCGGCAGCAGCGCTCGGTACAGCTCTCCCTGGTGCCCCTCGAATGGGACGGCATCAAGATCAACCTGTTGGACACCCCCGGGTACGCCGACTTCGTCGGTGAGCTCAGGGCCGGTCTGCGAGCGGCGGACGCGGCCCTTTTCGTCGTCTCGGCCTCCGACGGGGTGGACGGCTCCACCCGCATGGTGTGGGACGAGTGCGCGGCCGTCGGCATGCCGCGGGCCATCGTCGTCACGCACCTGGAGGCGGCACGCGCGAACTTCGACGAGATGACGCGCGTGTGCGCGGAGACGTTCGGCGGGGACGACCCCGACGCCGTACTGCCGCTGTACCTGCCGCTGCACGGTTTGGAGGGGGCCGACGGGCACGCGCCCGTGACGGGTCTGATCGGGCTGCTGACCCAGAAGTTGTTCGACTACTCCTCCGGCGAGCGCGAGGAGCACGAGCCCGAACCGGACCGGCTGCCGCTGATCGAGGAGGCCCGCAACCGGCTGATCGAGGGGATCATCGCGGAGAGCGAGGACGAGACCCTCATGGACCGCTACCTCGGCGGCGAGTCGTGCGACGTCAAGACCCTGATCGAGGACCTGGAGAAGGCCGTCGCGCGCGGTGCGTTCTTCCCCGTCCTGGCCGCCGCCCCCGCGGCCGAGGATGCCCGCCAGGGCCTCGGCACGGTCGAACTGCTGGAGCTGATCACCGGCGGCTTCCCGACCCCGCTGGAACACGGCACACCGCCGGTGACCACCATCGACGGCACACCGCGCGAGCTGAACCCGTGCGACCCCGACGCCCCGCTGGTCGCGGAGGTCGTCAAGACGTCGTCCGACCCGTACGTCGGGCGGATCTCGCTGATCCGGCTGTTCTCCGGCACCCTGCGCGCCGACCAGACGGTGCACGTCTCGGGGCACGGACTGGTCGACCGGGGCCACGAGGACCACGACGTCGACGAACGGATCGGCGCCCTGTCCACGCCGTTCGGCAAGCAGCAGCGCCCGGTGTCCCACGTCATCGCGGGCGATCTCGCGTGCGTGGCGAAACTGGGCCGCGCGGAGACCGGGGACACCCTGTCCGCCAAGGACGATCCCCTGCTGATGGAACCCTGGGAGATGCCCGACCCACTGCTGCCCCTGGCCATCCAGGCCCACAGCAAACCGGACGAGGACAAGCTCTCGCAGGGGCTGGCCCGCCTCGTCGCGGAGGACCCCACCATGCGCCTGGAGCACAACCAGGACACCCACCAGGTGGTCCTGTGGTGCCTGGGCGAGGCCCACGCGGACGTGGCCCTGGAGCGCCTGCGCAACCGGTACGGCGTCCAGGTGGACGTCGTGGCCCACCGGGTGCCGCTGCGCGAGACGTTCGGCGACAAGGCCTCCGGGCGCGGACGGCACGTCAAGCAGTCCGGCGGGCACGGACAGTTCGCCATCTGCGAGATCGACGTGGAGCCGCTGCCGGGCGGTTCGGGCATCGAGTTCGTGGACAAGGTCGTCGGCGGCGCGGTGCCACGGCAGTTCATCCCGTCCGTCGAGAAGGGCGTACGGGCCCAGGCCGCCAAGGGAGTCGCGGCCGGTCACCCGCTGATCGACGTACGGGTGACGCTGAGGGACGGCAAGGCGCACTCGGTGGACTCCTCCGACGCGGCCTTCCAGACGGCCGGCGCGCTGGCGCTGCGGGAGGCGGCCGCGGACGCGCGGATCAATCTCCTGGAGCCGGTGGCCGAGGTGAGCGTGCTGGTCGGTGACGACTACGTGGGTCCGGTGATGAGCGATCTGTCCGGCCGGCGCGGCCGGGTGCTCGGCACCGAACAGTCGGCGGGCGGCCGGACCCTCATCAGGGCCGAGGTCCCGGAGATCGAGATCGGCCGGTACAGCGTGGATCTGCGGGCGCTCTCGCACGGCACCGCGCGCTTCAGCCGCCGGTACGTGCGGCACGAGCCGATGCCGTCGCAGGTCGCCGAGCGGGTCCGGGAGGAGGCGCTCAGCGCCTGACGGCGGACGGGGCACATGCCTCCTCCTCATCGCCACGGCCCGGAATTCGGCGCCGGGCGCCCGCGGGACCGTTCCGGCGGCCCCGCGGGCGCCCGCGCACCACCGCGCCCGGACATAAGCCCGTGCACGCGTCCGCAAGTGACGGAACACGTCCCGGGAAGCCTCACTTCGTACCGGCAGGCGGCTTTCGGCCGTCCGCCGACGGACGCCGTCGGCGACGGATACCCTGAAGACCAGTTCAACAGGTGTGCGGAGCAAGGAAGTCGGGAAGGCCGCAAGACGACAGTCGCGGCGATCGGGGGCGGGAATGGCCGTTGAAGGCGGTTACGCGGAGTTCTTCGGTCCGCAGGTGCCACGCACCGGCGACGAGGGGCAGACCCCGACGTTCGCGCTGGCTTCGGCCGCCTACCGGGACAATGAGGCCGACGAGATACTCAAGGCCAACACCGAGTGGCACAAGTCGTCCGTCAGCAAGCCCCGGATCGCGTTGTTCCGGCCGAATCTGGGCGAGGCGTTCTCCCGGGCGATCATCGACCGGATGCTGGGTTCCGGGCGGGCACCGCTCATCCAGTCCTTCGGCACCCAGCCGCAGGCGGTCGTGGAGCACAGCCTCGCGGCCCACCGCATCCGCAGGGAACGGGACAACTGGCTCAGTGCCGTGATGGTGCTGTGCGGTGTGCTGTTCCTGCCCGGACTGCTGGTCTGGCTGCTGGTCTTCCAGATCCGCACCACCATCGCCCGGCGCGAGGACAAGCGGGCCGGCGCGCTCGCCACCACGCTGCTGGTCGCGATGGGACTCCTCGCCGTGGTCTTCCTGCTCCGGATGCCCTTCGACGGATTCTGGGGCTGGTACGCGCGCGCTTGTGTCGTCGCCCCGGTGATCGGCTGGTTCTGGGCCAAGCGGATCTGCGAGCGCACGGCACGGGACCTCAGGGAGCGCTGGAGCAGCCTCCTCTCCGGCGGCAGCGTGGGCGCCAAGGTGCCCGAGGCGGTGCCGAGCAGCCCCGGCGAGACGGCCGCCGAGGAGCTGCGGCAGTCGCTGGCCCGGCTCAGCGCCGAGCAGCAGTCCAATTCCGTGTTCTACGCCGGGCCCAAGGGGATACTCGGCATGGGCACGCGTTGGGGCAGCTGGCAGCTCGCCGAGGAGCTGCTCCCGATCGACCCGGACCGGGAGATCAACCCGTTCCGCAGCTGGGACGTCATCAAGGCCGTCCACGACCGGCTGCGGATGCTGGAGCGCGGCCCGCTGCACACCGGCGGCTTCCCCAAGCCGACGGTGCGGCACTGGATCGTCACGCCGATCGGGGAGAACGCGGACGGGGTCTCCCGGCCCGACGGCACCGACGTCGAGGCCTACCGGATCAAGCCGCACGCCATACAGGAGATCTGCAACAACCAGCAGTTCGGCGCGGGCGACCGGCACTATCTGGGCGTGCAGTGGACCCTGTGGGACGGCCAGCTGGTCCTCACCATGCTGATCACGGTGACGGTGCTGCACGAGACGCTGCGCATCGAGGTCACCGGACACGCCCTGGGCCCGGTGCACTCCCTGTTCACGAGCAAGCCGGCCGCCAAGGAGAAGAGCGTCCAGAAGTCGGTCAGGTTCTGGGAGACCCGGACGGTGAAGCTCCCGCTGGTCGACACCGACGAGGTGGTGCGCCTGGCCGCCCGTGCGCCGCTGACCTGGTATCCGCCGCTGCTCTACTGGCTGGGCGGCAAGCTCTCGCTGCCCGAGCCCTTCGGGCTGCGGCACGCCTGGGCGGACAAGCCGTGGCGGCACCGCTTCATGGCCGACGACGCGCTGCGCGCGGCCACGCCGGTCCTCCGGGCGGTGCACTCGGCGGCGATCAAGGTGCTGAAGGAGAACGGCGTGGACACGGAGAAGTTCGGTGCCCGGTCCTCGTCCCTCAGCGGGGCGATCCAGGACGCGGCGCCCAAGAAGGCCGACGTGTACGACGCGTAGGCCTCCGGCCGTGGGCGGGGCAGTCGCCGAGGCTGCTGTCCCGCCGCTCGCCGCACGGGCGGATCACGCCGTGGGCCAGGCCTCCGCGAGCATCTTGCGGGTGTCGGCCAGCAGTTGCGGCAGTACCCTCGTGTGGCCGATCACGGGAAGGAAATTGGTGTCGCCGCCCCAACGCGGCACGATGTGCTGGTGCAGGTGGGCAGCGATGCCCGCGCCGGCCGCCGAACCCTGGTTCATTCCGATATTGAAGCCATGAGCGCCGGACGCGGCGCGCAGAGCTGTCATCGCTTGCTTGGTCAGTTCGGCCAACTCGACCGTTTCCGCGTCGGTGAGATCCGTGTAGTCGGCGACATGTCGATAGGGCACGGTCATCAGGTGGCCACCGTTGTAGGGGTAGAGGTTGAGCACCACGTACACATGCTCACCCCGCTTGACGATCAGCCCGTCGTCGTCGGACTTGGCCGGGATCGAGCAGAAGGGGCACCCGTCGTCGGCGCCGGGACCGCTCGGCTTGCTCTCGCCCTGGATGTAGGCCATCCGGTGCGGCGTCCACAGACGCTGGAACGCGTCGGGCGTTCCCACTCCCAGCTGCTGTTCCGGCTCACTCGTCATGAGGTCCAGCATATGGCTTCGCCACAGGGGTAGGACAAAGGCCCCCGGGCTCGCTCCCGGGGGCCGATCCCCGCGTCGGCGGGGAGTAACAGCACCTTCATGTGTCCGACAACCGGTATGAACGGACCATCCCCGCGGCGGCGGGGACCGCGTCACACCTGAACGCGACGCTCCACCACATCAACGAGCTTGGCGATGGCCTCGTCACGCGGAATGCCGTTCTCCTGCGAACCGTCGCGGTAGCGGAAGGAGACCGTGCCCGCGTTCATGTCGTCGTCGCCGACGATGACCATGAACGGGACCTTGAGCTTCTGCTGCGTGCGGATCTTCTTCTGCATGCGGTCCGAGGAGGAGTCCACCTCGACGCGCAGGCCCTTGCGCTTCGCGTCGGCGGCGAACTTCTCCAGGTACTCCACGTGGGCGTCGCCGACCGGGATGCCCACCGCCTGCACCGGTGCCAGCCACGCCGGGAAGGCACCCGCGTAGTGCTCCAGCATCACCGCGAAGAACCGCTCGATCGATCCGAACAGCGCGCGGTGGATCATGACCGGGCGGGTCTTGGAGCCGTCCGCGGCCGTGTACTCCAGGTCGAAGCGCTCCGGCAGGTTGAAGTCGAGCTGGATCGTCGACATCTGCCAGGTGCGGCCGATGGCGTCCTTGGTCTGCACCGAGATCTTCGGGCCGTAGAAGGCGGCGCCGCCCGGGTCCGGGACCAGCGGCAGGCCCTGCTTCTCGGCGACCTGGCGCAGTGTCTCGGTGGCCTCTTCCCAGGCCTCGTCGGTGCCGACGAACTTTTCCGGATCCTTGGTGGACAGCTCCAGGTAGAAGTCGGTCAGGCCGTAGTCGCGCAGCAGGCCGAGCACGAAGGTGAGCGTCTTGTCGAGCTCGTCCGCCATCTGCTCGCGGGTGCAGTAGATGTGCGCGTCGTCCTGGGTGAAGCCGCGGGCGCGGGTCAGACCGTGCACGACACCCGACTTCTCGTAGCGGTAGACCGTGCCGAACTCGAAGAGCCTCAAGGGCAGTTCACGGTACGACCGGCCGCGCGCGTCGAAGATCAGGTTGTGCATCGGGCAGTTCATGGGCTTGAGGTAGTAGTCCACGCCCTCGTCGAGCTGCATGGGCGGGTACATGCCGTCGGCGTACCAGTCCAGGTGGCCCGAGGTCTCGAAGAGCTTCCCCTTCGTCGCGTGCGGGGTGTAGACGAACTCGTAGCCCTCCTCCTCGTGGCGGCGCCGCGAGTAGTCCTCCATGACCCGGCGGATGATGCCGCCCTTGGGGTGGAAGACGGCGAGGCCGGAGCCGATCTGCTCCGGGATGGAGAACAGGTCCAGCTCGGAGCCGAGCTTGCGGTGGTCGCGCTTCTCGGCTTCGGCGAGGAACTCCAGGTGCGCCTTCAGCTCGTCCTTGGACGGCCAGGCGGTGCCGTAGATGCGCTGGAGCATCGGGTTCTTCTCGCTGCCGCGCCAGTAGGCGGCGGCGTTGCGCATCAGCTTGAACGCCGGGATGTTCCGGGTGGTCGGCAGGTGGGGACCGCGACAGAGGTCCTTCCAGCACAGGTCGCCGGTCTTGGCGTCGAGGTTGTCGTAGATCGTCAGCTCGCCGGCGCCGACCTCGACGTCCGCGCCGTCGTCGTGCGACGCGGAGCCCTTGAGGCCGATCAGCTCGAGCTTGTACGGCTCGTCGGCCAGTTCCTCGCGGGCCTCGTCGTCCGTGACCACGCGGCGGGCGAAGCGCTGCCCGCGCTTCTGGATCTCCTGCATGCGCTTCTCGATGGCCTTGAGGTCATCGGGGTGGAAGGGCTTGTCGACGTCGAAGTCGTAGTAGAAGCCGTCCTTGACCGGCGGGCCGATGCCCAGCTTGGCCTCGGGGAACAGCTCCTGCACGGCCTGGGCCATGACGTGCGCGGTGGAGTGGCGCAGGATGGCGAGGCCGTCCGGGGACGAGATCTCGACGGCTTCGACGGTGTCGCCGTCGCTGACCTCATGGGCGAGGTCCTTGAGCTCACCGGCCACCCGCGCGGCGATGACCGAGCGTTCGCCGGCGAAGAGCTCGGCGGCCGTGGTGCCCGTCGTCACCACGCGTTCTTCCCGCTCGGAATCGCGTTGGATGATCACACGGACGTCTGACACCGGTCTCTCCTGACTGAAGGCTGGGCCGCGGCGCCATACCTGAGCGCACGCATAGGTGCGATCGTACCGACCCGGACCGGTGCGGGTCGAAATCATTGCCGCGACCGTACGTGCCGCCGTCCCCGCCCGCGTCCCTCGCGCCGTGCCGGTGGCCGCCATTGGCGGTGCGGAGTTTTTTCCGGGCACGTGGATGGCCCTGAGCGCGAAGAAGCCGGTCCGCCTGGGGCGGACCGGCTTTCCCGGTGGGCGATACTGGGTTCGAACCAGTGACCTCTTCGGTGTGAACGAAGCGCTCTCCCACTGAGCTAATCGCCCGGGAACGGACTGAACGATACAGGGCCGGACGTGCTCGGTTCAAACCGCTTGGAGGTAAGCGGTCAGGCCGCGCCGCCCGGAGCGCATCATCAGGGCGTGGTTGGCGTGGAAGAGGGGGCGTCCTGGCACGGCGAGGCGGCGCAGCAGGGGTTTGCGGAGGCCGGCCTCCTGGTCGTAGCGGGCGAGTGTGCCGCCGGGGCCGGTGGGGGTGACGGTCCAGCGGGCCCAGCCGTCGAGATCCCCGGACAGACGTACTTCGAGGACTCCGGCCAAGGGGTCGCGCCGGGTCTCCCGCAGGGTCGTCACCAGGTCGAGGGGCAGCACGGAGCGGATCCGGACGACCCCGCCGGTGGCGTCGAGCCGGGCCACCTCACGCACCTGCGGCCACCAGCGGGGATAGTCCTCGATGCGCTCCAGGGCGTCGTACACCGGTCCGGCGGGCGCGGGCAGGCTCCACAGGCTGCGGAAGCGGTAATGGTTCCGGTCCATGGAGGGAGTGTGCCCGCCCGCACCCGGGACGTACGGTCTGCTGCCGCCTCTTACGGCATCCGGTGTCCCAGCAGGGCGAGGTTCTCGATGGCGGCGAGGCCGTAGAGCGCGGTGTCGTTGGTGGACACCCAGGCGGCCTCACTGCCGGCGACCAGGGCGGTCGGTCCGGTCACCTTCTCGGTCTTCCAGGGCGCGGACTCCTGGTAGCCGTCGGAGCGGTAGAACTTGTCCCACGCCCGGTCGGCGAGCTTGTCGTCACCGGTCTGCACGGCGGCGTAGGCGTCCAGGCGGGAATGGCCCTGGAAGAGGATCAGGCTGCCGAAGTTCGAGCCGTAACGGGCCGCCTGCTCCGCCTTGGTGGCGTTGAAGTAGCGGCAGTAGTCGTAGTAGGCCTCGTCGAAGGCCGGCATGTCGACCAGGTCGATGAGTTCGGCGCACAGTTCGTTCAGGCCGAAGACGGCCGACAAGTGGGAGACGCCGACCACGGGTTCCTCGGCGATCGCGAACTTCCCGGTGTCCAGGTCGTACAGTCCGGTGCCCTGGACGAATCCGTTGGGCTGGGCCGCGATGGTCTCCATGGTGGACAGGACGCGTGCTTTCGCCTTCTTCCATTTCGGGCCCCGGCGTTCCCATTCGGTGAGCCAGGCCGAGACCAGGCCGCTCCAGTCGGTGCCGAAGCCGATGGACAGGGCGTGCCGGTCGGGGGTGTACGGCTCGGTGCGGATCTTGCGGATGGGGTCGAGGACGAGGAAGGTCTCGTCGGAGTCGACGTTGGCGTGCATGAGGTCGCCGACGCGTTCGTCGGCGGTGAGGAAGTAGTAGTAGCGCCGGTAGGTGGTGTTGGCGATGCGCTGCTGCTTGGCGCTGTCGGCCCAGTGCTGGACGCCGTGCCGGGTGCCGAGGCCGGCCCACTTGCCCAGGTGGTAGACGTCGACCTCGCCGGTGTGCCGGGTCATCGCCTCGGCGAAGCGGAAGATGTCGGCGCGGCCGGAGCGCAGGTAGGCGTACCAGAGCCAGAGGTCGGGCGAGAGTTCGGAGTTGTCCCAGGCGTAGCCGCCGACGTCGTAGCGCCACTGGTGGCGGACGGTGTCGTAGGTGTGCATGATGTCGCCGTAGTCCCAGAAGCCGTACCAACGGCGCATCTCCACCTGGTCCTTGTAGTAGGTGAAGAGGAAGTCGAGGTGGTCCTCGATCTTCGCCTTGGCCGGGGTGGAGCGGTCGGGTGCGGAGAACAGGCCGGGGCCGAACACCTTCGCGCCGATGAGCTGCTTCGGCGGTGCGGCGAGCTGCGGGAGGACGCGGACGGCCTCGACCTGTTGGGCGAGTTCCTCGGCGCTCGGGGTCGACTCGTTGGCCCAGAAGAGGAGTTCGGAGGTGCGGGCGATGCCGTAGGGGGTGCCGAACTCGGGCTCGTAGTCCTCGTAGGTGATGTTCAGGCCTTCGAGCTGTTCGGGGAAGGTGTCCTGACCCATGCCGTCGTGGTAGAAGCGCAGGTCCATGGGTTGCGCTTCCGGCGACCAGAGCCAGAGGGTGACCTCGGCCGCGTCGGTGTGGGCGTCGCGGATGTCGAGCTGGGCGGGGTGCTTCTCCCAGAAGTCGCGCAGACCGAAGGAGAGTCCGCCGCCGACTCCGCCGACGTAGCCGAAGCCGGAGGCTCGTCGTCCGCCGCCTGCGCCGATCCAGCCGTAGCCCTTCTTGGTGCGCTTGCGCAGGGCGAAGCCGTCGGCGGAGAGCTGGGAGAGGGTGTAGTCGCCCCATTCGGGGATGTACTGCAGGCGGGTGGTGACCCGTTGGTCCCAGGTGGCGGGATCGGGCAGCTTCTCGCCCGCGAACTGGGCGGCCTGCACGGCGGCGCCCGGGTCGCGGCGCAGTCCGGTGATGCCCTTGACGGCCTCGCGCAGCATTCCCGTGCCCTCGCCGCCGAGGCGGATGTGCCGGTCGTAGGACTCGTCGCGCAGGGGCACGGTGAAGCGGACGCCGATGCCGCGGATGAAGTCGCCGCTCGCCCTGCCGGGTTCCTGCTGTCCGTCGTAGGTGACGGTGTGCACCATGCGGAAGGAGTCGGCGCCCGCGTAGAAGTAGAGGCGGATGGAGAAGGGCAGCCAACTGCGGTGGCCCTTGCGGTGTTTGCCGTCGACGCGGACGACGGCGCGGACCGGTCCCGCCTGTTCGACGGTGACCTCGTCGATGGCGCCGTCGAAGCGCTCGGTCCTGACGGTGGTCTGGTCGCCGTCCTCGGACTCGGGCTGGCGCAGCAGGACGAGGCGTCCGTTCCTGGCGATCTCGGTCGGGCCGCGGGTGACGGACTTGACGAGGGTGGCGCCGGACCTGCCGATTCTCGCGGTGATGACGCCGGTCGAGATGTCGATGGTGGCGCCGCGCCGGTCGACGGTGACCTTCTTCTGCGGTGCCGCGGGAGCGCCGGTGGTCAGGGTGAGCTTGCCGGTGCTGGAACTGACCGCGTGCGCGGTCCACTTCAGGGAGCCGTCGGGCCAGTAGGCGAGGGGCCAGGACTGTACGGGGACGGCCCTGCCGTCGGCGTCGCTCAACGCGAAGGTCTGGTCGTCGCGGTGGACGCCCTTGGGCCAGGGCACGCCGACGGTGGATCCGGGTGCCGCGCCGAGGCCGCCGTCCTCGAGCCAGTCCAGGATCACGGGGTCGTCGCCGGCGTTCTCGGCCCTCGGTGCGGCGGCGGCGTCGCGGCTGCCGAGGGCCCGGCTGAACTGGGCGGCGGCGCCTGCCACGGCGGCTGCCTTCAGGAGGGACCTGCGGGGGATGGGGGACATGGCCTTTCCTTTCCGTGCGGGATGCAAGGGGATGTCAAGGGCATGACAGGCAAGGGTGCGGCGCCGGGGCACCGTCCCTGGTACGGAAGGCACCGCCCGTCAGCGGTGCCGGTGGCGCTCCTCCACGGCGACGGCCGCCGCCGCGACCGCGCCCAGGACGGGCAGAGCGAGCGGCGCGCTGAACCAGGCGGAGCAGACCACCACGGCCAGCCCGCCGACGATCAGGAAGGACCCGACGGGATCGAGCACGGTGCGGCGGGCAGCCTGCGCGCCCAGCGACCGCCAGGAGGCCCCGGGCCACCAGGAGGCCGCCGCGCGCAGCCCGGCGACGACCGCCGCGATCAGGGCGAGCACGCCGACGGCGCCCACGAGCTCGCCGCCCGGCAGTCCGGCCCGTACGGCCCGCACGTCCACCCAGACCACGGCGAGGGCGGCCCACCCGGCGAGTCCGACGAGCCAACCGCCGCGCAGCGCCGACCGGAAGTCGGCCGTGAACTCCCTCAGCCCGCCGCGTTCATGGGCGAGCTGCCGTCCGAGGTGCCGCGAGCCGGCCGCGAACGCGGCGGGGTAGGTGACCAGCGGCAGCGAGGCCAGCGCGATCCACACCCCGGTGAGCAGGCACTCGGCGAACAGGGCGAACTTCCCGGCGAGCGGTGACTCGCCGCGTGCGGCACGGTTCCCGGTGCGGGCCTCGGTCACGATCGGTTCACCTCAGCCCTTCAGCCCGGACGTGGCCATGCCGTCGATGAGGTAGCGCTGGAAGGCCAGGAAGAAGGCCAGCACCGGCAGGAGCGCGACGAGGGACATGGCGATCATGCCGCCGTAGTTCGCCACCCCTTCCTGGTCGACGAACATCTTCAGCCCGAGTGAAACGGTGTACTTGCCGGGCTCGTTGAGGTAGATCAGCGGACCCATGAAGTCGTTCCAGACGTTGATGAAGGTGAAGATGGCACTGGTGATCAGGGCCGGCCGGCACAGCGGGAGCACGATCGACCAGTAGATGCGGAAGTGCCCGCAGCCGTCGAGGCGTGCCGCCTCGTCGAGTTCCCTGGGCAGGTTGCGCATGAACTGCACCATCAGGAAGACGAAGAACGCCTCCGTGGCCAGGTACTTCCCCAGCAGGAGCGGGGTGTACGTGTTGATCATGTCCATGTTGCGGAAGAGCACGTACTGCGGGATGAGCAGCACGTGGTACGGCAGCAGCAGGGTGCCGATCATCAGGGTGAAGAGCAGATTGCGGCCGGTGAACCTGATCTTCGCGAAGGCGTAGGCGGTCAGTGAGCAGGACACCACGATCCCGACCACCGAACCGACGGCGAGAAAGAGCGAGTTGACGAAGAACGTGGAGATCTGGATGTCCGCGATGCCGTCGGCGAGGCTCGTGTAGTTGGCGGTGATCGGGTCGGCCGGGAAGAGGTCCAGGCTGCCGACGATGTCCTCACTGTTCTTGAAGGACCCGCCGATGACCCAGATCACCGGGTAGAGGATCACCGCGAGGATCGCCAGCGATCCTGTGTGCCAGGCGAGCGAGCCGGGCAGACGGCGCCGCAGGGCCCCCGCCCTCGTGGACCGGGCCGGTGTGCCGTCGGGGGCCGAGGGGGGTGCCCCCCGACCGAGCGAAGTCGAGAGATCGGGGGAGCTCATCGGCCGCCCTCCTCGTAGTGCACCCAGCGCTTCTGGGACCAGAAGAGCACCGCGGTGACCAGGGCGACCGCGACCAGCAGCATCCACGCCATCGCGGAGGCCAGGCCCATCCGGCTGTTCTCGAAGCCCTGGACGTACAGATAACAGGTATAGACCATGGTTCCGTCCGCGGGACCGCAGGCGTTGCCCCCGGCGCCGCCGCCGACGATGTAGGCCGAGCTGAAGATCTGGAAGGAGTGGATGGTCTCCAGCAGCACGTTGAAGAAGAGGACCGGGGAGATCATCGGCAGGGTGATGTTCCAGAACTGCCGGAGTCTGCCCGCTCCGTCGACGTCCGCCGCCTCGTACAGTTCGCGCGGCACCTGCTTCAGGCCGGCCAGGAAGATGACCATGGGGGCGCCGAACTGCCAGACGGTGAGCGCCACCAGGCTGTAGATGATCAGGTCCGGGTCACCGGTCCAGCCGCCGGCGTCGATGCCGAAGAGCTTCTGCGTGCGGTCGACGACCGCGTCGTCGGAGAAGATCGCCTTCCACACGATGGCGACGGAGACGCTCGCCCCGATCAGCGACGGCGCGTAGAAGGCGGCCCGGTAGAAGGCCTGCCCGCGCCGCTTCTGGGCCAGCAGCAGCGCCACCCCGAGCGCCGCGATCAGTTTGATCGGCGTACCCACGACCACGTACCAGAGCGTGACCTGCACCGAGTGGCGCCAGCGCGGGTCCGCGAACATCTCGGAGAAGTTGTCCAGGCCGATCCACCGGGGAGCGTCGAACAGGTTGTAGTCGGTGAACGCGAAGTAGAGCGAGGCGGCCATCGGGCCCGCCGTCAGCAGCAGGAACCCGGCGATCCAGGGCGACATGAAGAGGTAGCCGGCCAGGTTCTCCCGGCGGCCCCGCCGCTTGAGGGCGGCGGGGCGCGGGGACTTCACCGGACCGTGCCGCGGCTCGGAGTCCCGGGTGAGGTCCTCCGTCGCAGGGGCGTGTGTCACGGCGCTTCCCATCAGCCGGCGAGAGCCGTCTTCGACTCGGTGAAGAACTGCTTGACGGCGTCCGCCACGGAGCGCTTGCCCAGGCCCAGCTCCTCGGCGATGCGCAGGAACGCGGCCTCGCAGATGTCGGCGCCGTTCGGGTGCGGGGTGATGGGCTCCAGGACGTCCGCCTCGACGAGGGACTGCTCGTAGGCCGCGATCGCCTTGTTGACCGGGTCGGTCGGCCGGTACGCGTCGAACTGGGCCTGCGTCGTGGGCACACCGCGGTCGTATCCCATGATCTTGGCGACCTCGGGATCGTGCACCATGAAGTCGATGAACCGGGCCACTTCCTCGGGGTGCTGGGTGCGCTTGGAGGCACTGAGCATCAGGGAGCCGAGGTACTGACCGGTCTTCCTGCCGTCCGTGGTCGGGATGGGCGCGAGGCCGTACTCGCTCTTGCCCTCGGAGGTGTAGCGGACGGTGAAGTTGTCCCAGGTGAACTCGCTTCCGGCGAGTTCGGCGGAGAGCGCCGACTTGGGCTTGATCTGGGCGACCTTCTTCGGGTCGGCGAACAGGCCGGTCCTGACGCCCTTCTCCGCCTTGGTCCACCACTGGGTCAGATCCGCCTCGGTGAAGCCCAGGCCGTCCTCGGTGAAGAACACCTTTCCGTTCTGCCGCAGATACAGGTCGTAGAGGTACATGACGCCGTACATGCCGCTGTCTCCGGCCCGGCCCGCCCTGTCGCGGATCCTCACCATCGCCTCGTCGAAGTCGTCCCAGGTCCACCCCTGTTCGGGCTTGATGCCGGCCCGGGTGTAGACGGGCTTGTCGATGACCAGGGCCAGCGAGTTCGACCCCACGGGCACGCCGAGGAGCTTGCCGTCGACCTCGCCGAACTTCTCCAGACCCGCCCGGAATCCGTCCATGGAGAGGTTGCCGGCCTTCACCTGCCCGTTGAGGTCGAGCAGCACATTCTTCGCATCGTATTTGCGGAGGAATCCGATGGCATTCTGGAACACGTCCGGAGGATTCCCTCCGGACGCCTGCGTGTTGAACTTCTTCCAGAAGTCGGGGTATGGCTGGAAGTCGGTCTTGATCTTGATCTTCGGGTACTTCTCCTCGAAGAGCGCGATGGTCTTGTTGATGCGTTCGGCCCGGTCCTCGGCGCCCCACCAGGAGTAACGGAGTGTCACAGTCCCCTTGCTCGATCCGCTTCCCCCGCCGCACGCGGTGGCCGTGGCGCCCAGCCCCGCTACGGCCAGCGAGGCTCCCGCCGCTTTGAGGACCGTCCGCCTTCCGGCCTGCCCCTCCGCATTCCCGCCCTGCTGCATACGAGCCTCCCCGCGACGTCGCGTCCGCCTCATGAATCGTTTCAAGTAAGCGCTTGCTGGCACAAAGTACGGAGGACCCACGAGCGCGTCAATGATTCGGACAGGAATTGATGGGCGCACCGGCCGGGCGGGAGCCGCGACGGCTCGCACCCCTTCGGCCGAGACGGACGGAGACGGACGGAAACACCCAGGTCCACGCGGCCCGACCGAGGGACCGAACACCGCCGGGCCCGCCGGAGCGCGGGGCCCGCAAGGTCACGGTTGAGTGAAGGCCGGCGCGGGCAGGGCGGTCGCACCACCTGTCGGGCGGGCGCGGGGCACCGGGCGGAGGCATCGCGCGGCCTCACCGCCACACACCCGCGCGCGCCGCCGGGGACACGCGGACGCACCGCGGCCCGGCTCACTGTCGGTGAGCCGGGCTGCGGTGCGATCCGGTGGGCGATACTGGGTTCGAACCAGTGACCTCTTCGGTGTGAACGAAGCGCTCTCCCACTGAGCTAATCGCCCGGACGCAGGAAGAACATTACCCCATGTCAGGGAGTGCCCGTGACGGGCGGGGACCGGTGCTCGCACCCCCGCCGCGGCTCACTGGTTCTCGATCTTCCAGGGCATCACGAGGCCGAACTTCCACAGGTAGATCCCGGCCAGCGCGGTCCCGATCACGAGGGCGACGGTGGTCAGGATGATGTTCCGGCGCCGCACCCGGGGATCGAGTGCGCGCTGCGCCGCCTCGGTGACCTTGCGCTTGGTCCACCGGAGCACCAGCTGGGCCCAGACGAACTCGGTCGCCCAGATCGCCATGCCGCCGAAGATCACCACCCAGCCCGGCCCGGGGAGCACCAGCATGGCGGCACCGGCCATCACGACCGCGAGCCCCACGACGAAGACGCCCACCTGCCAGCTCAGGTGCAGGGTGCGGCGCGCTTTGACGAAGGCCGGCGCCCTGGAACCCAGCGCCCGTTCGTCCGATGCCTGGTCTGCCCTGTCCATCCCCGCTCGATCCGCCGTCATGGCCGCCTCGCCGGGTGTGTCACTCCCCGTGTTCATACGGCCAAACACTACCGGAGCCCCTCACTTCACCGGAACGGGCTCAGCTCGCGAACGATCTTTCGGCCGGTTGAGTTACGTAAATCCATGCAAAACACTCAGAGGGGTTTACAACGGCACCGCAGGTGGCATGTCGATTTCGCCGACGTGCGAATCCCCGAGCGCACACTGAGCGAAAGGCCCTGGCGCTTATGAACACCACGGTCAGCTGCGAGCTGCACCTGCGCCTCGTTGTGTCGAGCGAGTCTTCCCTGCCTGTCCCCGCAGGCCTGCGGTACGACACGGCCGACCCCTACGCCGTGCACGCCACCTTCCATACCGGAGCCGAGGAGACCGTCGAGTGGGTGTTCGCCCGCGACCTCCTCGCCGAGGGGCTTCACCGCCCCACGGGCACCGGCGACGTCCGCGTCTGGCCGTCGCGCAGTCATGGTCAGGGCGTCGTCTGCATCGCCCTGAGCTCTCCGGAGGGAGAGGCTCTGCTCGAGGCCCCGGCACGGGCTCTGGAGTCCTTCCTGAAGCGTACGGACGTCGCCGTGCCTCCCGGCACGGAACACCGGCACTTCGATCTCGATCAGGAGCTCTCGCACATCCTGGCGGAAAGCTAGGCGAGGGTTCACCAAGCTGCCCGACGCCGTCGACTCGGGGTGACGGCTCGGGCCCTGACAGCCGTGCAACGGCACACAACGGCGCCGACGCCGCGGGACACCGCGGGCGGCGCCGTTGTGCTGCGCTCGAGCTCCGGCACGGAACCCCGGCGGGACCGTTCCTCCGCGACCCTCGAAGCCGTGTGCGAGCGAGGAGCGCTCATGGGCTTGCGGGAGCCACTACCATCGGCCAGCATCGGCGGGCGCCCGCCCGACCCTCAGGCCAGGGAGCGAATCGTGCTGATCACCCACGACACCCGGTGCGCGCTGGACACCGTGGTGGATCTGGTGAACTCCGCGCCGGAGGACGACTCGGCACCGGACGGGCTGCCGGACCTCCAGGCTCTCGAGGCCTTCGTGCGCAGCCACGAGGTCAGCGAGGTCGGGGTCCTCACGGAGTTCGACCTGTCGGCGGTGCGCAGGATCCGCGGACGGTTCGCCTCGGTCTTCGCCGCTCCCGACGCCCACAGCGCGGCCAAACTGATCAACGAGCTGATCGCGGCCGCGGGCACCACGCCCCGGCTCACCAACCACGACGGCTACGACTGGCACGTGCACTACTTCGCCCCCGGTGCCTCGGTCACCGATCACCTGGCGGCGGACTGCGGGATGGCACTGGCGTTCTTCGTGGTCGCCGGAGAACAGGAGCGGCTGCGGCGCTGCGATGCACCGGACTGCCGGCACGCCTTCGTCGACCTCTCCCGCAACCGCTCCCGCCGCTACTGCGACAGCCGCACCTGCGGCAACCGCCTGCACGTCGCCGCGTACCGCGCACGCCGCAAGGAGGCGGCGGGCTGAGCGTACGCAGCGGGGCGGGGGCGCACTCCGGGGCCGAGCCGAGCTGCCTGGGCTGCCTGGGCTGCCTGGGCCGGTCGTCCGGGCGGGCGATGTGGCGATGCCGTGCCGACGCGGTCCCGACGGGTGGCGCCGGGTACCGCGGGTACGGCTCACAGCCAGAGCAGGTCGTGCAGGGCGGCCGTGAGCAGCAGACACCCGATCACCGCAAGGAAGATCATCAGCGGTGGCTGGGAAAGGGCGAAGAGGCATCCACGCGGCTCGTCCTGCGGCGGCGCGGCCTCGCTCTGTGTCGTGTCCAGCATCTCGCGGGGATCATGACGCATCGGGAGCGCCCGATGCGATCACCACTCACGGACTGAACGCGAGGGTCCGATTTCCACGATCCCTCGTCCGAGCTGTGATCGTTTGCGCACGCTCCGGGACCGCCTGTGACGCTTCGGCCCGCTGCCTCCCGCTCCCGCGTCACCCCGTCACCTGCGGTGCGGCGCGTCCGCCCAGGACAGCTTCATATGCCGTGCTTCTTGAGGATCGCCTCGATGTCGCTGAAGTCGTCGTCGCTCTTGGGCGCGGCCGTGGGGCGGGTCGCCGCCGGGCGGGAGCCCGGGCCCAGGGAGGGGGCCGAGGCTGCGGGAGCCACTGCCCCGGGTTGTCCGGACGCCCCGGCCGCCCGGCGCTGCTGCTTGCGTTCCTTCCGCTCCTGGCGGGTGCCGCCGCGCCGGCGCTCCACCGCGCGCGTGGTCATGAACAGCACCCAGGACAGGCCCAGCACACCGAAGCCCGCCCAGGCCGTGGGGCTGAAGGCGGTGTCGGCCAGCCACTCGACGACACCGGTCATCACCAGGCCGATGGGAACGAGCGCATAGGCGGCGATGCGGGTCGCGGTGAGGAATCGCTTGCGGTAGGCCGTGACCAGCGCGATGCCCAGGCCTGCCGCGGACACGGCGGAGCAGACGGTCTCGGCAATCATCCGGTCCTCCAGGCAGGGGTTCGGTGGCATCGGGCACTTCGTCCCTTCCATCCTGCACCTTCCGGACCCCACCGGGCCATGCTCCGGCCGCAGATCAGGGACATCTCCGGGTCGGCTCCTCCGCAGGTGCCGGTGCGGCGTACTCCCCGGAGCCCGTCGTCCCGATCATGCCGGGCTCACGGGCTCACGGGCTCCGGTGCCTGATACAGCCTGATCCGCACGAAAGGCCCTCGGGCCGGACAGGCGACAGGTCCGATTGGGTGCCGCGGCGCGGGGCTGGAAGACTGTCGGCCATGAGCGACTCCTCCCCCGCCCGCGCCGCCGCCCCCGTACTCGACGTGTGGTGCGATCTGCAGTGCCCGGACTGCCGTGACGCCCTCGACGATCTCCACGCCCTGCGGGCTCGGTACGGCGACCGTCTGGAGCTGCGGCTGCGGCACTTCCCGCTGGAGAAGCACAAGCACGCCTTCGCCGCCGCCCAGGCCTCCGAGGAGGCAGCCGAGCAGGGGCAGGGCTGGGCCTACGCCGAGGCCGTACTGGGACGGGTCGAGGAACTGAGCCGTGCGGGAGAACCCTTCCTGGTCGAGGTCGCCCGGGAACTCGGACTGGACGCCGAGGAGTTCGACACCGCGCTGATCGACGGCCGGCACATCCTGATCGTGGACGCCGACCAGGCCGAGGGCAAGGCGATCGGGGTGACCGGCACCCCGACCTATGTCATCGGCGGTGAGCTTCTCGACGGCGGCAAGAGCCAGGAGGGCCTGCGCGAACGCGTCGAGGAGATCGCGGACCGGCTCCTCGCCGAGCAGGACGGCTGACCGAGGAACTCCCCGGCCCCGGCCCCTACAGCAGGTGCTTGTACATCGTGTACCGCGTCGTCCCGTAACCGAGTGACGCGTACAGCCGCTCCGCCGGGGTGTTGTCCGCGAAGACGTTGAGACCGATGGCGCTTTTCCCCGCGGCGATCGACTGCGCCTCGGCGAGCAGCATGAGGGACCGTCCGTGCCCCCGGCCGCGGTGTGCGGCGTCGGCCTCGACGTCGAACACGTATCCATGGTCCTCGCGTACCGCGAGCCACAGCGTGCCCACGGGGATGCCCTCGTGTTCGAGGACGCTGAGGAGCATGTCCTCCGAGTCCCGTCCGTCGGGGAGCAGGTCGGCCTGCTCCCTGGCCGCCTTGGTCCGCGCCTCGGCCTCCGGGACACCGCGCTCGATCCAGCTCCGCGCGTACTCCGCCTCGCTCCTGACCGACCAGGGGCCGAACTCGGCGTCGGTCATCGGCCGTCCGCGACTGCCCTCCGGCAGGGCGGGCGGGACGTCCTCCAGCGCCTTCTCCATGGCGTAGTTGCGCACGACGTAGCCGAGCGCCGTGGCGAGGCGGAGCGCGGGCCCGGCAGGGGCACCGGCCCCGGCCGCCCGTGTCTCCGCCCCTCCGGCTTCGGCTTCGGCTTCGACTTCGACTTCGGCGGGGATCGTCACCTCGATGCGGCGGCAGCCCCAGCCGCGGGCGATCTCCTCGGCGGCGAGCGCGGCCACCGTGCCCCGGCCGCGCCTGCGGTCCGGCTCCTCGATCCACAGGTTCGTGATCCGGGCCACGGCGTCACCGAAGACGGGATGCGTACCGATGTGTATGCGTCCGACGGGACGGCTGTTGACGCACACCTGGTAGCGGCGGGAGCGCGTGCCGTCGGGATTCTGCTGGAGCGGCTCGGCCGGCCGCAGGGTCGTGGTCATCAGTGATGTTCTACCCCTGCGACCGCCCGGATCAGCCGCATGTCACGCACCGGCCTCGTACCCGGTCCCAAGCCTCGTCACGGATCGAGGTCGGCCGCCGCGTGCTCGTCGAAGATCCGCATGGCCTTGGCCGTCACCGGGCCCGGGGCGCCGGGCAGTTCACGGTCGTCGACGCGCCGCACACCCTGCACGTCCCGCAGGGTGGAGGTGAGGAAGACCTCGTCGGCCCGCTGGAGGACGTCCATCGGCAGATCGGTCTCGGCGGCGCCGGTCCACTCGACGGCCAGCGCCCGGGTGATGCCCGCGAGGCAGCCGGAGGCGACCGGCGGGGTGTGGATCTCACCGTCCAGGACGACGAAGACGTTGGACCCCGTGCCCTCGCAGAGCCGGCCGACTGTGTTGCCGAACAGCGCCTCCGAGGCGCCCTGTTCGCGGGCGCGGGCGAGGGCGACCACGTTCTCGGCGTAGGAGGTGGTCTTCAGGCCGGTGAGCGCGCCGCGTTCGTTGCGGGTCCAGGGAACGGTGATCACGGCGGTGGAGTCGGGGCGGCGGGTGGTGTCGCCCAGGGCGACGACGAGGGTCGGGCCGTGCTCGCCGCGGTCGGAGCCGAGGGGGCCGTGGCCGCCGGTGAAGGTGATGCGCAGCCGGCCGAGCGGCATCGGGTTGGCCTCGATGACGGCCGCGCAGGCGCGGCGGACCTCGTCGAGGTCCGGTTCGGGCAGGCCGAGCCCCCGGGCGGAGCGGGCCAGCCGGTCGAGATGCCGGGTCAGCGCGAACGGCCTGCCGTTCACGGTCTTCACCGTCTCGAAAATGCCGTCGCCCACGGTCAGTCCGTGGTCGAAGACGGAGACGCGGGCGGACTCGATGTCCTGCAACCCGCCGTCGAGCCAGATCTTCACCTCAGGGTCCCTTCGCTCACCTCGTGCCTGCCCGACGCTACCGCGAGCAGCCGGGACGCCTTCAGCTCGGTCTCCCGCCACTCCCCCTCCGGGTCGGATCCCCAGGTGATGCCGGCACCGGTGCCGAACCGGAGCACGGCACCGCCGTCCGGCTCCCGGTCGATCCAGAAGGTACGGATGCCCACCGCCAGCCCGGCGGTGCCCCGGTCGGCGTCGACCCAGCCGATGCCGCCGCAGTACGGGCCCCGGGGCGCCGTCTCCAGGGTGTCGATGATCCGCAGGGCGCTCGACTTGGGCGCGCCGGTGACGGAGCCGGGCGGGAACGCGGCGGCGAACAGCTCGGGCCAGCCGGTCCCGGGCCGCAGCTCGCCCCGCACCGTCGACACCAGGTGCACCAGCCCCGGATGCTTCTCGACGGCGCACAGGTCGGGCACCGTGACGCTGCCGGTGGAGCAGACCTGGCCGAGGTCGTTGCGGACCAGGTCGACGATCATCACGTTCTCGGCGTAATCCTTGTCGAGGAGGTCGGCCTCGGTGCGTCCGGTGCCTTTGATCGGCCCGGACTCGACGACGCGCCCCTCGCGGCTCAGGAAGAGCTCGGGCGAGGCGGTGGCGACCTCCACGCCGTGCCCCGGCAGGCGGATCGTTCCTGCGTACGGTGCCGGGTTGCCGCGGGCCAGCAGGGCGGTGAGAGCGTCCACGTCGGCGTCGGCCGGGACGGGGGCGGACAGTACACGGCAGAGGTTGGCCTGGTACACCTCGCCGGCGGCTATCTGCTCGCGGATGCGCCGTACGCCGGCCACGTACGCGGCGTGGTCCAGGGAGGACGTCCAGTCACCGGTGGCCGGCCCGCGCCAGCCGCCCGGCAGCGGCGCGGGTACCGGCTGCTCGCGTACGTCACGGAAGCGCGCGCAGGTCAGACGGCCCTCGAAGTCCGCGCAGACGGCCCAGAAACCGTGCGAGTCCAGGGCCGCCGGGTCGTCGGTGACCTCGAGGAGACCGGTCGCGACGCGGCTGCCGAAGCGGGCGAGGGGTGGGAGATCGAGCACACCGTCGAGTCTATGGCGGGGGCCGTCGAGGTGACCTGGCCGTGTCCGTGAGCAGACGCAGCGCAGCACGCTGCACAAACGGGTTTTTGTACTGGCCCCGGAATCCGCTAGAGTTCACCACGTCGCCGGGACGCGCAAGCGGACCGGACCGACAGGCGGACGTAGCTCAGTTGGTAGAGCGCAACCTTGCCAAGGTTGAGGTCGCGAGTTCGAACCTCGTCGTCCGCTCGAAGGATCGGGGGCCTCCCGGGCCCCTGCACTCCTGGTGGAGTGGCCGAGAGGCGAGGCAACGGCCTGCAAAGCCGTCTACACGGGTTCAAATCCCGTCTCCACCTCCATGGACGATTAGCTCAGCGGGAGAGCGCTTCCCTGACACGGAAGAGGTCACTGGTTCAATCCCAGTATCGTCCACTGGATCTTCGGATCCTCCGCGCGATTAGCTCAGCGGGAGAGCGCTTCCCTGACACGGAAGAGGTCACTGGTTCAATCCCAGTATCGCGCACGCAGCACCCATGATCCGCTTTTCGGAGTGGTCGTGGTCCCGAGGACGATTAGCTCAGCGGGAGAGCGCTTCCCTGACACGGAAGAGGTCACTGGTTCAATCCCAGTATCGTCCACATCACCCCGGAACCCCCGGCCGCTCAGGCGGCCGGGGGTTCCGTCGTCAGGACGAGAAGAGCATGCGGCCGAAGCCCTTGTTCCGGTGGTGGCCGTAGTGGTGGCCCCCGTGGTGACCGCCGTGCGGGGCGCCCCACGCGGGCTGGGGCGCCGCCGGGTACGCCTGCGGGGCCGCGGGAGGCGGCGGCGCGGCCTGCTGGGACCACTGGGACTCCAGCCGGGTCAGCGACTCCAGCTCGCCGTAGTCGAGGAAGATCCCTCGGCAGCCGCTGCACTGCTCGATCTGGACACCGTTGCGGTTGTAGGTGTGCATCGGCGCACGACACTTCGGACACTGCATGATCGGTTCAACTCCTCGCCGGTCGGACCTGCTTCAGGTATCTCCAGGACAGACTCTGTCCGACTGCGGTCGGTTGCACCCTACTTCGTCGATTCGTGCGCCAATTCGGCTGGGACCGCGGCTATTCGCCGGCAGGCGTCGATCAGGGCGTGGTCCACCTCGTCCAGGGGCCGCCCGTCCGCCACCGCCTTGGTGACCGTCCGCGCGGCGGTCTGCACGGTGAGGGCGCGGGCCGGCACGTCCAGGACGGCCCAGGGGTCTTCGGCGGCGTCGAGGGCGGGGCCGCCCGCGGCCCGGTACGCGTCGAGGAACCGCCCCCACTCCTGCGGCGCCAGCAGCCCGCAGGCGAACCAGGCGGCGGGACGGCCGAGATCCCAGGCCGGGGTGCCCGCGCCCAGGTCGTCGACGTCGATCAGTCGCCAGGACGCTCCGGGCGTCCGTACGAGCTGGCCGAGGTGGAGGTCGCCGTGGCACAGGGCGGCCGGCTGCGGCATGGGCGCCTCGGCGCGCGCCCAGGCGGGCAGGGTCACCCAGGCATCCCGTACGGGGGCCACGGCCGGGTGGTCGCCGACGGCACGGAGCCCGGCGACGGCACGGGCCGCCTTGAGCGGGCCGCGCATGACCGGCGCCGCCTCGGGGACCGGCGTGCGGTGCAACAGGGCGAGCAGGGTGCCGACGGCCTCCCAGGGGGCGGCGTCGGGATCGTCCGGGTCGACCGGGCTGCCGTACGGCCAGAAGGTCACGAGCCTGCCGTGCAGGTCGGCCGGTACCGAATCGAGCGGGGGCAGGAGCACGTCCGGGTGGCGGGAGGCGAGGGCGAGGCGCCGGGTCAGCTCGGTGGCGTCGGCGTCCGGCGCGTGGGCCTTCGCGACGGTGTCCGCGTGCCGGACGACGGTGCCGTCGGGCCGGTCCGCGAGGGTGCCGCTCGCCTCGCAGGAACAGGCGGGGGTGCGGGTGTGGGCGATTCCTTCGGCCCGGGCGGTGAGTTCGGGAAGGAGGGGGATGGCTGTCATGGGTCTCCCTGATGCGGCCTGCGGAGAGAGTAAGCGGGAGCGTGACCGGCGTTGGCCGGTGGCGCGGGGAAAGACACGACGGCCCGTGGTTGCAACGCACCGGTGGTGCAGTGGCGGCTGCGCGACTCGGCGACGCTGACGAACACCGCCCGCAGCAACACCCCCGTAGGCACCGCAACCATTGATTGAGCAACCCCCACAGCCGGCAACCACCTCCGCGAAAGCGGCGCCGGTTCAGGCGCACAGAAAAGTGCCGGCGCAGCTCCCCAGCTGCGCCGGCATTCCTGCCGTCCGTCGCACCCCCGTCCCCACGGGGTTTCATGGGTGGATGTCCCCGCCCGGACCGCTCTTCCGGGCCTGGGGCGCCGCTCAGCGCCCCAGCATCTCTCCCACGGACGACGCCTGTGTGGCCACCGTCTCCCACCCGTCGAAGACGAGGAGGAGCAGGACCGCCAGGGGAAGAGCCATCAGTGTCGCCACCACCGGGTGACGACGGCCCTCGCGGCTCGGGCGGAACATGGCGGCTCCCGCCTTGTGTGCCCGTGTGCGGACGACTGTCCGCGATGCCGTATGGGCCATGGCCCCTCTCCTGACCGTTTCTGTTGTCGTGGTGCCTCGGGTGCTGTGTGCGAACCTCTGGCAGCGGCGGGCGTCCGACCTCGGGGGACGAGTACCGCACCCGCCGCTTGACCTCAAATCTAGGTGCCCGGCGCTTCCCGGACGTCATGCCCTCGTACCGATTGCCGGGCCTCCCGGAGGATGAGCCGTGACCTGCGGCGTACTCCCCTGGGTGGAGACGGGCCGCTCCGTGTCAGGGACATCCCCGAGGGGACGTCCGGTCCGCCCCCTTCTCGTCGCTCATGTCTCCGAGTCCTCCACCCGCGGCACCGGGTGCTCGACCAGTGCGAGGACCCGGTTCGCCATGAACCGGGCTGTTCGCACCGCAGTTCCCGTACGCGTGACTTCACTCACTTCGACCACGCCCCGGCGCACCGCCGTCTCCACCCTGCGGCCCGCCCTGCTCGCCACCACCTCGTACGTGCGCGTCGTGTCCCCGGCGTCCACGACTATCTCCACACGGTCGCCCTTCATGTGATCAATCCCCCTTCGGTATCGAATGGTTGGGACCGCCACCTCGCGCGAACCCGGCCTGTCCGCGCGTCCCCCGACCACTCTTCAAGTCTCCCACCCACCACTGACAATCCGCCGCTCCGAGAGGGCGCGGCCTCTGCGCAAGGGCGCCCGGGGAAACGTAAGCTGGGGCACGTCACAGGACCGGGCAGCGGGGATGAACATGGCGATGATGCGCCTGAGGCGCGAGGACCCGCGCGTCGTCGGCTCTTTCAGACTTCACCGACGGCTCGGCGCGGGTGGGATGGGCGTTGTCTATCTCGGTTCCGACAAGAAGGGGCAGCGGGTCGCACTGAAGGTCATCCGGCCCGATCTGGCGGAGGACCAGGAGTTCCGCTCGCGGTTCGCGCGGGAGGTGTCCGCGGCGCGCCGCATCCGTGGCGGGTGCACGGCCCGTCTGGTGGCCGCCGACCTCGACGCAGACCGGCCGTGGTTCGCCACGCAGTACGTGCCCGGCCCGTCGCTGCACGACCGGGTCGCCGACGGGGGGCCGCTCGGCGCGGCCGAGGTCGCCGCGGTCGGCGCGGCCCTGTCGGAGGGGCTGGTCGCCGTGCACGAGGCCGGGGTCGTGCACCGGGATCTGAAGCCGTCCAACATCCTGCTGTCCCCGAAGGGACCGCGGATCATCGACTTCGGCATCGCCTGGGCCACCGGCGCCTCGACGCTCACCCACGTCGGCACGGCGGTCGGCTCGCCCGGCTTCCTCGCGCCGGAGCAGGTGCGGGGCGCGGCCGTCACACCGGCCACGGACGTGTTCTCGCTGGGCGCCACGCTGGCGTACGCGTCGATGGGCGACTCGCCCTTCGGGCACGGCAGTTCCGAGGTGATGCTGTACCGCGTGGTGCACGAGGAGGCCCATCTGCAGGATGTCCCGGACGCGTTGGCGCCGCTCGTCCGCGCGTGCCTCGCGAAGGACCCCGAGGAGCGGCCGAGCACGCTCCAGCTGTCGCTGCGGCTCAAGGAGATCGCCGCCCGGGAGGGTCAGGGATTCACCGGCGTCCGTCCGCCGGCTCCGCGCGGCGCGGAGTCGGAGCGTGCGGCGGGGCGCTTGGCCGACACCTACCCGGACCGTGCGCAGCGTCGGGTGCCGGGGCAGCAGGGTGCGCCCGAGGGGCAGGCCACCACTCCCCCGCCGCAGGGCGCGGCCCCGGGTCGCGGCGCCGGTCCGGCCGGGGGCGGGGCGCCGCGGCGGCGCGGCAACCGGAGCGTGCCGCCGTCGCGCGGGAGCGGCGCGTCACGCGGCGGCAGTGCCTCGCGCGGCGGCGCCTCCCGCGGTGGCAAGCCTTCCCGGTCCGGGTCCCGGTCCACGTCGGGTTCCCGGTCCACGTCCGGATCACGGTCCACGTCCGGGTCACGGGACTCGACGCGGTCGGGCACCGGCCCCCGTCGCCCCGGGCCCCGGACGACGGGGAGCGGCCTGCGGCCGGCCAATCCACGGCTGCTCCTGCAGCGGCTGTTCGTGTTCGTCGTGGTGACACTGGTGGTCGCGGTCGGCATCGCCCTGATCCAGGGCTGACAGGACCGGCCCGCGGCCTCGGCGACGACGGCAGGGGCGCGGTGGCTGCCGGTCACCGGAGCAGGGCGTCGGCCGACTCGGGACGGCCGACTCCGCCCGAGTACCTGCCGGGGCCGCGCCCGAGCCGGGGTCGGGCGGGCTCGGCGGGTTCACGGCGCGGGCGGGCTCGCCCCGTCCTGTCCCGTCGGCCGGCCCGTCGCCACCGCGTAGAAGGCGACCGCGGCCGCCGCGCCCACGTTGAGCGAGTCGACGCCGTGGGACATCGGGATGCGGACCCATTCGTCGGCGGCGACCAGGGCCTGGGTGGACAGCCCGGCGCCCTCCGCGCCCAGCATCAGGGCGACCCTGTCCATCCGGTGCGGGGCGGCCTCGTCGAGGCTGCGGGCCTTCTCGTCGGGGGTCAGGGCGAGCAGCGTGAAGCCCGCCTCACGGACCGATTCCAGGTCCCTGGGCCAGCTGGTGAGCCTGGCGTACGGCACGGAGAAGACCGCCCCCATGGAGACCTTGACGCTGCGGCGGTAGAGCGGGTCGGCGCAGTCCGGGGAGAGCAGGACCGCGTCCATGCCGAGGGCTGCCGCCGAGCGGAAGATGGCACCGATGTTGGTGTGGTCGTTGACGGACTCCAGGATCACCACCCGGCGGGCGGTGCGCAGCAGTTCGGCAGCCGTGGGCAGGGGGGTGCGCTGCATGGAGGCGAGCGCGCCGCGGTGCACGTGGTAGCCGGTGACCTGTTCGGCGAGTTCCGGGCTCACGGCGTAGACCGGGGCGGGGAGTTCGTCGATGACGTCGCGCATGGCGTCGACCCACTTGGCCGAGAGCAGCATGGAGCGCATCTCGTAGCCCGCGTCCTTGGCGCGTCTGATGACTTTCTCGCCCTCGGCGATGAACAGGCCTTCGACGGGTTCGCGTGTGCGGCGCAGCTCCACGTCGGTCAGGCCCGTGTAGTCGTGCAGGCGCGGGTCGTCGGGGTCCTCAACGGTGATGAGATCGGCCACGGGGGTGATACTGCCTTGTCCTGGGTGTGGTGCCAACGGCCGGGATCGGCCGTGTTACCGGGGGTTACTGCCGGGGATGTCGCCTGCGGTCCACAAGGGTCGCGAAGGCTTACGAGGGCTGCGCGGGCTGCGGAGCCCGCGCGGCAGGAAGTCCGACGTTCACGACCTCGCCGATGACGATGACCGCCGGCGGCTTGACCCCCTCGGCCCGGACGGTCTCGCCGACCGTGGCGAGGGTGGCGTCGACGCGGCGCTGGGCGGCCGTGGTGCCCTCCTGGACCAGGGCGACCGGGGTCTCCGGCGACCTGCCGTGCGCCACGAGGGTCTCGGCGATCCGGCCGATCTTGTCGACGCCCATGAGCACCACGAGGGTGCCGGTCAGCTTCGCCAGCGACGGCCAGTCGACCAGGGAACGCTCGTCGTCGGGCGCGACGTGGCCGCTGACCACGGTGAACTCGTGGGCCACGCCACGGTGGGTGACCGGAATCCCGGCCGCGCCCGGGACCGAGATGGAGCTGGAGATGCCGGGGACCACGGTGCACGCGATGCCCGCCTCGGCGAGCGCGTGCAGTTCCTCCATGCCGCGGCCGAAGACATACGGGTCCCCGCCCTTGAGCCGGACCACCGACTTGCCCTGCCTGGCGTGTTCGATCAGCGCGTGGTTGATGGCCTCCTGCGCCATGAACCGGCCGTACGGGATCTTCGCCGCGTCGATCACCTCGACGTGCGGCGGGAGTTCGGCCAGCAGGTCGCGCGGGCCGAGCCGGTCGGCGATGACGACGTCCGCCTCGGCGAGCAGCCGGCGTCCGCGCACGGTGATCAGGTCCGGGTCGCCGGGACCGCCGCCGACGAGGGCGACGCCCGGGGTGCGGGTGCGGTGGTGCCGGGCGACGAGCGTGCCGTCGCGCAGACCCTCGACCACGGCGTCGCGGATCGCGGCGGTGTGGCGGGGGTCGCGGCCCTTGACGTCCGTGGTGAGGACGGCGACCGTGACTCCCTCGCTGTGCCCGGTGGCCGGGGTCCAGGCCGTGGCCTGGTCGGCGTCGTCGGAGCGGACGCACCAGACGCGGTGGCGTTCGGCCTCGGCGGAGGCGCGGGCGTTGGCCTCGCCGTCGCCGGTGGCGATCAGCGCGTACCAGGCGTCCGTGAGGTCGCCCTCGGCGTAGCGGCGCCGCTCCCAGGTGATCTCACCGGCGTCCGCCATCGCCTCCACGGAGGGCGTCGCCTCCGGTGAGATCAGAACGATGGACCCGCCGGCCGCTATGAGGGCGGGCAGCCGGCGCTGGGCGACCTGGCCGCCGCCGAGCACCACGACTCGACGGCCGGTGAGGCGGAGGCCCACGGGGTAGGCGGGGTGTTCGGCCATGAGGCTGCGGCTCCTCGTACAGGCGGGCGTGCGAGGGGCGCTACGGCACTGGAGCGGCCCTGACGTGCGGTGTGCGGATGTGGGACCAGCGTACGGCGGTGGGGTCGGCGTACGGCGGGGGTGGGACGGCGACGGCGGAACACCGGGCGCCGCGCCCCACCCCTCCGGGGTACTGCTACTTCTCGGTGACGCCCGCCGAGTCGAACGTCGCCACCTCGTGCATGGCTCGCGCGGTGCTCTGCACCATCGGCAGGGCGAGCAGCGCACCCGTGCCCTCGCCGAGGCGCAGGTCCAGGTCGACCAGCGGACGCAGGCCCAGCTTGTTGAGCGCGGCCACGTGGCCGGGCTCGGCGCTGCGGTGTCCCGCGATGCACGCGGCCAGCACCTCGGGAGCGATGGCACGGGCCACCAGGGCGGCGGCCCCGGCGCTGACGCCGTCCAGGATCACCGGCGTCCGCAGGGACGCGCCGCCGAGGAGCAGGCCCACCATGGCCGCGTGCTCGAACCCGCCGACGGCGGCGAGGACGCCGATGGGGTCGGCGGGGTCCGGCTGGTGCAGTTCGAGGGCGCGGCGCACGACGTCGGTCTTGCGGACCAGGGTCTCGTCGTTGATGCCGGTGCCCCGGCCGGTGACCTCGGCCGGGTCCGCGCCGGTGAAGACGGAGATCAGGGCGGCGGACGCGGTGGTGTTCGCGATACCCATCTCACCGGTGAGCAGGGCCTTGTTGCCGGCGGCGACCAGGTCGCGGGCGGTCTCGATGCCGACCTCGATGGCCTGCTTGGCCTCCTCGCGGGTCATCGCGAGGCCGGCGGTCATGTCGGAGGTGCCGGCCCGGACCTTGCGCGGCAGCAGTCCCGGGGTGGCCGGGAGGTCGGAGGCCACACCGACGTCGACCACGCAGACCTCGGCGCCCACCTGCGTGGCGAAGGCGTTGCAGACCGCTCCGCCGCCGAGGAAGTTGGCCACCATCTGGGCGGTGACCTCCTGCGGCCACGGGGTGACGCCCTGGGCGTGAACACCGTGGTCGCCCGCGAAGACCGCGACGGCCGCGGGCTCCGGAATGGGCGGCGGGCACTGCCGGGACAGTCCGGACAGCTGAGCGGAGATGATCTCCAGCATGCCGAGCGCGCCGGCCGGCTTGGTCATCCGCTTCTGCCGCTCCCAGGCCTCACCGAGTGCCTTGGCGTCCAGCGGGCGGATCTGCGCGACGGTCTCGGCGAGCAGGTCGTGCGGCTCCTCGCCGGGCAGCACCCGCCTGCCGTACGTCTCCTCGTGCACGACCCACGACAGCGGGCGGCGCTTGGACCAGCCGGCCTGCATCAGCTCGGGCTCGTCTGGGAACTCGTCGACGTAACCCACGCACAGGTAGGCGACCACTTCGAGGTGCTCGGGCAGGCCCAGGGAGCGGACCATCTCGCGCTCGTCGAAGAAGCTGACCCAGCCGACCCCGAGGCCCTCGGCGCGCGCGGCGAGCCACAGGTTCTGGACCGCCAGGGCGGAGGAGTACGGCGCCATCTGCGGCTGGGTGTGCCGGCCCAGGGTGTGCCGGCCGCCGCGGGTCGAGTCGGCGGTGACGACGATGTTCACCGGGGTGTCGAGGATGGCCTCGATCTTCAGTTCCTTGAACTGCTTCGCCCGTCCCTTGGGCAGGGACTTGGCGTAGGCCTCGCGCTGGCGCTCGGCCAGTTCGTGCATGCTGCGCCGGGTCTCGGCGGAGCGGATGACGACGAAGTCCCAGGGCTGCGAGTGGCCCACGGAGGGCGCGGTGTGGGCGGCCTCCAGGACGCGGAGCAGGACCTCGTGCGGGATGGGGTCGTCGCGGAACCCGTTGCGGATGTCCCGGCGCTCCCGCATGACCTTCCGCACGGCCTCGCGCTCGGCCTCGTCGTAGCCGGGGGCGGCGGGGCCGGCGGCCGGCGCGGCGTGCACCGCTTCGGCGCCTCGGGTGTCGAGGTCGTCGGGGTTCTGGGCCGGTACGGGCTGGGCCGGTTCGGGCGAAGCCGGTACGGCCTGGATCGGCTCGGTCTCCGCGGACGGGTGCTCGCCCGGCGCGTTCTCCGCGAGGCCCTGCTCGGCCGGCGGCTCGACGGCCGGTTCCGGGACGGGAGCGACGGGAACGGCGCCGGTGTCGGCCCGGCGGGGCACGGGGACCGGACCTGCGGCCTCCGGCACGGGCTGTTCCTCGGCGGGGAGGGTCAACGGCTGCGGCGGGGTCGGTGCGAGATGCGGGGTGGTCGGCACGGCTCCCTCGACGGGGACGAACTCCCCCAGGGTCTGGTCCGGCCGCGTCTCCGGGGGAA
>NZ_LIQT01000213.1 GCF_001418415.1 Streptomyces hirsutus
CGGCGGCGACCAGGCCGGCCTGGTCGCCGCCGCCGTGGGAGGGATCGTCGCCGGACGGATCGGCGGCTGCCCGCTCCAGGTCAGCGGTCCGGCCGCGGGGCTCACCGTCGTCACCGCCGACCTCATCCAGCAGTACGGGTGGCGGACGACCTGCGCCATCACCGTCCTCGCCGGGCTCGCCCAGATCGGCCTGGGCTGCCTGCGCGTGGCCCGCGGTGCGCTCGCCGTCAGCCCGGCGATCGTGCACGGGATGCTCGCCGGAATCGGCGTCACCATCGCCGTGGCCCAGGTGCACATCGTCCTCGGCGGCACCCCGCAGAGCTCCGTCCCCGACAATCTCCGGGCGCTGCCCGCCCAGTTGGCGAACGTGGACCCCGCGGCCGTCGCGGTGAGCGTGCTCACCCTCACCCTGCTCCTGCTGTGGCCGAAGCTGCCCGGGCGGGCCGGGCGCCTGCTGCGCATGGTCCCCGCCGCCCTCGTCGCCGTCGCCGGGGCCACCGCGACGGCCGCGGCTGCCGGTCTCGTCCTGGCCGAGGTCGACCTGCCGTCCTGGCGCAGCCACGCACTCGCCGGGCTCCCCGAAGGGCCCGTGCTCGGGCTGGTCGCCGCCGTTCTCACCACCACGCTGGTGTGCAGCGTGCAGTCGCTGCTGGGCGCGGTCGCCGTGGACAAGCTGGTGGCCCGCCGCCCCGGTTCGGGCCACGTCCCCCGCTCCGACCTGGACCGCGAACTGCTCGGCCAGGGCACCGCGAACATCGCCTCCGGCTGCCTCGGCGGCCTGCCCGTGGCCGGGGTGGCCGTGCGCAGTTCCGCGAATGTGCGCGCCGGTGCCGTGAGCCGGAACTCCACGATGCTGCACGGCGCTCTCGTGGTGGTGGCCGCACTGCTGATGGTTCCGGTCCTGGAGTTCATCCCGCTGGCCTCACTCGCCGCCCTGGTGATGGCCGTCGGCATCCAGATGGTCTCCCTGCACCACATCCGTACGGTGACCCGCCACCGGGAAGCCCTGGTCTACGCCGTGACCGCCGTAGGCGTGGTGTTCGCGGGGGTCCTGGAGGGCGTCACCCTGGGGATCGCCGTCGCCGTGGGCGTGGCCCTGCACCGCCTCACCCACACCCGGATCACGCACGAGGTGAGGGAAGAAGTCCATCACGTAGATGTACGAGGGCAGCTGACGTTCCTCGCCGTGCCGAGGCTCAGCCGGGCCCTGCATCTCGTGCCCCAGGGGGCCACCGGCGTCGTGGCGTTGGACGGCTCGTTCATGGACCACGCGGCGTACGAGGCGCTGCAGGACTGGCAGAACACGCACACCGCCCGGGGCGGAGCGGTGGAGATCACCGGCCGTCGGCCCGGAGCCGGCGTCCGGCTCGCCGAACCCGCGGCCCTCATCTCTTCTCCCACGACGGAGGGGACCGACGAGACCGGCGTGCCGTCCGGCGCCGGGTGCCACTGCCGACCCTGGACCGCCTGGCGCAACCACCAGTGCGAGCTCCCGCTCTCCGCACCGGACGACGACCGAAGCGACCACGACAACCGTGTCACCGGTGGTCCCAGTACCACCAGTAGCACCAGTGGCAGCAGTGGCACCGGTGTCACCCATGAGGCCGGTGACGCCGCCGGCAGACAGGGCGGTCACTACGGGCGGCCGTCCCGGCCCGGCACAGAGGACGGTCCGTCGGACATGGACACGGACACGGGCACAGACACGGACACGGGCCCGGGCACAGGGTCCGCTTCCCCCACCGGGAGCGTGTCGGGTGCCGGTGGGCCAAAGGCGTCCCGGACCGGGACCGACCTGGTGCGTGGGCTCAGCACGTTCCAGCGGAGCACCGCTCCTCTGGTACGCGGGGAGCTGGCCCGGCTGGCGCGCGAGGGGCAGCGGCCGACGCAGCTGTTCCTCACCTGCGCCGACTCGCGACTGGTCACCTCGATGATCACCTCCAGCGGTCCGGGGGACCTGTTCGTGGTCCGCAACGTCGGCAACCTCGTGCCGCCGCCCGGTGAGGAGAGCGGTGACGACTCGGTGGCGGCCGCCCTCGAGTACGCCGTGGAAGTGCTGGCGGTGCGGTCCATCACGGTGTGCGGGCACTCGGGCTGCGGCGCGATGCAGGCGCTGCTCGACCCCCGGCCGGACGGCACCCCGAGCGCCCGCACGCCGCTGGAACGGTGGCTGCGGCACGGGCTGCCGAGCCTGAAGCGTGTGCGGGACGGAAGCGGGCCCGGGGTGCGACTGGCCGGACGGACACCGGCCGACACCGCCGAGCAGCTCTGCCTGACCAACGTCGTCCAGCAGCTGGAGCACCTGCGCGCCCATGCCTCGGTGGCCCGCGCCCTGAAGGAAGGGCTCCTGACGCTCCACGGCGTCTACTTCCACGTGGGGGAGGCGCAGGCGTATCTCCTCATCGAGACGGCCGCGGAGCGGGTGTTCGACCGGGTACGGGCCGAGGACCTGGCGCTGTGAAAACCCGTCCCGCGGGCATACGAGGCACTGCCGGGGGTGAACCGCGCACCACCGGCGTCCGTGGGTAGGGATGACCCCTGGCCACGGAAGCAGCCAGCCAACTCAAAAGGTCTAAACCACTTTGCCGACGACCCTTGTCAGCGCACCCCTGGGTCTGATGAGCTGTGGCCTGGGACACAACGGACACTCCGGGAAAGGCAGATGCCGTGAGCAACGAAAGCCTGGCCAACCTGCTCAAGGAAGAACGCAGGTTCACACCCCCCGCCGACCTGGCCGCACACGCCAACGTCACCGCGGAGGCGTACGAACAGGCCAAGGCTGACAGGCTCGGTTTCTGGGCCGAGCAGGCCCGCCGACTGACCTGGGCCAAGGAGCCCACCGAGACCCTCGACTGGTCGAACCCGCCGTTCGCCAAGTGGTTCAAGGACGGCGAGCTCAACGTCGCCTACAACTGCGTGGACCGGCATGTCGAGGCCGGGCACGGCGACCGGGTCGCCATCCACTTCGAGGGCGAGCCCGGCGACAGCCGCGCGATCACCTACGCCCAGCTCAAGGACGAGGTCTCCCAGGCCGCCAACGCCCTGCTGGAGCTGGGTGTCCAGAAGGGCGACCGGGTCGCCGTCTACCTCCCGATGATCCCCGAGGCCGCGATCGCGATGCTGGCCTGCGCCCGTATCGGCGCAGCTCACTCCGTCGTCTTCGGCGGCTTCTCTGCGGACGCACTCGCGACCCGCATCCAGGACGCCGACGCCAAGGTCGTCATCACCGCCGACGGCGGCTACCGGCGCGGCAAGCCGTCCGCGCTCAAGCCCGCCGTGGACGAGGCGGCCGGCCGCGTCGGCACCGTGCAGCACGTCCTCGTCGTCCGCCGCACCGGCCAGGACGTCGCCTGGACCGAGGGCCGCGACGTGTGGTGGCACGACCTGGTGGGAGGCCAGAGCACCGAGCACACCCCTGAGGCGTTCGAGGCCGAGCAGCCGCTGTTCATCCTCTACACCTCCGGCACCACGGGTAAGCCGAAGGGCATCCTGCACACCTCCGGCGGCTACCTCACCCAGACGGCGTACACCCACTGGTCGGTCTTCGACCTCAAGCCGGAGACGGACGTGTTCTGGTGCACGGCCGACGTCGGCTGGGTCACCGGGCACTCGTACATCGTCTACGGGCCGCTCGCCAACGGCGCGACCCAGGTCATGTACGAGGGCACGCCCGACACCCCGCACCAGGGCCGCTTCTGGGAGATCGTGCAGAAGTACGGCGTGACGATCCTCTACACGGCGCCCACCGCGATCCGGACGTTCATGAAGTGGGGCGACGACATCCCCGCGAAGTTCGACCTGTCCTCGCTGCGGGTCCTCGGTTCCGTCGGCGAGCCGATCAACCCCGAGGCCTGGATCTGGTACCGCAAGAACATCGGCGCGGACCGCACCCCCGTGGTGGACACCTGGTGGCAGACCGAGACCGGCGGGATCATGATCTCGCCGCTGCCGGGCGTGACCGCCGCCAAGCCGGGCTCCGCCCAGACCCCGCTGCCCGGCATCGCCGCGACCGTCGTCGACGACGAGGCCAACGAGGTATCGAACGGCGGCGGGGGCTACCTGGTCATCACCGAGCCGTGGCCGGCGATGCTGCGCACCATCTGGGGTGACGACCAGCGGTTCCTCGACACGTACTGGTCCCGCTTCGAGGGCAAGTACTTCGCCGGTGACGGCGCGAAGAAGGACGGCGACGGCGACATCTGGCTGCTCGGCCGGGTCGACGACGTGATGCTGGTCTCCGGGCACAACATCTCCACCACCGAGGTGGAGTCGGCGCTCGTCTCCCATCCGTCGGTCGCCGAGGCGGCCGTGGTCGGCGCGGCGGACGAGACGACCGGACAGGCCATCGTCGCCTTCGTGATCCTGCGCGGTACGGCCGCGGAGACCGAGGAGCTGGTCGCCGAGCTGCGCAACCACGTGGGCTCCACGCTGGGACCGATCGCCAAGCCCAAGCGGATCCTGCCGGTGAACGAGCTGCCGAAGACCCGTTCCGGCAAGATCATGCGCCGCCTGCTGCGGGACGTCGCGGAGAACCGTGAGCTGGGGGACGTCACGACGCTGACCGACGCCACCGTGATGAACCTGATCCAGGAGAAGCTTCCTCAGTCGTCCAGCGAGGACTGACCCGAGGACCGACCGTCCGAGGACCGACCACCCGAGGAGCGGCCACCCGAGGAGCGGCCACCCGAGGAGCGGCCACCCGAGGAGCGGCCCGGGGACCGTACCGAAGCGGGTCCCCGGTTTCTCCCCTCGGACCCCCCGGTCACGGCCCGCCCACGGGCAACGGAGGCACCCGGCGCCGTACGCGCGCCGGGTGCCTCTGTGACGTCCGTCGTCGAAAGCCCTTCGTGCGGTGCCGGAGCACGTTGGTTACAGTGGCCACGAAGGACGGTCACAGCAGGCCGTCTCCCACAGTTGTCTCATGGAGCGCCGGGAAGTCTGGTCGGCACACGATTCGTGCTGCCCGACGACCAGAGGACCACCCGTGACCGCCCCCCGCACCCCCAGCCCGCGCAAGGCTTTCGGCCGTCTCTCCCTGCCCGAGCGGATCTACGTCACGGATGCGCTACGCACCGAGACCGTCGGCGGCATGCTGCTGCTCGTCGCCGCGATCACCGCGCTGATCTGGGCGAACGTACCCGCCCTGCACCACAGCTACGAGAGCGTCAGCGACTTCCACTTCGGGCCCGAGGCGCTCGGCCTGAACCTGTCCGTCGCGCACTGGGCCGCCGACGGACTGCTCGCGGTCTTCTTCTTCGTCGCCGGCATCGAACTCAAACGCGAACTCGTCGCCGGTGATCTGCGCGATCCCCGGGCCGCCGCGCTCCCTGTCGTCGCCGCCCTGTGCGGCATGGCCGTACCGGCCCTCGTCTACACGTTCACCAGCGGCATCGGCGGCGGTTCACTGGCCGGCTGGGCCGTGCCCACCGCCACCGACATCGCCTTCGCGCTCGCTGTGCTCGCCGTCATCGGCACCTCGCTGCCGAGCGCGCTGCGCGCCTTCCTGCTGACCCTCGCCGTCGTCGACGACCTCTTCGCGATCCTGATCATCGCGGTCTTCTTCACCGACCACCTCGATTTCCTCGCGCTCGCCGGCGCCGTGGTGGGCCTGGCCGTTTTCTGGCTGCTGCTGCGCAAGGGCGTACGCGGCTGGTACGTGTACGTGCCGCTCGCCCTGGTCGTCTGGGGCCTGATGTACAACAGCGGGATCCACGCCACCATCGCCGGTGTCGCCATGGGCCTGATGCTGCGCTGTCACCGCCGCGAGGGGGAGGAGCAGTCCCCCGGCGAGCGCGTCGAACACCTCGTCCGGCCCCTCTCGTCGGGTCTCGCCGTCCCGCTGTTCGCCCTGTTCAGCGCGGGTGTGGCGGTCTCCGGCGGCGCACTCGCGGACGTGTTCACCCAGCCCGAGACGCTCGGTGTGGTCCTCGGTCTCGTCGTCGGCAAGACGGTCGGCATCTTCGGCGGCACGTGGCTGACCACACGCTTCACCCGGGCGTCGCTCAGCGACGACCTCGCCTGGGCGGACGTCCTGGCGGTGGCGGTGCTCGCCGGGATCGGGTTCACCGTCTCCCTGCTCATCGGCGAACTCGCCTTCGAGGGCGACGCGTCGATGACGGACAGTGTGAAGGCCGCCGTCCTGACCGGATCGCTGATCGCGACCGTGCTCGCGACCGTGCTGTTGAAGATCCGGAACGCCAAGTACCGCAAGCTGACCGAGGCCGAGGAGCGCGACGACGACCTCAGCGGCGTCCCGGACGTCTACGAGGAGGACGACCCGGCGTACCACCTGCGCATGGCGGAGATCCACGAGCGCAAGGCCGCCGAGCACCGGCAGCTCGCCCGGGAGAAGGCCGAGGGACATCGCGGGCTTGCCGAAGTACCGGGCGGGGCAGGCGAGGACCACGACGATCCGGCATGATCTGACGGAACGGTACAAAGGTCAGGACAGTCGGAGCCGGTCCGAGCCGGTCGGACGCACACGACCGGACACACGCGGTCGACGCAGGTGATGGGGCGGACAGGGGCCGTCAGGCGGCAGACTGATCCTTACTCAGAGGTACGCAGAGGCACGCAGGACGAAAGCAGAAGAGGGAGACCGCGATGAGCGCACCCGACGGCAGCCCGGTCGGCGCCGAACGCAGCATCGGCCAGTTGTTCGCCTCGGCGACGGAGAACATGTCCGCGCTGGTGCACGACGAGATCGCCCTGGCGAAAGCACAGCTCAAGCGGGATGTGCAGCGGGGTGCGACGAGCGGCGGACTGCTCACCGCGGCCGGTCTCGTCCTGCTGTTCTCGCTGCCGATGCTGAGTTTCGCCCTCGCTTACGGCATCCACACCTGGAGCCACTGGAACCTGGCCGTCTGCTTCCTGCTGTCGTTCGCGGCGAACGTGCTGGTCGCGCTCGTCCTCGCCCTGATCGGCACCGTCTTCGCGAAGAAGGCCAAGAAGGGCCGCGGCCCGCAGAAGGTCGCCGCCTCGATGAAGGAGACGGCGGTCGTGCTGCAGAAGGCCAAGCCGCACCCGCGTCCGGAGCTGCCCAGGGATCAGGTCCCCGAGGCGATCGAAGCTGTGGCACGCTCGTCCTCATGACGGACCCCGCCACTCCTTCGGCCCAGCCCCTGTCGGCCGTACGCCTCGACATCCCCGGGGGCGCCGAGGTGACCCACCGGGACGTCGCCGCCAACGGCGCGCGTTTCCACATCGCCGAGCTCGGCGACGGGCCGCTGGTGCTGCTGCTGCACGGCTTCCCGCAGTTCTGGTGGACCTGGCGGCACCAGCTGACGGCGCTCGCCGACGCCGGGTTCCGCGCGGTCGCCATGGACCTGCGGGGCGTCGGCGGCAGCGACCGCACACCGCGCGGCTACGACCCGGCCAACCTCGCGCTGGACATCACCGGTGTGATCCGTTCCCTCGGCGAGCCGGACGCCGCGCTGGTCGGGCACGACCTGGGCGGATACCTGGCCTGGACGGCGGCGGCGATGCGCCCCAAGCTCGTACGACGGCTCGCGGTGTCGTCCATGCCGCATCCGCGGCGCTGGCGGGCGGCCATGATCGCCGACGTCAGGCAGTCGTCCGCCATGTCGCACATCTGGGGTTTCCAGCGGCCCTGGGTCCCGGAGCGGCAGCTCACCGCGGACGACGGGGCTCTGGTGGCCAAGCTGATCAAGGACTGGTCCGGGCCCCGCCCGCCGGAGGAGAAGGCGCTGGAGAACTACCGGCGCGCCATGTGCATCCCGTCCACGGCGCACTGCTCGATCGAGCCGTACCGGTGGATGGTGCGGTCGCTGGCCCGGCCGGACGGCATCCAGTTCAACCGCCGGATGAAGCGGCCGGTGCGGGTTCCGACCCTGCATCTGCACGGCTCGCTCGACCCCGTGGCGGGCGTCCGCAGCGCCGCCGGGTCCGGGGAGTACGTCGAAGCGCCGTACCGCTGGCGGCTGTTCGACGGGCTCGGCCACTTCCCGCACGAGGAGGACCCGGCCGCGTTCTCCGCCGAGCTGATCAACTGGCTGAAGGACCCGGAACCCGACCGCTGACAGCCCACCGGGCGGCGGCCGCGTCCCTTCGTGCTCCTTCCTCCTCCCCTCCCGTACTCCTTCCGTACGCAGGACCGATCATCAGATCTGAACACCTGTCCTACGAACGGCCACTTGCCTGGCGCATAGGCCAATTGGCCCTGTGCCAGGCGGTTATCGACCATGGGTCGGGGGCAGTGGTCGAAGTATGGGCTGGACGCACGACTACAGTGACGCAAGCCGCGACCGCCGCTCGGCGGGCGGTATGGGATCCCACCAGCAAGGCGGTGCACCGGAGATGGCAGATACGGATCTCAGGGTCGGGATTCCGCATATCCTCCGCCGCCGGGCCCGCTGGGTCTCGGTGCGGCTCCGCCACCATCACCCACGCGGCTGACGAGGGGCGTACGCCCGGCCGTGCTCCCGGTGAGCCGTCTGGGCGTACACCCGTCCCCGGACCCTCCGTACGACTCCTCCGCACGGCCCGGTCGCAGGCCCCGTCCGTACGACCGTGCCGTGCGACCGGACCGTGCGGCCGGCCGTACAAGCCGTACAACGGGCCGCACGGACGTCCTCACGGCCTCAGCGGGCCTCGCGCCGCTCAGAGTGCGCAGCTGTCGCTGTCCACCTGCCGGGTCGCGGAGCGGCCCTTGACGATGTCCTCCTGGATCTCGTCCACGGTGAGGGCGTATCCCGTCTCGGCGTCGTCGAGGGACTTGGCGAACACCACGCCGTAGACCTGCCCGTCGGGGGTCAGCAGCGGGCCGCCGGAGTTGCCCTGCCGGACCGTCGCGTACAGGGAGTACACGTCACGGCGGACCGTGCCCCGGTGGTAGATGTCCGGGCCGTTGGCCGTGATGCGCCCGCGGACCCGCGCCGACCGGACGTCGTACGCGCCGTTCTCCGGGAAGCCGGCGACGATCGCGCCGTCGTCCCTGCCCGCGTCCTCGGTGGTGAACCGCAGCGCGGGCGCCTTCAGGTCCGGGACGTCGAGGACCGCGATGTCGCGCTTCCAGTCGTAGAGGACGACCGTCGCGTCGTACTTCCTGCCCTCGCCGCCTATCTGCACGGTCGGCTCGTCGACGCCGCCCACGACATGCGCGTTGGTCATCACGCGGCGCTCGGAGAACACGAAGCCGGTGCCCTCGAGGACCTTGCCGCACTGCGGGGCGGTGCCCATGACCTTGACGATGGACCGCTGCGCGCGGCCGGCCACCGGGCTGCCGGCCAGGGCGGGGTCGGGGGGCTGGACGTCGGTGATCGGCTCGGTCGCGAAGGGGCTGAAGACCTGGGGGAAACCGTTCTGCGCGAGGACGGAGGAGAAGTCGGCGAACCAGGTGTCGGACTGGTCGGGCAGCGCCCGGGAGACGCCGGTCAGCACCTTGGACTGGCGGACCTCCTTGCCGAGCGTCGGCAGGGTCGTCCCCGCGAGGGCCGAACCGATCAGCCAGGCGACCAGGAGCATCGCGACGACGTTGACCAGGGCACCACCCGTGGCGTCGAGCGCTCGGGCCGGGGACCAGGTGATGTAACGGCGCAGCTTGTTGCCGAGGTGGGTGGTCAGGGCCTGGCCGATGGAGGCGCAGACTATGACGACGACGACCGCGGCGACGGCGGCGACCGTGCCGACCTCCGCGTTGTCCGTCAGGACGTCCCAGATGACGGGGAGAAGGTAGACGGCGACGAGACCGCCGCCCAGGAACCCGATCACCGACAGAATGCCGACGACGAAGCCCTGACGGTAGCCGACGACCGCGAACCACACGGCGGCGACCAGCAACAGGATGTCCAGCACGTTCACCGCTTTTTGCCTCGCCTCGTCATTCCGGTCGTTCCTGCTCGGCCGGAGTCCGGGGGCATGCGGGACGAACCGCCGTCGTCACAAGCCCCCGTACCGCACGGCACCGCGCCCACCCTGTCATGACCGCCAGTCCAGCGGGACCTGCTTGTCCCGGTCCCAGGGGCGCTCCCACCCCGCGTAGTGGAGCAGCCGGTCGATGATCCCTGCCGTGAAGCCCCACACCACGGCCGATTCGACCAGGAACGCCGGGCCCCGGTGACCGCTGGGGTGGGAGGTGGTCGTGCGGTTGTCCGGATCGGTGAGATCCGCCACGGGGACGGTGAAGACCCGGGCGGTCTCGTTCGGATCGACGGCGCCGACCGGGCTGGGGATCCGCCACCAGCCCAGGACCGGCGTGACGACGAAGCCGCTGACGGGGATGTAGAGCTTCGGCAGGACGCCGAAGAGCTGGACTCCGTCGGGATCGAGCCCCGTCTCCTCCTCGGCCTCGCGCAGCGCGGCCGCCAGCGGCCCGTCGGCCAGCGGGTCGCCGTCCTCGGGGTCGAGGGTGCCGCCGGGGAAGGCCGGCTGTCCGGCATGCGAGCGCAGCGCCGCCGACCGCTCCATGAGCAGCAGCTCCGGGCCGCGCTCCCCGTCGCCGAACAGGATGAGGACGGCGGCCTGGCGTCCCGCTCCGTCCGCCGGGGGGAGGAAGCGGCTCAGGTCGCCCGGGGCGATCGTCTGCGCGACCCGGGCCACCGGGTCCAGCCAGGCGGGCAGGCCCTCCGTGCTGAGCCTCACCCGGCCGCCCCGGGGATCGGTCACCCGCGCCATCGCCACCCCTGCCGTCCTGGCCCCCGCCGCTCCCATGCCCCGTCCAACGCCCGGTGGCGCCTAGATCGTTCCATCGACGGCCGTCCCGTGTGCCCCCGTGTACGCCTCCACGTGTGCCCCCGTCATGCGGCGCCCAGCGGCGGGGCCGGCCGTCCGCCCGCGTCGAGGTAGGCCTGCGGAGGGTTCAGCCGCTGGCCCGGGTAGCCGCCCTTCTCGTACTTCAGCAGCTTCCGCGCCTTCTCCGGGTCGGTCTCGCCCTCGCCGTACGCCGGGCAGAGCGGGGCGATGGGGCAGGCGCCGCAGGCGGGCTTGCGGGCGTGGCAGATGCGGCGGCCGTGCCAGATCACATGGTGCGAGAGGTCGGTCCACTCACTCTTCGGGAAGAGCGCGCCGACGGCCGCCTCGATCTTGTCGGGGTCGGTCTCCTGCGTCCACTTCCAGCGGCGCACCAGACGCTGGAAGTGCGTGTCCACGGTGATGCCGGGGCGGCCGAAGGCGTTGCCGAGCACGACGAAGGCCGTCTTGCGGCCCACACCGGGCAGCTTGACGAGGTCCTCGAGACGGCCCGGCACCTCGCCGCCGAAATCCTCCGCCAGCATCTTCGAAAGGCCTATCACCGACTTGGTCTTGGCCCGGAAGAACCCGGTGGGGCGCAGGATCTCCTCCACTTCCTCCGGGTTGGCGGCGGCCAGGTCCTCGGGGCTGTCGGTGGCGGCGTGGATCGTGGAGAGGTTGTTGACGATGCCCACCTGGGCGTCGGGGGCGGCGGCGCGGATGGCTCGCGCGGCGAGGCCGTGGCCGAGGAGCAGGTGGTAGGAGGCGCGGACGGCCGCCGTCAGGTCGGTCAGACCGGGCGCCATCTTGCCTTCCAGGTGGCCGATCCAGGCCGAGCACAGGGGTTCGTTGAGGGTCGCCCAGTGGTGCACCCGGTCGCCG
>NZ_LIQT01000214.1 GCF_001418415.1 Streptomyces hirsutus
GCTGGCGCATACCGCCGGAGAACTGGTGCGGGTAGTCGTCCACCCGGGTCTCGGGCTGCGGGATGCCGACCTTGGCCAGCATCTCGATCGTCCGTGCCCGCGCCTCCTTCTTGGAGGCGCCGGTGTGCTTCATGTACGGCTCGGCGATCTGTCGGCCCACCGTGTAGTACGGCGAGAGCGCCGTGAGCGGGTCCTGGAAGATCATCGCGACTTTGTTGCCGCGGATCTTCTCCATGTCCCTCTCGGCCGTGGTGACCAGGTCCCGTCCCTCGAGGAGGATCTGGCCCTCCACGGTGGTGAACTTGGGGTTGTGCAGGCCGAGCACGGTCAGGTTGGTGACGGACTTGCCGGAGCCCGATTCACCGACGATGCCGAGCGTCTTGCCGCGTTCGACGTCGAAGGACAGTCCGTCGACCGCCTTGACGGTGCCGTCCTCGGTGGAGAACCGCACCCGCAGGTCGCGGACCGAGAGGAAGGCATCCGGCCCGGTCGGGGCCGTCCCGCCTTCGGTCTTGGTCAGAGTGGTCACGGTGTTTCTCCTAGCTGAGGCGCACGCGCGGGTCGATGTACGCGTACGTGAGGTCGACGATGATGTTCAGGATCAGGATGAAGAAGGCCCCGAACAGCATGACGCCCATCGTCACGGGCAGGTCCTTCGTCAGTGACGAATCGACCGCGAGACGTCCGATACCGGCCAGGTCGAAGGTGAACTCCGTGACCACGGCGCCGGACAGCAGTGCGCTGAGGTCGATACCGAGGATCGTGACGATCGGGATCAGCGAGCCGCGCCAGGCGTAACGGAAGAAGACGTACCGCTGCCTCATGCCCTTGGCGCGGGCGGTGCGGACGTGCTCCTCCTGCAGTTGCTCGATCATGGTGGAGCGGGACATACGGGTGTACTGAGCGGTGAAGATCGTGGCCATCACCGCCCACGGAATGATCATGCCGGCGGCCCAGGCGAACGGGTTCTCGGTGAACGGCTGGTAGCTCGGGTTCTCCATCCAGCCGGTCTGGTAGACGACGATGCCGAGGACGATCGGGCCGAGGAAGTAGATCTGGAACGAGCTGAGCACGATCGAAGCACCGCTGACGGCCTTGTCGGCCACGGTGCCGCGCTTCCACGCGGCGAGCAGACCCGCGCCGAGACCCACGAGCAGGAAGATCACCAGACCACCGACGGTCAGCGACAGCGTCAGCGGGAAGCGGTCCATGATCGAGTCCCAGACGAACTCGCCGCTGTCGAAGGACATCCCCAGGCACGGCGCGGAGCAGTGTCCCTGAGTGAAGTCCCGCCCGGCCACGATGCCCCTCATGAACTCCCAGAACTGGGCGGTGATGGGCTTGTCCAGGCCGAGGTTCTCGCGGATCACCGCGATGTTCTCGGGGGAGCAGTTCTTGCCGCAGGACAGCTCTGCGAAGTCCTGGGGGATCGTATAGAACAGGAAAAACGTGAAGGCGCCGATCAGGAACATGATGACGACGGCGCCGATCAGCCTGCGGATGAGGAACTGAAGCATGGCGGGTGAATGCTCTCTTCGAACGCGGCGGCAGGGAGGGGGTACCGGCCGCGGGGGTGCGCTCCGCCTGGCGCACACCCCCGCGGTCAGCCGAGCTGACGGGTTACGGCTGCTTCAGGTACAGGTCGTTGATGTTGATGTAGCTCGACTCGTTGCTGTACGTGGCGCCACCGATGTTCGAACCGTAGAGCTGGATCTGCTTCGAGTAGTAGACCGGGGCGGCCGGGTTGATCTCCTCCACGATGCGGTGGTGAGCCTGCTCCCAGGTCTTGGCGGCCTCTTCCGGCTCCTGGGTCAGGGCCTTCTTGATGAGGTCGTTGACCTGCTTGTCGTTGATGTGCGAGTAGTTCGACGCACCGTCGGCGACGAGTTCACCGTCGTAGACCGGGGTGATGACCGTGGAGGCGGACGGCCAGTCCTGGCCCCAGCCGGTCATGTAGATGTCGTACGGGTTCTTCAGCTTGCCGATCTGCTCGTAGAAGCTGGCGCGGTCGATCTCCTTCGCCTGGACGTCGTAGCCGATCTTGTTGAGCGCGTCCTTGATGATGACCATCTGGGCCTGGCCGCGCGGGGTGTTGGAGTAGGCGTAGGAGAGCTTCGTCCCCTCCTTGACACCCGCCTCCTTCAGCAGCGCCTTGGCCTTCTCCGGGTCACCGTTGGGCTTCTTCAGCTTGCCGAACGGGTCGTACGTCGGGTCGAAGTTCGGCAGGGTCGGGGCGAGCAGACCGCCGGCGACCTCACCGCCGTAGCGACCACCGTCCGCCTGGACCATGGACTGGTTCGGGATCGCGTACGTGATCGCGTCGCGGATCTTCTTGTCCTTGATCCGGTCCAGGTTGAAGTTCAGCTGCCACACGTAGGGCTGGTAGCCCTGGATGGTGCGCTTCTTGGCGTCCGCGTCGCCGATGACCGTGGACATCTGGGCCGGGTCCACCGAGTCGGTGAACTGGATGGCGTTCTTGGCCTCGCCCTGGTCGGCGATCAGACGCTTGGTCTGGCTGGGCTGGCCGACGGTGCTGCTGAAGTTGTAGCCGTCGACGTACTGGTGACGCACCGCGTCCGTCTTGGCGTCCCACTGGTCGTTCTTGACCAGCTTCATCGACTTGCCCGGCTTGTGCTCGGCGATCTTGTACGGGCCGAGGGACTTCGGGGCCTTGTCGTACTTCTCCTTCGTGTCCGCCTTCTCGGGCACGATGGAGTAGCCGGCCATGGCCAGGGCCTGCGGCAGGTCCGGGCGGGGCTGGTCGAAGTGGAAGACGACCGTCTTGTCGTCCGGGGTCTCCAGCACGGAGTCCGGCAGGTGCTTGCCCTTGTAGGGGCCGTCCGGCAGCGCCTTGCGGTAGTCGTTGCCCGAGAGCCAGGACTGGACGAAGGTCGGACCGTCGAAGATGACCTTGGAGTACAGACGCTCGATGGTGTGGCGGACGTCGGCCGAGGTGATGGCCTTGCCGTCCTCGTCCTTGATGCCGTCCTTGAGTTCGAACGTCCAGGTCTTGCCGCCCTCGGAGGACTTGCCGGAGTCGGTGGCGATGTCACCGACGACCGTCAGGTTGCCGTCCTTGTCCTCCTGGAAGTTCGTCAGACCGCGGTGGATCAGGTTGGAGAACTGACCGGCGTCGCTGACGTAGATCTGCCCCGGGTCCATGTGGGTCAGGTCCGACTGCATGTACACGCTGATGAAGCCACCGGGCTTGGCGCCGGCGACCTCTTCGGCCGGACCGTTGGACGCGGCGGCGTCACCGTAGGCGACCGGGTCCTGCTGCTTGGCGGCGTCCTTCTGGGACTTGGCGTCGTCCTTGCCCTTGTTGTTGCTGCCGCTTTCGCTGGAGCAAGCGGTCAGGGTCAGCGAGCCGGCCACGAGGGCAACAGCTATGGCACGCACGGTACGCGTTCTGATGGGCTTCATGATGCGGATGCACCTACCTGTCATTAGTTGTCCACGAGTGCTGCCTGACGGTCCGAAAGTCGGAACGGGGGCGGCAGCTCCCCCACCCACCAATGGACGGTTCAGCGTCCGGTCTTGGGGTCGAATGCGTCCCGGACGGAGTCTCCGAGAAGGTTGAAGGCGAGCACGAAGACCACCAGTGCCACGCCGGGGAAGAACATGAACATCGGGTCCTGCTCGTACACTTCGGAGCCGATGGCGAACATCCGGCCCCAGTCCGGGGTCGGCTCGACGAAGCCGACACCGATGTACGAGAGGAAGGCGATGGAGAGGATCGTTCCCGGCAGGATGTAGGTGGCCTGCACCAGGATCGGGGTGACGATGTTCGGCAGGATCTCCTTGCGCACGATGCGCCAGGGAGAGGCACCGGACACCTTCGCCGCCTCCACGAACTCCCGGTCCGCCAGCGACAGCACGGAACTGCGCACCAGACGGGCCAGACCCATCCAGCCGAGGAACCACATCACCAGGGTGATCGCCACGGCCCGCAGGTAGGTGGGGGTCTCGTCCTGCGGGGAAACGAACATCGCGGTCACCACGGGCATGAAAGCGATGAAAAACAGCTGCTGCGGGAAGGCCAGGAAGAAGTCCGTGACCCGGCCCAGCCAGTAGTCCACCCGGCCGCCGAAGTAGCCCATGACCAAGCCGATGAGCACACCGGTGAGCACGCACAGCGTCGTGACGACCACGGCCATGTACAGCGAGGTGCGGACGCCGTACAGCAGCATGGTGAAGACGTCACGCCCGAGCTTGGGCTCGACGCCGAACCAGAACTCGCCCGACATGCCGCCGAAGGAACCGGTGGGCATGGCGAAGTCGTCCAGAAGGAACGGGAAGTCCGGCTCCTGGGCGTAGAGCGTGTAGGGATCCTTGCCGTACACCTTCGCGATGAGCGGTGCGAGCGCGGAGACCACGAAGAAGAAGATCACTACGCACGCGGACACCACTCCGGTGCGGTCGCGCTTGAAGCGCTGCCACATCAACTGGCCGGGACTGCGGCCCGCGAGCTTCTTCGGCTCCTGGGCGTCGCCCTGCGGCTCGCTCTCTTTGTCCAAGACGGAAGAGGCCTCAGCACCCTCGATCTCGGTTGGACTCGTCATGATTCGTCCGTTTCACAGGTGTTGGAGGTCGTCGGGAGCGCACAAGCGGCCCGACGGCCTTCGCACGGCGTACGTCATTCGAAGCGCGCGACTGGAACAGCGACTGGAGGTCGACCCCACCGCTGGGGGACCCTGGCCCGGGACCGGCGCCGGCCGGCCCCGGGCCGGGGCAGTCAAGGAAGTTCGCGACGCCGGATCGTTGCCTCGGCCTCGAGAGCGGGAACGTGAACGGGGCTGAACGTACCCGCGGGGTCCGCACCTGTCATCGGGGACGACGCGACCCATATGGCGCTTGCAGCACCTCGCATGGGTTCCTCCTCATGAATCCACTGGTTCACCGCAAAGGGGAGCACACGACATGTCTTCGTTCACCGCCCGTCGCTGGTGTCGGAGATCGTCAGGTGCTCCCTGACCCGCGGGCCCGCATCGATGACGCGTGACCCGTTCGGCCGAGTTCTACGCGCCTAACTATCTGCCATGCGACAAGACCGAGCCACACCCACGAGGTCTCGGTTCGATCACAGCTAGGTACTACATCTTCCAAAATCCGGACAAAGGGTTTCGTCGGAGATCCCTGCGAAACGGACTTGTTACACATCTATCGGGGGTGCACGTCCGTATATCGGACACGTGTCTCAGGAAAATCCATTGCGGATAGTGCGGCCCCCGTGCAAGGTCCTCAAAGGACTGTCGTGCACTCAACACGCTTGAGCGGCAGGGCCGTTGGCCGTCGGGCCGCGCATCGGGCGTGAACTTGACCACGCCGGCGCGACGATCGTCCGCTTCGGGAGAAGGGTAGTGGGCATTGCCCACTTCAGGGGCATCTCCCGGCAAGATCGAGGGTTATCCCTACCTTCCTCTTTTGCTCCCCTTCGCCACGACACCGCGCCGCGGCATTGCGCCCTGACATTGCGCCGCGCTGTTCCGTACTGTTCCGGCCTGTTCCGACTTGTCCCCGTCCGCTGGTCCGGCGCGCATTCCGCCGCCCGCACGAACGGCACCGGGCACCCCTGCGTTCAGGGGTGCCCGGTGCCGTATGTGTCCGCGTGCGCGGGGCCGAGTGCCGGCCTGTGGATCAGCCGTGCTTGGCGCGGCTCGCGGCGCGGGCGCGCTCGCGGCCGTCCAGGTTCACCTTGCGGATGCGCACGGACTCCGGGGTCACCTCGACGCACTCGTCGTCGCGGCAGAACTCCAGGGACTGCTCCAGCGACAGCTTGCGCGGCGGGACGATCGCCTCGAACGAATCGGCCGAGGCCGACCGCATGTTGGTGAGCTTCTTCTCCTTGGTGATGTTGACGTCCATGTCGTCGGCGCGGGAGTTCTCGCCGACGATCATGCCCTCGTACACCTCGGTGCCGGGGTCGGTGAACAGCACACCGCGCTCCTGCAGGTTGGTCATCGCGAACGCGGTGACCGCGCCGGCGCGGTCGGCGACCAGGGAGCCGTTGTTACGGGTCGTGAGCGGCCCGAACCAGGGCTCGTGGCCCTCGTGGATGGAGTGCGCGATACCGGTGCCCCGGGTCTGGGTGAGGAACTCGGTACGGAAGCCGATCAGGCCGCGCGAGGGCACCACGAACTCCAGGCGCACCCAGCCGGAGCCGTGGTTCGACATGTTGTCCATGCGGCCCTTGCGGACGCCCATGAGCTGCGTGACCGCGCCCATGTGCTCCTCGGGCACGTCGATCGTCATCCGCTCGACGGGCTCGTGCACCTTGCCGTCGATCTCCCGGGTGACCACCTGCGGCTTGCCGATGGTGAGCTCGAAGCCCTCCCGGCGCATCTGCTCGACCAGGATCGCCAGCGCCAGTTCGCCTCGGCCCTGTACCTCCCAGGCGTCGGGACGGCCGGTGTCCAGGACGCGCAGCGAGACGTTGCCGATCAGCTCGCGGTCCAGGCGGTCCTTGACCTGGCGGGCGGTGACCTTGCGGTCCTTCACGGCCGCCTTCGCGTCGGCGCCCTTGCCGGTGCTGCCGCGGCCGACCAGCGGCGAGGTGTTGGTGCCGATGGTCATGGAGATCGCGGGCTCGTCCACCGTGATCAGCGGCAGCGGGACGGGGTTCTCCGGGTCGGCCAGGGTCTCGCCGATCATGATGTCCGGGATGCCGGCCACCGCACAGATGTCGCCCGGGGCGGCCTTCTCGGCGGGCTTGCGGGTGAGCGCCTCGGTCATCATCAGCTCGGAGATCCGCACGTTCTGCACGGAGCCGTCGCGCTTCATCCAGGCGACCGTCTGGCCCTTCTTCAGCTCGCCCTGGTGGACGCGGAGCAGGGCGATCCGGCCGAGGAAGTTGTCGGCGTCCAGGTTGGTGACGTGGGCCTGGAGCGGGGCGCCCTCGTCGTACGTGGGGGCCGGGACGTGCGACAGGATGGTGGAGAAGAACGGCTCCAGCGAGTCGGAGTCGGTCGGGACCGTGCCGTCCGCCGGCTTGGTCAGCGAGGCGATGCCGTCACGGCCGCAGGCGTAGACGATCGGGAACTCGATCTGCTCCTCGTCGGCGTCCAGGTCGAGGAACAGGTCGTAGGCCTCGTTGACGACCTCGTCGATACGCGAGTCCGGCCGGTCCGTCTTGTTGATGCACAGGATGATCGGCAGCCGCGCCTGGAGCGCCTTGCGCAGCACGAAGCGGGTCTGGGGCAGCGGGCCCTCGGAGGAGTCGACGAGCAGCACGACGCCGTCGACCATCGACAGGGCACGCTCGACCTCACCACCGAAGTCGGCGTGGCCGGGGGTGTCGATGATGTTGATCGTGATCGGGTCCCCGCCGTCCTTGGGGTGGTACTTCACCGCCGTGTTCTTGGCGAGGATCGTGATGCCCTTCTCACGTTCCAGGTCGCCGGAGTCCATCATGCGCTCGTCGACCTGGTCGAGCTGGTGGGCGGCGAAGGCACCTGCCTGCTTGAGCATGCCGTCGACGATGGTGGTCTTGCCGTGGTCGACGTGGGCGATGATGGCGACGTTGCGGATGTCGTGACGCTGGATGGACAAAGCCATGAGTTGGCGTACTCCCGGAATGGTGAGAAGCGCCCTGCGCAGACGGCTGTGGTGCGCGGGCCCTGCCGGGCTGAACACGCCACGGCCTCTCCCCATGGTACGGGCCCTCGGCACCGGGGGCTCGCCCTCCTCGTCCGGACCGGCCCACCGGACCCGTCACCCGGGGTGATCAGGACTGATCAGGACTCCGCATCCGAGTCCGCATCCGAGTCGGCATCCGAGCTCGGGGCGAAGTCCGGGTCCGAGCCCGATTCCGAGGCGGAGACGGAGGCGGGCGGCTCGGCGGGCTTCTCCCCCGGTGTCCCGGCCGGGCCCCGCGCGCCCTTCTTCAGGTAGCCCATGTCCTCGTAGACCGGGGTGCGGAATCCGAAGGCGCCGACGTTGGCCAGGTCCTTGCGGGCCGCGGTGAGCTGGGGGCGCTGATAGAGGGGGATCGAGCCGGCCGCCGCCCAGATGCGGGCGTCCGCCTTGCGGATCAGCCCGGCGCGCTTCGCGTCGTCGAGCGTCGCGAGGGCCTGGTCGAAGAGCTGGTCGACCTGGTCGGTGCCGACCCGGGTGTAGTTCTGCTCGATGTTCAGCGAACCGTCGGCGGCCGGGACCGGCTTGGCGTAGACGGGGCGGGCGTCGGTGGCGGGGAAGGCGGTCGCGGGCCAGGAGTAGAGGGCGAGGTCGTACTCCCCGGAGGCGATGTGGTCCGTGAAATAACTCTCGTCGTCGACCTTGGTGATCTCCGTACGGATGCCGACCCGCTCCAGCATCTTCGTAATCCGGCCGGCCACGGTGGAGAGGACCTCCGAGCCGGGCCCGGAGGGGAGCACGAAGTCGAGCGTGAGCGCCTTGCCGTCCTTGGCGAGCGGGGCGCTCTCGGCCCGGGCCGGGGCGGCGGTGCCCAGGGGCGCGTAGGCGCCGGGGACACTGCCCCGCTTCAGCCGCGTGTGCTGGGCGCCGTCCTGGGCGAGGTGGTCGTCGCCGTTGTCGCCGTCGCTCCCGGCGTCACCGTGCTCCTCGGCGTCCCCGTCGTCCTCGCCGACGATGTACGTGCCGTCGTCGTCCGCGCCCTTGTCGGACGATCCCGCCTTCTCGCCCTTACCGCCGGCGGCCTTCTCCCCCTTCTTCTTCTCCACCGGGCCGCCCGGTACCCAGCCGGCGTCCGCGAGCAGGGCCCGCGCCTCCTTGGCGTTCTGGTCGCCGAGAGCGCCGCTGCTGTCGGCGTAGGCGGTCTGCCCGGCGAGTGCGAGGTGGCTGCCGACGGGCTCGGCGGGCAGCCCGAGCGGCTTCAGGACCGCTTCCGCCAGGTCCCGCCGGTCCAGGGCCCGGGCCACGGCGCGGCGGACCCGTTCGTCGGCGAGGGGACCCTCGGCTCCGTTGAGGGCGAGCTGGGTGTAGGCGGGCTCCAGCGACTTGCGCACCTCGAAGCCGCTGAGGGCCTGCCGCTCACGCGCGAGCTCCGCGGCGGCCTCGCGCCGCTCCTCGCGGGCGGCGGCCTCCTCGTCGGCGGCCTCCTCGTCGGAACCGTTCGCGACGGCCCAGGAGCGCAGGGCCTTCGCCGCGGACCGGCCGGCCCCGCGACCGGCGGCTCCGGGGCCCATCAGGGGCGTACCGCCCTCGTCCGCACGGCTCGGCACGCTCGCACTCCCGCTCGCACTCCCGCTCGCACTCCCGCTCGTCCTCGTGCCCCGCGGGCCGGCGGCGACGGAGATGCGGCGGGCGGCCGTGGCGTCGATCTCGGCCAGGTCCAGGGTTCCGGCGGTGAGCGCGGCGACGCGTTCGTCACGGGGCACCTCGCGCAGCACGATCGTGGAGAGCCGGGCCGGTTCGCCCCACCAGCGGGCGTTGCGGGTGAGGGTGACCTCGTCGTCCTCGCGGTCGACCTTCTTCACCTTGAACGGGCCGGCGGTGACCTTCAGCTTCTTGCGGGCCCCGTCGTTGAAGGAGTCGGGGGTGCCCATGACGTCCTTCGGGTACAGCGGTGCGAACAGCGACTTCCAGTCGGCGTAGGTCCGGTTGAAGGTGACCTTGACCTCCAGGGCGCCCTTGCCGCGCTCGATCTTCTCGATGCGGTCGTAGCCGGCGTTGCGGGCGGTCCAGTAGGCGGAGTCCTTGCCGGACAGGGCGCGCCACTGGGCGGCGAAGTCGGCGGCGCCGATCTCCCGGCCGTCGCTCCAGACGGCCTGCTGGTTGAGCTTGTAGAGGACGACCTGCTTGGGCTCGGTCTCGACGACCTCGGCGGACTCCAGGTAGTCGGGGTTGCGCACCGGACGTCCTCGGCTGTCCATCCGGAACATCGACGGCAGCACGGCCTGGGCGATCCGGGTGGTGGTGGCGTCGGCGTCCGCCTGGAAGGTGTTCAGGGTGTCCGGGACGGTGTCCACGCCCCAGCGCAGGGTGCCGCCGTCGGCGACTCTCGCGCGGTCGGCGCGGGCGATGTCCCCGCCGGCGAGGGGCCGGCCGGCCGGATCGTCGTCGGAGCTGCATCCGGCCAGCGCGGGTACTGCGAGCGCGCCCGCGGTGAGGAAGGCGACCGAGCGCATGACCGCGCGCGGGCCGACGCCGTCGTGGGACATCTCTGGTTACCTCCGTGAAGCCGCGGGCGTTATGATCACTTTTGTTGGTATTTAGATTTCATCTGATGTATGCGGCCACTGAAGAGGAAAGGGTTCGGCAACCAAGAGCGACACGGCGGCCACGGATCGGAAGGGCACCCGTACGGCGTACAACACCGCGCGGTGCACCCATGCGCCTCGGCCAATCGATGCACATCCCTTCACAGCGCAAGGTGTGACGCGCAACACTCGCAGGCGCATGAACGTTGCCGCCTTGGGCCTGAAGGACCCTGAAGGACCCGCGAGAAGTGAGGGCAAGTCATGTCCGTGCACGACGAACTGGCATCCGTCCAGCGCAATCTCGACGACCTGATCCGGTCGGTGGGGCGCCTGGAGAAGCAGCTCGGCAGCGGCGGCCTGGAGATGCGCCGCGTCCGGTCCGACACCAACCATCTACGTGAGAGCGTCGCGCTGCTCCGGGAGACGGCCGTCACCACGCCCGGTGTACCGAAGCGGACCGACCTCGTCACCATCTCCGACGCACCGTACGACCCGTCCCTGTGGGTGGACACGGACGACGAGGGGCTCGGCGCACGCGACCGCCACGCTCCCTGATCCCTCCTTCCCCTCCCCCACCCCGCAGGACCCGAC
>NZ_LIQT01000215.1 GCF_001418415.1 Streptomyces hirsutus
CCTCCACCTCCGCCTCCGCCTCCGCCTCCGCCCACCCCGACGGTCCACCAGTGGAGCGCACTCGCCTACGACATCAGCGGCGACGGTGACGCTCCCGAGATGCGCATCCGCGGGAGCAGCTGGGTCTGGAAGCGCTCGGCCCTGCCCATCGCCCGCCGGAGCTACTCCCCGGGCGTGACGGTCCACGGCCGTTCCTCCGTCACCATCGACCTGAACCGCCCGTGCACCGCCTACGACGCGATGGTCGGCGTGGACGACCTGACGATGAAGCTGGGCAAGGTCGCCTTCTCCGTCCACGCGGACGGCGTCCCCCTGTGGAACTCCGGGCCGATCAAGGGCGGCGACCGAGCCGTCCCGGTCCACGTGGACCTGACGGGCCGCAAGACCGTACGCCTGGTGGTGGAACCTCGCGGCCCCTTCGACCGCCTGGCCCTGGCCGACTGGGCCGAGTCCCGCTTCACCTGTACGTAGGTCCTCTCAGACCCCCCGGGCCAACGCCCCCCGCTGCGGGGCGATCCCCCCGGGCACCGCCCGCTGCCGCCCGGGCGTCCCCGTCCAGCACGTCCCCCGCCGCGCCAGCAGCCGCCGCAGCCACAGCTCCAGCGCGACCAGATCCGCAAGCCCGTCCAGCGGCAGCGGCTCCCCTTCCGCCGCGGCCCGCAGCGCCTTGCGCACCACGCGGGCCTCGACCAGCCCCGCCTCCGCGAGCAGCGGCGTGTCGAACAACGTCATCAGCGTGCCTGCGGCGACCCGCAGGCCGATCCGCGCCTCGGCAGCGGCGTTCGACTGGGTCGGCGCACCCCACCCGGTGGGCAGGTCCCGCACGCCGGACCCTTCCAGCACGCTCCGCAGGATGGAGGCCCGCGCCCCCGGCTTCACCCGCAGTGCCTCGGGCAGCCCCCGGCACGCGCGGACGACCTGGTTGTCGAGGAACGGTGTGTGCAGCCGCTGGAAGCGGATCTCGGCGGCCTGCTCCAGCACCCGTACACCGGCCGCGTACCGGGTCAGTGCCGCACGCGCGCGGAAGTCACCGGGCCGCTGCCCCGGCCCCACGTCGGACCGGCGGGTGGACGTCTGAAGGCGAACCGATACTTCAGCGAGCGCCTCCCCGGTCAGCCAGCGCGCCGCCGGACCGGGTCTTCCCCAGGTCAGCGCGGCCAGCGAGGCGTCCGCCGCACCCCAGGGGGTCCCGTCGTCCAGCTGGTGGCGCAGCAGCTGCTCCGCGAGGGTCTCGAGTCCCGTGCGGTACGGCGTACGGGCCAGGCGCCGGGCCGCGGCGTACACGCGCGCGGGCACCATCACGGACCCGTCGGCTTTCGCCAGCGCGGCGACGGGCCGTACGAGATGGCGCCGCTTGCGGTCCATGAGGAGGTCGGCGAGGCGCGCGGGATGCGCGTCGAGCACCTGCCGGGCCCCGTACCCCGTGAAGTGGTCGGCGCTGCCCGCGGCCAGCCGTGCCCGGTGCCGGGCGGCGGTGACCAGGGAGGGGGCCGGCTCGTCCGTGAGCGGCCCGTCGAGGTCGGCGTACGGCAGGGTGTCCTCGCCGCCGGGGACGACCACATGGTGCAGCCGGGGGTTGGCGGCCAGCGCCCCGGCGCGCGCGATTTCGTCGGCCCGGCCGCCGGCCGAACCGCTCCCCGCACCGGCCTGGCCCCCCGCGAGATCGTTGAACGTGACGGCGAGCAGCCGCTCGCCCGCGCCGGTGCCGTGCCCCAGCACGGTCCCCGGCATGCCCGGCAGCCCGGCGGCGAGCAGCGCCAGGGTCCCGGAGGCGGGCCCGCCGGAGAGGTCGGCCCCGATCCCGGGCACCGGCATCCCGCGCGCCGCGCGCCGTTCGGCGGGGCCCATGCCCGGCACCGGGCCGGGATCGATGTCGGCGCCGGGGACGTGCCGGGGCGCGGCGAGCCGGGTGCGTACGGCCTCGACCAGCGCGTCCCGGACGGCGTCCACCGCGCGGTCGGGGTCGGCGGGCGGCGCGGCGACGGCGAGCGAGGCGACGGGCTCGTACCCGGCGATCTCGCGCGCCCCGGCGCGCAGGATCAGCGCATGCCCCGGCGGAACGCGTTTCACGCCGTCGTACGGAGTGGAGTCGTGGAGCGCGGCCGGCACGTCGGGGGCGGCCAGGAGCGCGGCGAGGTGGCCGAAGTCGAGGTTGGCCTCGACGAGGTCGGCGAGCGGCAGCGCGGCGGTGGCGTAGGCGGTGCCGCCCTCCCACGGGGTGTGGAACACCGGCCGGGCGCCCGCGAGGTCGCCGCAGACGGTGACCCGGCGGCCCACCTGTACGACGGCGGTGTAGCTGCCCGGCCAGGCGGTCAGATGGCGCAGCGCGCCGCCGCGCGCGGCGAACAGGGCGACGCGCAGCTGTTCGTCGGAGGCGCCGCAGGTGCCGAGGACGGCGATCCGCGTCTCGGCGTCGCCGGTCACCACCCGCACCTCGTCGGGGCGCCAGTCGCCGACCGCCCACAGCGGATCGGGGTCGCCCCACAACAAATGGGAACCCACCGGTTGCAGTGTCTCGCCGTCGGGGCCGGTGGCGCCGGCGGAGCCGTACGCCAGGGCGCCCGCGGCGGCGCTGCTCCATCCCACCAACCACCGCATCGACGCCTCCACAGGCTGTGGACAACCGGCGCACCGCACGCACCGGTTCACCCATGCTGCCATGAAGGAGGCGCTCAGGAGGGGTGCCGGTGCCGCATGTGCTCCGTCGGATGCGCCCCGGCGAATACTCCTACCCCGATCTGAACACCCGCCCGAGGCAAGGAGATCGTCCGCTCGCGACCACGCGCCCACCTGCACCGCTGCGACGCGAATGCGCCCCCCAGCGCGCCCCAAGAACCACTAACGCGCCCTCAACTGCCAGGATAGATGGGCTGACAGCCCTGAAAGAGTGGGGTCGATTTTCGGCCAATTCGAAGAGGCGAGGACAACCTCGAACACGCTCCGTACAGGCTCTGCGCACCGCCGGGAAGCCGTGCGGTCCGGGAGACGGAGTGCGTCTCCCGGACCGTTCCGCCGCCCGCGGGGATGAAGGCGGCGGTGTCCCCCAGCCCACTGGATCCAGTACAGCGGGCCGACCCACGCAAGGACCATGGAATCGGCCCCGCCGTGGCCGGAGTAGAGCGCACGCACGGGCGCACGGCCACACGCCGGGAGCATGCAGCAACTGCGCGTATCGGACCCGCACTTCAGTACGGACCACAATCCCGCCATCCGGAAGAATGCCCCTTAACGCTTGGGATGCGGCGAACTACGCTGGGTTTACGAATGCCGCGCGGTTATGCCAGAGCGGCAGCCGTCTGTGTCGAGGGGTGGCGCATGTCCAGGGAGCTCCGCGGGCCGAACGAAAAGCTCGGCACCGTCCTCGCCCTCGCGGGTATCTCCAACGCGGGCCTCGCGCGGCGCGTCAACGACCTTGGCGCCCAACGCGGGTTGACCTTGCGCTACGACAAGACGTCGGTGGCGCGCTGGGTGTCGAAGGGCATGGTGCCGCAGGGTGCGGCGCCCCACCTGATCGCCGCCGCCATCGGCCAGAAGCTCGGCCGCCCGGTGCCGCTCCACGAGATCGGCCTGGCGGACGCGGATCCCGCACCCGAAGTGGGCCTGGCCTTCCCCCGGGACGTCGGACAGGCGGTGAAGTCCGCCACCGAGCTGTACCGGCTGGACCTGGCCGGCCGCCGCGCGGGGTCCGGCGGCATCTGGCAGTCGCTCGCCGGATCGTTCGCGGTGAGCGCATATGCAACGCCTGCCTCACGCTGGCTGATAACCCCGGCCGACAGTTCGGTCGCACGCGAGGTGAGCCCCGGGGAGGGCTCCGCCGCACCGGCCAGAGTCGGCCACAGCGATGTGCGCAAGCTGCGCGAGGCCGCCGAGGACGCGCGCCGCTGGGATTCCAAGTACGGAGGCGGCGACTGGCGTTCGTCGATGGTCCCCGAGTGCCTGCGGGTCGAGGCGGCGCCCCTGCTGCTGGGCTCCTACGCCGACGACGTGGGCCGTTCCCTGTTCGGCGCGTCGGCCGAACTCACCCGGCTCGCCGGCTGGATGGCCTTCGACACCGGCCAGCAGGAGGCCGCCCAGCGCTACTACATCCAGGCCCTGCGCCTGGCCCGCGCGGCGGCCGACGTCCCCCTGGGCGGATACGTACTGGCCTCCATGTCCCTCCAGGCCACCTACCGCGGCTTCGGCGACGAGGGCGTCGACCTCGCCCAGGCCGCGCTGGAGCGCAACCGCGGCCTGGCCACGGCCCGCACCATGAGCTTCTTCCGGCTCGTGGAGGCACGCGCGCACGCACGCGCGGGTGACGCCCCGGCGGCCGGCACGGCCCTGAAGGCGGCCGAGGGCTGGCTGGAACGTTCCCGCCCCGGTGACAGCGACCCGGTCTGGCTGGGCTTCTACTCCTACGACCGCTTCGCCGCCGACGCCGCCGAGTGCTACCGCGACCTGAAGGCCCCCCGCCAGGTCCGCCGCTTCACCGAGCAGGCGCTGTCGCGGCCGACGGAGGAGTTCGTCCGCTCCCACGGGCTGCGGCTCGTCGTCTCGGCGGTCGCCGAACTGGAGTCGGGCAACCTGGACGCCGCCTGCGAGCAGGGGGTGCGCGCGGTGGAGGTGGCCGGCCGCATCTCGTCCGCGCGCACCACGGAGTACGTCAGGGACCTCCTGCACCGCCTGGAGCCCTACGGCGACGAACCCCGCGTGGTCGAGCTGCGCGAGCGCGCCCGGCCCCTGCTGATGACTCCCGCCTGACGCCCGCCCGATGCCCGTGCGCCCCGCCTGATCCGGGCCGTCGTCTGCCGGCGGCCCCCGGCAGCCCCTTGCCGCCTTCCGGGTTGTACGGGGTTTACGGGCGTTGTCAGTGGCGCAGTGCACTATCGGGACCTGGAGGTGGTGCGGGTGGTGCGGCGGGCGTACGACTGCGAGGTGCTGGTGATCGGCGGCGGCATCATCGGCCTGTCGACGGCGTACGCGATCACCCGCGCGGCACCGGGCACGCGGGTCACGGTGCTGGAGAAGGAACCCGGCCCCGCCCGGCACCAGACGGGCCGCAACAGCGGCGTCGTCCACAGCGGCATCTACTACCGCCCCGGCTCCCTGAAGGCCCGGTACGCGGTGCGGGGCGCGGCCGAGATGGTCAAGTTCTGCGCGGAGTACGGCGTCCCGCACGCGGTGACGGGCAAGCTGATCGTCGCCACCCGCCGGGACGAGCTGCCCCGCCTGCACGCCCTGGTCCAGCGCGGCCGGGAGAACGGTCTGGCGGTCCGCGAACTGGGCGCCGCGCAGATCGCCGCGTACGAGCCGGAGGTCGAGGGCCTGGCCGCCATCCACGTCGGCACCACCGGCGTCTGCGACTACGCGGCGGTGGCCCGCCGGCTGGCGGCCGCCTCCGGCGCGGAGATCCGCTACGGCGCGCGGGTCACCCGGGTCGACCGCCGCCCGGACCTGGGCGTGGCCGCCCTGACCGCCGCCGGGGACGTCGTGCGCGGCCGGGTGCTGGTGAACTGCGCGGGGCTGTACTGCGACGAGATCGCCCGCCTCACCGGCGACGACCCCGGCATGCGCATCGTGCCGTTCCGCGGCGAGTACTACGAGCTGGCCCGCCCGGAGCTGATCCGCGGTCTGGTCTACCCGGTGCCCGACCCGGCGTTCCCGTTCCTCGGCGTCCACCTCACGCGCGGCATCGACTCGGGCGTCCACGTCGGGCCCAACGCCGTACCGGCACTGGCGCGCGAGGGCTACGACTGGCGGACGGTCCGCCCGCGCGAGCTGGCCGCCACACTGGCCTGGCCGGGCTCCCGGCACCTGGCCCGCCGCCACTGGCGGCACGGCACCGGCGAGCTGCACCGTTCCCTGTCCCGGCGGGCCTTCACCGAGGCGGTCCGCCGGCTCGTGCCCGCGGTCCGGGAGGCCGACCTGGTCCCGGCCCCGGCGGGCGTACGGGCGCAGGCGGTGCTGCGCGACGGCACGCTCGCCGACGACTTCCTGATCCGGGAGACGCCCCGCGCGGTCCACGTCCTGAACGCCCCCTCGCCCGCGGCGACCGCGTCCCTGCCCATCGGCCGGGAGGTGGCCCGCCGGACCCTGGCCGCCCTGGACGGCGTACCCCGCTGAGGCGACCGCTCCCGCGGCCGTCGGACGAATCCCTCGCGGCACCCCCGTAAAATCGTCAGCACTGTGTCTGACTCCGTGAACACCCCCGAAGCACACGCCCGGCCCTCCGAGCACACTCCCGGCGTGTCGGTCCGCCGTACCCGGGAGAAGGGGGAGCCCCGCTTCCCGGACGGCCCGAAGGCCGATCCCGCCGGGTCGCACTTCGAGCGGCGGATCCGGAGTTTCCAGCCGCGCCGGAGCCGGGTCACCGCCGGGCAGGCGGACGCGCTGCAGCGGCTGTGGCCCCGGTGGGGCTTCGACGTCGACGGCCGGCAGCGCCTCGACCTCGCCGAGTTCTTCGGCAACGACCGCCCGGTCGTCCTCGAGATCGGCTTCGGCATGGGCGAGGCCACCGCGCGCATGGCCGCCGCCGATCCCGGCACCAACATCCTCGCCGTGGACGTCCACACCCCCGGCCAGGGCCATCTGCTCGGCCTCGCCGACCAGCACGGCCTGGACAACGTGCGCGTCGGCAACGGCGACGCGATCATCCTGCTGCGCGAGATGCTCACCCCCGACGCGCTGGGCGGGCTGCGCGTCTACTTCCCCGACCCCTGGCCGAAGAAGCGGCACCACAAGCGCCGGCTGATCCAGCCTGCCTTCCTCGACCTCGCCGCGACCCGTCTCGCCCCGGGCGCGACCGTGCACTGCGCCACCGACTGGGAGCCGTACGCCGAGCAGATGCTCGAGGTGCTGACCGCGCACCCCTGCTTCGAGAACACCGTGGCGGACGGCGGTTTCGCGCCGCGCCCGGAGTTCCGGCCGCTGACCCGTTTCGAGGGGCAGGGGCTGGACAAGGGACATGTGGTGAACGACCTGCTCTTCCGCCGCGTACACCACGACGACCGGCCCGACACCCGGGCCGCCCCCCGGTCCGAGGACCGGAACGCCGCCGGCGCCTGAGCCCACCCGGTGTTCCTGCGGGCAGCACCGCTCCCTCGTTAGGGTCAATGCTGTGGCCATCAGCCGTCCGTACCCGACACAGCCCGGCGCGGCCCCCGGCCCCTCAGGGCCGGCCGACGGGCCCGCCCCGCGGCACGCGCACTGGTGGCAGCGGCCCCGGGTGCGCTGCGGGGCGCTGGCGGCCCTCCTCGCGCTTTCGGGTCTGGTCATCCTGGGTCTGGTCCGCGAGCAGACCGGTACGGAGGGTTTCCTGGTCGGCCTCGGCCTCGCCGTCCTGCCGGTGCCGCTGCTCGTCGCCGCGTTCCGCTGGCTGGACCGGGTCGCGCCCGGTCCGTGGCGCAATCTCGTCTTCTCGTTCGCCTGGGGTGCCGGCGCCGCCGCGCTCATGGCGATCGTCGCCAACAGCTTCGCCACGCGGTGGATAGCGACGGAGACCGCCGACCCGTCCCGCGCGGACACGCTCGGCGCGACCGTGATAGCCCCGGTCGTGGAGGAGTCCGCGAAGGCCGCCGCCGTCCTGCTGGTCTTCCTGTTCCGCAGACGCGACTTCACCACGATCCTCGACGGCGTGGTGATCGCCGGCATCACCGCCACCGGTTTCGCCTTCACCGAGAACATCCTCTACCTCGGCACCGCCTTCGGCACCGACCAGCTCACCGGCGGCAGCGGCGTCTCCTCCGTCACCGCGGCGACGTTCTTCGTCCGCGTCGTCATGTCGCCGTTCGCGCACCCGCTCTTCACGGCCCTCACCGGCATCGGCTTCGGGGTGGCCGCGCTCGCCACCGGGCGGCGGCGCCCGGCGCGCTTCCTGCTCCCGCTCGGCGGCCTGCTGCTCGCGATGGGCCTGCACGCGCTGTGGAACGTCTCCTCGACCCTCGGCGAGTACGGCTTCTTCGCCGTGTACGCGGCGTTCATGGTGCCGTCGTTCGGCCTGCTGACCTGGCTGGTGGTGTGGACCCGGCAGCGCGGGCTGCGGACCGTACGGGAGGAGCTGCCCTCCTACGTCAGGGCCGGCTGGCTGACCCCGGCCCAGCCCTACGCGCTCGGCTCGATGCGGGCCCGGCGCGTCGCCCGGCGGTACGCGCGCGGGCACGGCGGCCGGGCCGCGTCCCGAGCGGTGGCGCAGTACGGGGCGTACGCGACGTCGCTGGCGTTCCTGCGGCACCGGGGGCGCCGCGGCCGCGCGGGTACGGACTTCGCCGCGCGGGAGCACGAGCTGCTACGGGAACTGTGGCGGCGCCGCGACACGGCCCGCCCGGCCCTGGAACACGCGGCCCGGGTCACCGCACCGCCCGCACCGCCCTGGCCGGTGTACGGCCCGTACGGCTCGCCCTGGGTGTACGAGGGGTACGGCCCGTACGGGAGACACGGGCCGTACGGGAGGTACGGCGCCGTGAACCCCGCGTACTTCGCGCACCCCGGGTACCCGGCGGCCGGGCCGAACCCGTACGCGTACCCGTACCGCCCCTGAAACGCCGGACCGGCAGCCCTGACGTCGGGGGGTCGTCGTCAGGACTGCCGGGGCTGTGGCTGCGAGAGCGTGTGAAGACCGGCCGGGGGCCGGGGTCTCAGACGGTGAGGCCCTTCGACTGGAGCCAGGCCAGCGGGTCGATGCCCGTGCCGGAGCCACCGGTGTGCACCTCCAGGTGGAGGTGGGCGCCGGTGGAGTTGCCGGTGGAGCCGACGCGGCCGATCACGTCGCCGGTGTTGACCTGCTGACCGACGCTGACGTTGATGGAGGACTGGTGGGCGTACCAGATCTCGGTGCCGTCGTCGAGGGTCAGCACGGTCTTGTAGCCGTAGGAGCCGTCCCAGCCGGCGGAGGTGATCGTGCCGGTGTGGACCGCCTTGATCAGCGTGCCCGTGGGGGCGGCGAAGTCCAGGCCGGTGTGCTGGCCGGAGGACCAGTAGGCGCCGGCCTGACCGAAGGTCGAGGAGATGGTGTACGAGGAGGTCGGCAGCGCGTACTGCGTGGCCAGCTCGGCGAGACGCTCGGCCTCGGCCTTCTTCGCGGCCTCCTCCTCCGCCTCCTTCTTCGCGGCGGCGGCCTGCTCCTCCGCCTCCTTCTTCGCGGCGGCGGCCTGCTCCTTGGCCTCCTTCTCCGCCTTCGCGGCGGCTTCGGCGGCGGCCTTGTCCTCGGCCTGGCTCTGCTGCTGCTCGACCTGGGCCATGATCCGGGCGCGCAGCACCTCGCCGGCGTCGGAGGTGCTGCCCTGCTCGGCCTCGTCGGCGACCGTGCCGATGCTGCTGAGCGGGGTGGCGGAGCCCTGGGGGGTTTCCTCGTCGGAGATGAGGGAACCGACGGAGGGAAGGTCCGGCATCGAGATCGAGACCGGCGGCTTGCCGGTCTGGGCGCTGGCCATGCCGCCACCGGCGACCGCGGCTATGACACCGACGCCCAGGACGGTGGAGCTACGGGCGAGGCCTCCGCCGCGCTGCTTGCCGACGCGATGCCGGCCGCGCACGGGAGGAAGGGACTCCGCAGTGGGGTTCCACTCCTCGAAGGGGCCCTCGTCGGTGCGGATGCTGCCGTAGCCGAAGGTGTCGCTGTCGCGCTGGCTCGGCATGAAGGGGGCCTCGGGGGCAGGCCGGTTCGACGCCACGTGGGCGCACTCCTTTCCTTCCTTCTCGCCTACCGGGTTAGCTGACGGGTTCGGAGCAGGAAGGTCTCCTACGCGCGTATACCGTCCGTGTCTCCACGGGGGCATCTACGCGATTCACCCCAAGATGTTGGTTCCCCGGTTCCCTTGCGGGATTCGGCGCGTGCGCACGGAGCCGACTCGTGTGACGGCTGGGACGACCGCGCTGCGTTATCGAACGTTAATAGACGGAGGGCTCGTATTCCAAGCCGTTCTTCTTGATCGTTAACGATTCCCGCACGGACTTAAGCATCACGACCGCCCCAAAACGGGCGAGTTGACTCTCCCTCGTTCGTCACACTACATCTGACGGTACATCAGTTGTTATGCGCAGCGGGGCGGTCCGATCACCCGGCGTGATATCGGCGGGGAGGGGCCCGGAGAACGCGTTCTCGAAACCTCCGCCGGAAGACGGGCCGGAGGGCGGGAACGGGAACAGAAGTGGGAACGGAAACGGAAACGACCGAGGGCCGGAACCCTTTCGGATTCCGGCCCTCGGCCTTCAGTAGCGGGGACAGGATTTGAACCTGCGACCTCTGGGTTATGAGCCCAGCGAGCTACCGAGCTGCTCCACCCCGCGCCGTTGTGTAACCAGCATACGGCATCCGCGGGGCACTCCGCACACACATGATCCCCGCCCCTCCGTCACCGGCCGGTCAGATGGCGGTTCGGCGCCTCGGCGGCCTCCTTGTGCTCCGGCAGGACGACGACCGTGGCTCCCTCCGCGGCCAGCACTCCGCTGCCGTCGGCGCCCGCCACGAAGGTGTCCGGCTCCCGCCACGCGGTGACCACCCGCCGTACCCCCGCGTCCAGGATCAGCCGGGCGCAGGGCACCGGACGGGAGGTGCGGCGGGCACAGGGTTCCAGGCTGGAGTACACGGTGGCGGTCGCGAGCCGCGGGTCCGCGGGGTCGATCTTGGCGAGGGCGGCCTCCTCGGCGTGCACCACCGGGTCGCCGCCCTCCCGGGAGTGGCCGCGCGCCAGTTCGGTGCCGTCGGCCGCCACGACC
>NZ_LIQT01000216.1 GCF_001418415.1 Streptomyces hirsutus
AGTAGTTAAATTACGGCTCCTGAAAGGCTTCCGCTCCGTCGGCGGGGCCCAGCGGTTCCTGTCCGCGTTCAGCGGCATCTCACCCCACTTCCGCCCTCACCGCCACCTGATGACCGCCTCCGGATACCGCGCCGAGATGACCGTCCGCTTCGCGATCTGGGACCAGATCACCGGCGTTGTCGGCCGGCCCACCACGGCCTGACCCCAGGCCCGAAGCGCAAGCCCACCACGCCCCGACGCGCCCTCGGACACTCACACACCCAACAACGTGACAGCGCCCGTTCATCTGCGGAAACGCTCGAGTCGGCCGTGCTCAGGTTTCTGCGTTGTCTCTCTTGTCATCTGCGCCAGAAAAGGTGGTGCGTCACGCCGCTCGGGCTGGGCACGACCTCCATGTGGAACCGGTCCAGAAGCTGTTCGGGCGAGTCCCAGAGGCGTAGCCCGGACCCGAGCTTCACCGGTGAGACGGCCACGTGCATGGTGTCGACGAGGTCGGCGTCGAGGAACTCCCGGATGGTGGTCACGCCGCCGCCGAGCCGGACGTCCTTGCCCTGCGCGGCCTCCCGCGCCTGCGCGAGAACGGTGGCGGGGTCGCCGTCCATGAAATGGAACGTGGTGTCGGAGAGCGTGAACGATGGACGCTTGTGGTGGGTCAGGACGAACACCGGCGTGTGGAAGGGCGGCTCGTCTCCCCACCAGCCGCGCCACCCGTGGTCGCGCCACGGGCCGCGCTGGGGTCCGAACTTGTTGCGGCCCATGATCTCGGCGCCGATGTTGTGGCTGAAGTCTCGGGCGAAGTAGTCGTCGAGGCCCCGGCTTCCCCCGGGCTCGGTGCGGATGGGCCAGCTCGCCGTGGCGCCGGCCCAGGCGAAGAGCCTTCCCGGATCGATGTTGTGGCCGAAAGGCCGCTCCAGGCTCTGGTCCTCGCCGGCGGCGACGCCGTCGCTCGAGATGGTGAAGTTCTGCACTCGCAGCAGCTGAACCATGTGTTCCCTCATCAGGTCCTGTCGCCTCCTCGTATGGCGATGCGTCCTACATCAGGGTGTCGAACGGGACGTGGCTGGATCGACAGCGGCGCCTAAGTTCTTCCAAAGCGTGCCCCGCGCGACCGTTCACCTGCGTCGTTCGGCGGCATCCCGGTACGCACTGGTGCGGTGCCGAGTCGCCAAGAGGCGCGCGGACGGCATTGCCTGCGCGGGGGCAGCCCATCAGGCTGCGACTTGAAAGGGGCGTCCGCCCCAGCGGATGCCTTTCTCGCTGCGGATGCGGGCGCGTTCCTTGCGCTGCGCGGCGAGTACGTCGGGGTGGCGGGAGTGGGCGTTGCGCCACCGCAGGTAGCGGTGCAGGGCCCGGGTCTGGACCGGGTGGTTGGGATGGTGGGAGTTGGCGAGGGTGAACTGCCGCAGCGGGCCGAAGTGTGCCTCGATCGGGTTGGTCCAGGAGGCGTAGGTCGGGGTGAAGCACAGTTGGACTTGGTTCTCCTTCGCCCAGCGGCGAATCGTCGCGCCGGTGTGGGCGGAGAGGTTATCCAAAATGATGTAGATCGGGGCGCCGTCGGGTCGGGCGACGCGGATCGGCTTCAGTGCAGCCAGCGTGTTGGCGGTGCCCTTGCGGTGGCGATTGACGCCCCACAGGCGATCGTCGCCGACGGAGTGGCAGTCGTGGAAGTAGGTGACGCCGTGGGTGCGGCGGTAGGTCGCCGGGAGCCGGTTGGGCTTGCCCTGCTTCGCCCAGCAGGAGCCTGCGGTGGGCCTGATCCCCAACGGACCGAACTCGTCGAAGGCGAAGACCCGGTCCGGGAAGCGTTCGAGGACCTCCTCGATCCGGTCAGGCTTGGTGTCGCGGTCGGGGTCGGGCGGCTCCTTCCACGTCTTGGTGCGCTGGAAGGTGACCCCGCGGCGGGCCAGCAGCATCCGCAGGGCTTCCCGGCCAATGCGGATGACGCGTCCGTGCACACGGCGCAGGTAGGCGGCCTGTGGCCCGCTGTGCATCCCCCCGTCGCTCGCTCGGTACGCCGGCGCAAGCGGTGCCGGCAACTGGTGGTCCGCCAGGGCCCCGCGGCACGACTGCCGTTCTCACGCGTTGGGGTCGGCAACGCTGATGTGCCCCACCCAGGACGGGGTCGGGATCGCGTTCGACGGCCAGGTCGCCCAGGGCGACAATGCCCGCAGCCTGCCCGTTGTCGACGACCGGCAGGCGGCGCAGTGCCTTGCCGCGCATCAGCTGCACCGCGCGGTCGACGTCGTCCTCAAAAGGGAGTACATGGCCTGATCGTTGCGGGCGGTGGACGAGAAGGCAGGGCGGTTTCGCCCGATGCCGTTCTGGGTCTACTGAAAGGCGCGCGGCGGCCGACGTGTCCGGCCCGCATGTTCATGCCCGTCGACGCGGGCGGCGTCCGCCGAACTTCTCCAGGTGGCGGGCCGCCATGGAAGCGCCGGCGCCGCTGACCACAGCTGTCGCCTCGGGCGGCGGGCCGTCCCCGGAATCGGTCACGGCGGTGGCCCGTACAGCGCCGGAGTCGATGGTCACCAGCAGGGTGCGCGCTCCGCCGGGGTCGGGCAGGGTGATCTCCAGTGAGGTGTCCGGCTGGGACCTGGCCACGGCGGCGAACCAGACGGCGGCCGTGGCCAGGTCCCAGCCGCCGGGTGCCTCGACGGACACGGTGGTGTCCGCACCCCGCAGTGGCCGCCAGTCCTTGGGGCGGGCACCGCGCTGCCCGGCCGCACGCCACAGCGTGTCCAGGTCCGCCGCGTGCGTGGTGCGGCCGACCCGGTCGCTGAGCAGGTATCCCGCGGACAGCCAGGACCGGACTTGCAGTCCGGACCCGCCGTCCAGGAGCCGGTCGGTGCTCGCCGCCCGGGCGGCGAGCACCGACCGGGTGGGCGGGGCCAGGATGTCCTCCCAGCGGGGTACGGAACGTCCCGTGCCGCAGGCTCCGCACATCGTGGTTCCCTCTCCTCTCAGTGCCTCACGGCATGACGTCGCCGCTGTTGGGGCCGAGAGTCTGCCCCACGTACAGGTTGCCGCCCGGATCACTGGCCAGCAGTACGGCGGTGGGGGCGACCTCCGCCGGGACCCCGAACCGGCCGAGGGGCAGTTCGGCCTGCTTGGCCTTCTTCCAGTCCGCGCTGATGCCGTCCACCAGCGGGGTGAACACCGGGCCGGGCGCGATCGCGTTGACCAGCACGCCGCTCGGGCCGACCTCCCTGGCCAGCGCCTTGGTCAGGCCGATGACGCCGGCCTTGGCGGCCGAGTAGTGGACCAGTCCCTCGCCGCCCTTGATACCCAGTTGGCTGGCGATGTTGATGACCCGCCCGCTGCCGCGGGCGACCATGTGGGGAACCGTCCACCGGCAGCACAGGAAGACGCTGCGGAGGTCGATCGCGATCATCTGGTCCCAGGTCTCGACGTCCATGTCGACCAGGGGCACCTCGGTCAGGATCCCCGCGGAGTTGACCAGGATGTCGGGCACGCCCAGCGTGGACACGCAGCTCTCCACCATCTGGCGGGTCTGCTGTGCGTCGGCCACATCGACGACCGCGGTGGCCACCTCCGTGCCCTGTGCCGTGTAGCGCTCGGCCAGGGCGGTGAGCCGGTCGGCGTCGCGGTCGGCCAGGAAGAGCCGCGCGCCCTCGGCCGCGTACGCGTCGGCGATCGCCGACCCGATGCCGCTCGCCGCGCCCGTCACCAGTGCGACCTGTTGTTGGAGGACTCCCATGCCGTTCGCCTTTCTCGCCGCGGCGCTGTCCGCTGCCGCTCCGTTCACTGCTGCCCGGTGTGCTACCGGTCGGTCTTTCGCCGCTCAGGTTGTCTCCGCTCGGTCACTCCGGCCATCGGACCGTGAGGCCACCGTCCACGATCAGCTCCTGGCCGGTGATGTACGCGGCGTCGTCGCTGGTGAGGAAGCGGATCGCACGGGCCACCTCGTCGGCGTGGCCCACCCGGCCCGCCGGGATGCTCCGGCCGGCCCGCTCCAGCCCCGCCGGGCCCAGGGAGTTGGTCTCATCGAGCGACTGGGGGGTCTCGATGAGTCCGGGGATGACGGTGTTGACCCGGATGCCGCGCGGGGCGAGTTCGGTTGCGAGTGACCGGCACAGTCCCAGTACCCCGCTCTTGGCGGCGGCGTAGTGGGCGTGGTCGTCCCAGCCGTAGACCCCGCCGGCGATGGAGGAGACCGCCACCATGGAGCCGGGGCCGGACATCACGGCGGCGGCGGAGCGGAAGGTGCGCAGTACGCCGGTCAGGTCGACCGAGAGCATGTCGTTCCAGGCGTCGTCGTCGAGCTGTGCCAGGGCGGCCCGGCGCAGCACACCGGCTCCGGCGACGGCGATGTCCAGCCGTCCGTACGTCTCGACGGCCGCCC
>NZ_LIQT01000217.1 GCF_001418415.1 Streptomyces hirsutus
ATCCTGCTGCGCACCGGCGCCGAGGAGACCGTCGCCGACGGCCGCTCCCGCGAGCCCTGGCTGCCGGGCGCCCTGGTCGCCCAGCTCGGCCGGCACGCCGTACAGCTCCTGGACGCGGAGGACCCGCTGGCGCCGGTGCGCAGCAGGATCTGGTCGAGGGTGGGCCGCTGGGCGGGGTCCTTCCTGAGGCAGTCCTTCACCAGGCCGGCGAGGCCCTCGGGGACCCGGCCGAGGTCGGGTTCCTCCTCGGCGATGCGGAACATCAGGGCGTGCACCCCGCTGTTGGCGGTGCCGAAGGGAAGCTCGCCGGTGGCGGCGTAGGCGAGCACGGAACCGAGGCAGAAGACGTCGCAGGCGGGGGTGATGCGGTCGCCGCGCACCTGCTCCGGTGCCATGAACCCGGGCGAGCCGACCAGCGCCCCGGTGCGGGTGAGGCCGCCGTCGGTCACGGTCTCCAGGGCCCGCGCGATCCCGAAGTCGATGACGCGCGGCCCGTCGATGGTGACGAGCACGTTGGACGGCTTGAGGTCGCGGTGCACGATGCCGGCGGCGTGGATGTCCTTCAGCGCGTGGGCGAGACCCGCGGCGAGAATGCGGGCCGACCGCTCGGGCAGTGCGCCGTGGTCGTGCCCGACGACCTGCTGGAGGCTGGGCCCGGCGACGTATCCGGTGGCGACCCAGGGCACCGGGGCCTCGGTGTCCGCGTCCAGTACCGGCGCGGTCCAGTCGCCGCCGACCTGCCGGGCGTTCTGCACCTCCTGGCGGAAGCGGGCCCGGAACTCCTCCTGCTGGGCCAGTTCCTCGCGCACCAGCTTGACGGCGACGGTGCGTCCCCGGTCGGAGCGGGCGAGGTAGACCTCCCCCATGCCGCCGGCCCCGAGCCGCGCGAGCAACCGGTACGCGCCGATTCTGCCGGGGTGCCGAGCGCCCTGGTCCCCCGCCGCGTCCCCCGGTCCGTGCTTCTCCATTGTTGCGCCGCCTTCCCCCGCCGTGAGCAACAGCCCGAGGATAAACCGGGCACGGTCCGGGGTGAGCTGGGTGTCGTCTACGGTTCCGTAACAGGCGGACCGAGGTCGTCGAGCACCGCGCACAGGCGTTCCAATGTCTGGACCGCCTGTGCGAGTTCGGCTTCGCCGAACGCCTCCGCGAGCCGTTGCGCGAAGGCCGCGTGGCCGGGGCCGATCCCGCCGACGGCGGCGCGGCCCCGCTCGGTGACGGCGAGGAGTTTGGCGCGGCGGTGCGCCGGATTGGGCCGGTACTCGGCGAGACCGCGCTCGACCAGCAGGTCGGCGATGCGCTGCACGCTCTGCCGGGTGATGCCCATGACGCGGGCGATGCCGGAGACCGGCAGGGGTTCTTGGAGGACCGCGCCGAGCACCTGCCACCGGGCGGCGGTGAGTCCGGCGGGCCGGGCGAGTTCCTCGGCGACCGCGAGGAACTCGCCGTTCAGCCGGAAGGCGCCGAGCGCGCCGCGGCTGAGCAGATCCTGCTGTTCCCGGCTCACCGGCCCAGGGCCTCCTCGAGCTCGGCGTACGCCTGGGGGTCGGAGTCGTGGAAGAGCCGGTACCAGGCGTCGATCGCCGGTTCGTCGTAGGCGCCGAGCAGCCGGAAGATCTCGCGGGCGAAGGCGACGGGTTCGGTGGGTCCGGCGGTGACCAGTCCGCCGTCGGTGACGGCGTCGGCCTCGACGTACCGCGCGCCGCCCGCGTAACCGGTCGCGGCCAGGTGGAAGGAGGCGGCGCCGGTGTGCGCCCGCTCGTCGAGCAAGCCCTCGCGGGCGAGTCCGGCGGTGGCGCCGCAGATGGCGGCGACGGGCACACCGGCGTCGAGGAAGGCGCGGGCGGTGCGGGCGAAGGGGACGAGGTCGTCGCCCTCGTCCCAGAGACGGGCTCCGGTGAGGATCAGCAGCGCGCTGTCCTCGGGCCGCAGTGCGCCGAGCGCGAGGTCGGGCAGCACGCGCAGCCCGCCGGCACTGGTGACGGGCGCCCCGGTGGGCGCGACGGTACGGACCTCGTACCCGGCGAGGGCGAGGTGCGCGGTGGTGTGACCGGTCTCCCAGTCGGCGTAGGTGTCGTAGACGGCGAGATGGACGGGCCTGCGGGTCATGACCGCTCCCTGGGTGCGCCGGTGGATGGGGGTCGCCTCGGTGACGGCCGGCCGGTCCGACCGGGCCGGGCCGGCCTTCATGACAGCATGCTGACAGGCATGCAGCATGCTGTCAAAAATGAGGGGTCACGTCTTACGCTCGCCCGTATGACTGCACAGCCGAACCCCGACGCCGGGGCCGCCGTGAAGGCCGCCGACCGCGCCCACGTCTTCCACTCCTGGTCCGCGCAGGAGCTGATCGACCCGCTCGCCGTCGCCGGAGCCGAGGGGTCGTACTTCTGGGACTACGAAGGCCGGCGCTACCTCGACTTCACCAGCGGGCTCGTCTTCACCAACGTCGGCTACCAGCACCCCAAGGTCGTCGCCGCGATCCAGGAGCAGGCCGGACGGATGACGACGTTCGCGCCCGCGTTCGCCGTCGAGGCGCGGTCGGAGGCGGCCCGGCTGATCGCCGAACGGACGCCGGGCGACCTGGACAAGGTCTTCTTCACCAACGGGGGCGCGGACGCCGTCGAGCACGCCGTCCGGATGGCGCGGCTGCACACCGGGCGGCCCAAGGTGCTCTCCGCGTACCGCTCGTACCACGGCGGCACCCAGCAGGCCGTGAACCTCACCGGCGACCCGCGCCGCTGGGCCTCCGACAGCGGCACGGCCGGGGTCGTGCACTTCTGGGCGCCCTTCCTGTACCGCTCCCGCTTCTACGCGCAGACGGAGGAAGAGGAGTGCGCGCGGGCGCTGGAACACCTGGAGACGACGATCGCCTTCGAGGGGCCGTCGACGATCGCGGCGATCGTCCTGGAGACCATTCCGGGGACGGCGGGCATCATGCCGCCGCCGCCCGGTTACCTCGCCGGCGTGCGGGAGCTGTGCGACACGTACGGGATCGTCTTCGTCCTGGACGAGGTGATGGCCGGGTTCGGCCGGACCGGCACCTGGTTCGCGGCGGACCTGTACGACGTCGTGCCGGACCTGATGACCTTCGCGAAGGGCGTCAACTCCGGCTACGTACCGCTCGGCGGCGTCGCGATCTCCGGAGCGATCGCCGAGACGTTCGCGAAGCGGCCGTACCCGGGCGGGCTCACCTACTCCGGGCACCCGCTGGCCTGCGCCGCGGCCGTCGCGACGATCAACGCCATGGCCGAGGAGGGCATCGTCGAGAACGCGGCCCGGCTGGGCGCGTCCGTCGTCGGGCCGGCGCTGCGCGAGCTGGCGGAGCGGCACCCCAGCGTGGGCGAGGTCCGCGGGGTCGGCATGTTCTGGGCGCTGGAACTGGTGCGGAACCGGGAGACCCGGGAGCCACTGGTCCCCTACAACGCGACCGGCGAGGCGGGCGCCCCCATGGCCGCCTTCGCCGCCGCCGCGAAGGCGGCCGGGCTGTGGCCCTTCGTGAACATGAACCGCACCCACGTCGTCCCGCCGTGCAACGTGAGCGAGGCCGAGCTGAAGGAGGGCCTGGCCGCGCTGGACTCGGCGCTGTCGGCGGCGGACGAGTTCACGGACCGACCGTGAGGAGATGACCCGGTCGTTCGAACAGGCATGGGTCACTCGAACACGTAAAGTGGCGTGACCGTGGACGGACGCGTGCGCCGGATGCACGCGGCCTCCGCGCGGGCCGGATGCACGCGGCCGGCGCGTGGGCCGGATGCACGCGGCCGGTGCGTGGGGCCCACGCACCACCCCCACCCGTGGCACGGTCACGCCACTCGGACACGACCAGGGAGACGCCCGAGCATGCCCGGCATCAGCGGCAACGGCGCGGTGACGCGCAGCACGCTGCGGCAGCAGATCGCCGACGCCCTCCGTGAAGAGGTGCTGTCCGGGCGGATGGAGCCGGGGCAGGAGTTCACCGTCAAGGAGATCGCCGACCAGTACGGGGTCTCCGCGACCCCCGTACGGGAGGCGCTGGTCGACCTGTCGGCGCAGGGGCTGCTCGACTCCGACCAGCACCGGGGCTTCCGGGTGCACGAGTACTCCGTCGACGACTTCCGCGGCATGATCGAGGCCCGCGTGCTGGTGATCGACGGGATGTTCCACGCCCTGACCGACGCCCACGGCCGCCTGGCGCGCCTGCGGCCCGAGGAACCGCGGGTCGCCGCCGCGCTCGCCGGAGTCCGGCGGCGCGGGGAGGAGGCCCAGCGTTCGGCCCTCGCCGGCGAACTCACCGTACTGATCGGCTACGACCTGCGCTTCTGGCGCGAACTCGTGGCCCTGTTCGGCAACCCCCACCTCACCGCCTTCCTGCACCGGATCCGCGTCCAGACCTGGGTCTGCGTGGTCCAGCACCTGCGGCGCCTGCCCGATCTGCGGGGGCAGCTGTGGTCCGAACACACCGATCTGGTCGACGCGCTGGTGCGCCGTGACACCGATTCCGCCCGCGCGGTCGTCGCGTCGTACAACGCCCACTCCCTGGCCCTCGTCGAACGGCTCCCCGCGGACTGAACGGCCCGGAGCCGGTGCGAGGGGGAGCCCGGGGTCCGGGCCCCGCGTCGTCTGTGTTCGTATGGGTAGAGGATCTGCACGAGGGGAGCCACCCTCGTGCCCCGCCGGTACCCTTCCCTGACCGCCGTACTGGATGTACCGGACGTACCGGATGTGGTGGACGCGCTATGCGAGGAGCCCTCTTTGGCCTGTGACCTGTGGCTGGTACCGCTCGTCGACGTGTTGTGCCACACCCCCGACAATCCGTTCGCCGAAGAACTCGCGCAGTACAACGAGGTACTGGCCGGGGCCGGGCTGCCGCCGGTACCGGTGTACCAGTACATGCCGGGGCTGTCCGGCGAGGTCGCCCCGGTCGCGGGCTTCGACTACGACGCGCTGCACTTCCTGCGGCGCACGTATCTGCTCCAGGTGTGCGGACTGCCGGTCACACCGGTGGGCGAGCTGGGCGGCGACTACGAGCAGTTGCTGGAGATGTTCGAGTCGACGGCCCAGCAGTCGCACCTGGTCTGGCACTACGACCACGCCGGGGCCTACGTGCCCGTGGACTTCCCGCACCCGCTCTCCAGCGACGAACTCCTCGCGGGCGGCGGCCCGCTGGGCTCCTCCCACGCGCTGCTGCGGGAACTGGAGGTCGTCGCCCCCGCCCTCGGCATCGACCCCGCGAACCCGCCGGCCGCGCCGGAACCCCCGCAGGGACCGACCGAGCTGGAGGAGCCCGCCGTCCCGGCGCCGTACGACCCCAGCCCTTTCGCCCGCGAACGCCACGTCTGGCTCGGCCTGCACGCGGCGGCCACGCGCAGCCTGGCCCAGGGCTCGATGATCGTCTTCAGCTGAGCCCCGGGCGCGGGCCGGCTCGCCCCGGACGTCCCGGACACCCCGGGCCGCCTCGGCTCCCCCGGCGCCCCGGACACGAGAACGTCCCGGTGACCCTGGACGGGCCACCGGGACGTCACGGTGCGGCGGGGTCCGGCAGGGCCGGACTACAGGAACGAGTTGATCTGGATCGTCTCCTCGCGGCCCGGTCCCACGCCGATCGCGGAGATCGGGGCGCCGGACATCTCCTCCAGGGCCTTGACGTACGCCTGGGCGTTCTTCGGCAGGTCGGAGAAGGACTTCGCGCCGGTGATGTCCTCGGACCAGCCGGGGAGCATCTCGTAGACGGGCTTCGCGTGGTGGAAGTCCGTCTGGGAGTACGGGAGCTCCTCGACGCGCTTGCCGTCGATCTCGTAGGCCACGCAGACCGGGATCTGCTCCCAGCCGGTGAGGACGTCGAGCTTGGTGAGGAAGAAGTCGGTCAGGCCGTTCACGCGGGTCGCGTAGCGGGCGATGACCGCGTCGAACCAGCCGCAGCGGCGGTCGCGGCCGGTGGTGACGCCGCGCTCGCCGCCGATGCGGCGCAGGGCCTCGCCGTCCTCGTCGAAGAGTTCCGTCGGGAACGGGCCGGCGCCGACGCGGGTCGTGTACGCCTTCAGGATGCCGATGACCCGGGTGATCTTCGTCGGGCCCACGCCGGCGCCCGTGCAGGCGCCGCCCGCGGTCGGGTTCGACGAGGTGACGAAGGGGTACGTGCCGTGGTCGATGTCGAGCAGGGTGCCCTGGCCGCCCTCGAAGAGGACCACCTTGTCCTGCTCCAGCGCCTGGTTGAGGACCAGCACGGTGTCGGCGACGTACGGGCGCAGCTTCTCGGCGTAGCCCAGCAGCTCCCCGACCACCTGGTCCGTGGCGATCGCGCGCCGGTTGTAGAACTTGGTGAGCATCTGGTTCTTGACGTCGAGCGCCGCCTCCACCTTCTGGGTGAGGATCGACTCGTCGTACAGGTCCTGGACCCGGATGCCGACACGGTTGATCTTGTCGGCGTAGGTCGGACCGATGCCGCGACCCGTGGTGCCGATCTTGCGCTTGCCGAGGAAGCGCTCCGTCACCTTGTCCACCGTCACGTTGTACGGCGTGATGATGTGTGCGTTGCCGCTGATCAGGAGCTTGGACGTGTCGACGCCGCGCTCGTTCAGCCCGCTCAGCTCGGAGAACAGGACGGAGGGGTCGACGACGACACCGTTGCCGATGACGGGAGTGCAACCGGGAGAAAGGATTCCGGAAGGGAGCAGGTGGAGGGCGTATTTCTGGTCGCCCACGACCACCGTGTGGCCGGCGTTGTTACCGCCTTGGTAACGCACCACGTAGTCGACGGATCCGCCGAGCAGGTCCGTCGCCTTTCCCTTGCCTTCGTCACCCCACTGAGCACCGAGCAGCACAAGTGCGGGCACGCGCGTACACCCCTTCCGGGCGGGGCATGTCCAGGGTCAGGGGCGTACGCGGAGGATCTCCGCCGCGCACACACCGCGACCACCGTTGGCCGCCAACCGTCGGACCGTATGCCCCGGAATAGACGAAGCCCCTGCGCAACAGCGCAAGGGGCTCTTGCACAAAGATGCTACCCGAGGAAGCGAGGCATGGCCGAGGTGGCGACTTCCCCGACGTCCGATCAGCTCCTGGTGGTCATCGATCCGGTCGCCCGCCGCAGCGACGGCGAGTCCGTACGTATCGCGAAAGACGTGCTCAGCGGGGGTGCGACGACGAAGGTGTGCCTACCGGACGGCCCGGAGGAATTCGCCCGCGCGCTCGCCCGGCGGGGCTCCCGGCGCCCGGTGCTGGTCGGCGACGACCGGGCCCTGATGCGGGCGGTGGGACTGCTGCACCGGCAGCGGGAGCTGACCGGCTGCGCGCTGTCCCTGGTGCCGGTCGGGGGCGCGCTGTCGCTCGCCCGGTCGCTGGGGGTGCCCACGGGGGCGGTGGCCGCGGCGCGCGCCGTGCTGGACGGCGCCGAGCGGCGGATGAACCTGCTGGTGGACGACAGCGACGGCGTGGTGCTCGGCGCGGTACGGATTCCGCCGGTCGGCGCCGCCCGGGTGCGGGAGGAGGACGCCGAAGAGGCCGAGGACACCGACGGGGCCCTCGGGGCGGGGCAGCGTCCGTGGCTGCGGACCTGCCAGTCCCTGGTACGGACCCTGGTGCCGGTCAGGCCGCCCCGGGTGGCCTCCGCCCCCGAGGGCGGGCCGGCCCGGCTGCGGGTGGAGGTCGACGGGCGGACACTCGTCGACCTGCACCAGCCGGTGGAGGCCGTCTCCATCGTCCCCGGCCCCGGCGGGATCGCCCGGGTCGAGGTGCGGCCGGTCTCCGTCGGCGCGGAGGCGTCGCCGCTGCTGGCCGAGGGACACACGGTGACGGTGTCGGGAGCGCACTTCCGCTACCGGGCGGACGGACTGGTGTCGGGGCCGGTGGGCACCCGGACGTGGGTGGCCCGGGAGGACGCCTGGGGGCTGACGCTGCCGGTGTGAGTCAGGTTTCAGTGCCCTCGTGGGGCCGGTGGAACCCGCTCGTGTCGAGGAGGCAACCGAAGGGATCGGGGATCAAGAGCTTTTCGCCGAACGGCTTGCTGATGCGGATCTGGTAGCCCTGCGGCGACGGGGATCCGTAGACGGTGGCCTGCTGTTCCTGCATGTCGAGGATGAGATACACGGGGATGCCCGCCCTGCCGTAGACCTCGACCTTGTCGGTCAGATCGTCGTTCCGGGTGGAGGGAGAGGTCAGTTCGGCAACGAAGGACAGAGCCTCGCCGTCCAGACGGTTGCCCTCCGTCTCGAGGGCCTGCTCGTGCACCGCATGAATGTCCGGCCCATAGGCACATGCCTCCCCCGGGAAGACATACAACGTCGGTGCCCGGTCGATCAGGTGTCCTTCCGGAAGGTACGGCTCGAGCTGTTTGCACACCAGGTGCATCACACGGTGGTAATAGCCCTTCGACCACGGCGACACAACGACGTTCCCCCTGATGATCTCGGCTTTGAAGCCGTCGCGCAGGTGCAGCTCGTCGAGAAGGTCCAGCAGTTCCTCGAAGTTGCCGAGCTCGGTGCCGCTTGCCGTCGGTCGCTCTGCCATGACTGTCATGATGCGCCCTCCCCTTGAAACGGACCATCCATCACCCAGAGTATTCGATCACTCACGCAGACGCGTCCGGCTTCGGGGTCGCCCCCCTCACCCCCGGCCGAAGGTCTCGTCCCGGTGGGCCCGCCACCGCTCCATGATCGTCTCGATCTCCTTCTCCACGAACTCGAAGAAGGCCAGCGTCTCCCCCAGCCGGCGGCCCGCCGGACTGTCGGGACCCACGCTGGCCACACCCTCGCGCAGCGCGTCCTGCCAGCGCCGGATGACGGCCTCGCGGTTGGTGAGGGCCTCGTACCACTGGTCGCCGTGCACCCGGTAGCGCTCGCGGCGCGAGCCGGGTTCCCGTTCCCGGGAGACCAGGTGCTGCTGGTCCAGGTAGCGCACCGCCCCGGAGACCGCGGCGGGCGAGATCCGCAGCGTCTCCCCCAGTTCGGCGGAGCCGCCGGCCCCGGTGTCCGACACCAGCAGGGCCGCGAAGACCCTGGCCGGCATGCGCGGCATTCCGGCCATCACCAACTGCGCCGCGAAGTGCTCGACGAACCGGGAGACCCCCTCGGGGTCCCGCTCCGGCCGCCCCGTTTCCTCGGTCATGACCTGCTCATCTCTCGTCCGGCCTGTACGTGTTCTGCCGCCCCGCTCAGCGCGCCCGTGACATATCCGCTGCTCAAGCAAGGTCGGGACAGTTTAGCCCTATATTCACGCACTTCGTTAACTTCACAAATTCGTGAAACCAGCGTACGTTCCGAAGCATGACGAAGGCCATCACCGTGTCCGGACTCCACAAGTCGTTCGGACGCACGCGCGCGCTCGACGGTCTCGACCTGGAGGTCGAGCCCGGCGAGGTCCACGGCTTCCTGGGCCCGAACGGCTCCGGCAAGTCCACCACCCTCCGCGTCCTGCTCGGTCTGCTGCGTGCGGACGCGGGCGCCACCCAGGTGCTCGGCCGCGATCCGTGGGCGGACGCCGTGGAGCTCCACCGCCGCCTCGCCTATGTCCCCGGCGACGTCGAACTGTGGCCGAACCTCACCGGCGGCGAGGCCATCGACCTGCTGGCGCGGCTGCGCGGCGGCCTGGACGGGAAGCGGCGCGCCGAGCTCGTCGAGCGCTTCGACCTGGACCCGACCAAGAAGGGCCGCGCCTACTCCAAGGGCAACCGGCAGAAGGTCGCCATCGTCGCCGCGCTCGCCTCCGACGCCGAGCTGCTGCTGCTCGACGAGCCGACCGCGGGACTGGACCCGCTCATGGAGGTCGTCTTCCAGGACGTCATCGGCGAGGCCAAGGAAGCCGGCAGGACCGTCCTGCTCTCCAGCCACATCCTGGCCCAGGTGGAGAAGCTCGCCGACCGCGTGAGCATCATCCGGCTGGGGCGCACCGTCCAGTCCGGCACCCTCGGCGAGCTGCGCCACCTGACCCGCACCACCATCGAGGCGGAGACCGAGCGACCGGCCGCCGGCCTCGGCGACCTGCCCGGCGTCCACGGCCTCCAGACCCTCGACGAGGCCGGCGGCCGGGTCCGTTTCGCCGTCGACGGCAGCCAGGTCGACGGAGCGGTCCGCAAGCTCACCGAGTTCGGCATCCGCAGTCTCATCAGCCACCCGCCGACCCTGGAGGAGCTGATGCTCCGCCACTACGGCAGCGAACTCGCCGCCAACGGGCACCGTGCGAAGGGGCACGGCACGGACGGGCAGCGTACGGACGGGCAGCGTACGGACGGGCAGCGTACGGACGGAGACCTGCGATGACCACCGCGACCACCGCCCCCGAGGCTCCGGCATCCGTCGGACAGGTCGCGGGCGGCAACGCGCTGGCCGGGACCCGGACGCTGATCCGCTTCGCCCTGCGCCGGGACCGGATCCGGTTCCCGGTGTGGATCCTGGCCCTGCTCCTCGGCACCCTCATGACGGCGAACAGCTTCAGCACGCTGTACAGCGACCCGCAGGACCGGGCGAACGCCGCCAGGAGCATGGGCAGCCCGGCCGGCCTCGCCATGTCCGGCCCCCGCCACTACCTCGACGACTACGCCTTCGGCTCCATGCTGGCCCACCAGATGCTCGGCTTCATGGCCGTCCTCGTCGGCCTCATGAGCGTGCTGATCATCACCCGGCACACCCGCGCCGAGGAGGAGACCGGCCGCGCCGAGCTGGTGCGCTCGACCGTCGTGGGCCGCCACGCCCACCTCGCCGCCGCCCTGTCCGTCGCCGTCCTGGCCAACCTCGCCCTCGCCCTGCTGCTGGCCTTCGGCCTGGCCGGCCTGGGGATGGAGGGCATCGACACGGCGGGCTCGCTGCTCTACGGCTTCGGCCACGCCGCCGTCGGCCTCGTCTTCGCCGCCGTCTCCGCGGTCACCGTCCAGCTCACCGCGCACACCCGCGGCGCCTCCGGCATGGCGCTCGCGGTCGTCGGCGTCGCCTACGTGCTGCGTGCCGCCGGTGACAGCGGCGAGAACGCCGCCCTGTCCTGGCTGTCCCCGATCGGCTGGGTGCAGCGCAGCTACCCGTACGTCGACAACCGCTGGTGGCCGCTGCTGCTCTGCCTGGCCCTCGCGGTGGCGTGCGCGGCGGCGGGTTTCGCGCTCTCCACCCGGCGGGACGTGGGCGCGGGCCTGCGTCCGGAGAAGCTGGGCCGCCCCACGGCCTCCGACGCGCTCACCACACCGCTCGGCTTCGCCCTGCGGCTGCACCGCGGCATGCTGATCGGCTTCGGCGCGGGCCTGTTCCTGATGGGGGCGATGTACGGGTCGATCCTCGGGGACGCCGAGGACATGCTGAAGGACATCGACCAGATCCAGGAGGCCCTGGACCGCATCGGCGGTGCCGGCGTCGCCGAGTCCTTCGCCTCCATGGTCATGGTCGTCCTCACGGTCGTGGCGGCGGTGTACGTCGTCATGGCGGCCCTGCGGCCCCGCTCCGAGGAGACGGCCGGCCGTGCCGAACCCCTCCTAGCCACCGGCCTCTCGCGCGCCCGCTGGGTCGGCGGCCACCTGGCCGTGGCCATGGGCGGCGGTACGGTCGTGCTGCTGCTGGCCGGGCTCGGCTTCGGCATCGCGGGCGCGGCCTCGACCGGTGACGCCGGGCTGCTGCCGGACCTGGTGGGCGCGGCCCTCGCCTACGCGCCCGCCCTGTGGGTCACGGTCGGCGTGGCCGTGGTCCTCTTCGGCTGGTTCCCGCAGGCGAGCCAGGCGGCCTGGATCGTGCCGGTGTACGCCTTCGTGGTCGGCTACCTCGGCCAGATCCTCCAGTTCCCGGGTTGGATGAACAACCTCTCCCCGTTCGGCCATGTCCCCCGGCTCCCCGCCGCGGACATGGACTGGACCCCGCTGCTCCTGCTGTCCCTCGTCGCCGCCGGCCTGGTGTGGCTGGGCCTGGCGGGCTTCCGGCGACGGGACCTGGAGACGAAGTAGCCGTGCCGCAGCCCCCTGCCCGGTGGGACGGCGGTCTCGACGTGGGCGATGCCGGGACACTCGCCCACGCTCCGGGGAGGACACACCGTCCCGAAGCCGTAAGCACTTTGGCCATAACTGTCCTGATGCTGCTCATTTGAGCGCTTAAGTGACACATGCCCGCCGACTGCTCACGGTTTTCGGCGGGGCACCCGTCTCCGGCCCCGCGGCCCGGGACCGCGGAGGCCCCCTTCGCAGAACGGGCCCGGGAATCCGCCCTCCCAGGGGCGCCGCGGCCCGGGCCGGTGGCATCAGACCTCGACCGCCAGCCCCTCCAGTCCCCTGATCACGAAGTTCGGCTTCCGCTCCGGCTCCTCCGCCAGGCGCAGCGTCGGAGCCTGCTCCAGCAACGCCCTCATGGACGCCGCGAGTTCGATGCGGGCCAGGGGTGCCCCGATGCAGTAGTGGATACCGGCGCTGAAGGAGATGTGCGGGTTGTCCGCGCGGGTGAGGTCCAGGCGGGCGGGGTCGGTGAAGACGGCCGGGTCGTGGTTGGCGGAGCCGAAGAGCATGGCGATCTCCGCACCCCGGGGGATCACCGTGCCGTCGATCTCGATGTCGTCCAGGACCCAGCGCTCGAAGAGCTGGAGCGGGGTGTCGTAGCGCATCAGCTCCTCCACGGCGGAGGGGACCAGGGAGTGGTCCGCGCGGAGGGCGGCCAGCTGACCGGGGTTCTGGAACAGCGCCGCCCAGCCGTTGACCGTGGAGTTCACCGTCGCCTCGTGGCCCGCGTTCAGCAAGAGCACGCAGGTGGAGATCATCTCCTGCTCGGTGAGGCGGTCGTCCTCGTCGTGGGCCGCGATCAGGCCCGAGATCAGGTCGTCGCCGGGCTTCTCGCGACGCTCGGCGATCAGCTCCCGGAGATACTCCGAGAACTCGACCGAGGCCCGAACGGCCTTCGTCGCCGACTCCCCCGACGGCTTCAGCTCGTACATCCCGCAGATGTCCGCCGACCAGGGACGCAAGGGGGCCCGGTCGGACTCCGGGATGCCCAGCATCTCGGCGATCACCGCGACCGGGAGCGGTTCGGCGACGTCCCGCAGCAGGTCGCCGCCGCCCGCGTCGACCAGGGCGGACACCAGGTCCGCCGCGAGCCCCTCGACGTACGGCTTCAGCCGCTCCACGGTGCGCGGCGTGAACGCCTTCGACACCAGACGCCGGATGCGGGTGTGGTCCGGCGGCTCCAGGTCGAGCATGCCGTGGTCGTTGAGGGTGTGGAACGGCTCCTGCTCGGGTGGCGGGGCGGTCCGGCCGAACTCCTCGTGGGTGAAGCGGTGCTGGTACGTCCGTCCCAGGCGCCTCTCGCGCAGCAGCGCGGAGACGTCCGCGTGGTGCGGAACCAGCCACTGGTTCGTCGGCTCGAACCAGTGCACCCGGCCCCGTTCCCGCAACTCGGCGTAGGCGGGATACGGGTCGGCGAGGAACGCCGGGTCCCACGGGTCGAACGCAAGGTCGGATTCAGCCGTCATGGACGGACCATAGGCCGCCGAGCGGGCCCCTGCCCAGAGCCCTCATCAAAAGCGGTTTCCCGACGGGGACAGGAAGGGCCGGCAAGGGCTGCCCCTTGTGACCTGCGGCGCGAGACCGGACAGTGCCTCGCACAGCACCTTGGCCGGATGCGTACCCGCGCTCATGGCGCCTGCCGTACAAGGCGGGAAACTCTGGCCATGTTCATCAGACGATCAGTCGCGGCAGCCGCCGTCTCCCTGGTCGCGGTCACCGCGGCCGCGTGTGGAACCCAGCGGGGCGAGCAGGCGCAGTCGGCGAGTCCGCCGCCCTCCTTCACGCCCCGGCCGATGTGCGCGGAGCCCGTCGAGGTGCCTTCGGATCCGCCGTCTCCTCCCGTTCCGAGCGTGACCGGCACACGCCAGGAGGGGAACGGGGAGAGCGGGGACCAGGCTCCCCACTATGCCGAGAACCACGCCTACCGCATGCAAGCGTCCCTGACGCCGGACGAGCGTGCCCGAGGGCAGGCGTCGGCGAAGCTCATCCGCGAGGAGCTGGAGAAGGTCCGGAAGGAAGGCGGTGCCGGTGGACACGGCGCCTTCGGCGAGGAGCGGATCGCAGCGGCGCTGAGCCGTCTCGGCTGCGGCGAGGAGCACGGCATGTACATCGGGCCCGGGTTCTACAGCGTCCACACGGGAGTCGTGTGCGTGTCCGGTTACGTGACGAAGGACGAGCTGACCAGCGAGGTGCACGGCGCCTACATCGAGCCCCAACCGGGGACGGGCCCTTGCGTCAAGAACCGGGGAGGCCACTGAACGCCCGGGGTCATGCCCCTGGTCGAGCGTTTCGCTTCACGTGCTCGACGAAGGCCGCGAAGGAGAGGGCGGGGACGGAGAGGGAGTCGCGGGCAGGAGCCTTGGAGTCGCGTATGGCTATACGGGGTTGCGACTCCGCGATCTCTACACAGGTGTCGCCCTCACCGCCGCCCGAGTAGCTGGACTTCCGCCGGCGCAGGGTTTGACTCATGCGGCGCCTCACAGTTCCTTGGCCAACCGGTGGATGAAATCCCTCGACGCCGCAGGGTCCAACGACGCCATCTCCACTTAAGGGGCCCGCCGCACTGCGGGTGCGCTGGTCGGCCGGCGTGCTGCGGATCGGCGCGTGGGACGCGGACCCCGAACCGCCGGACGCTCCGGCGGAGTTGAACGGCAGCGTCATCGATGAGGGCGGCCGGGGGCTTGCCCTGGTCAGGGCCTGCTCCGACCTGTGGGGCCGGCAGCCGCTCTCCCGATTCGGCAACCGGGGCAAGTACGTGTGGTGCGAACTCGCCGGTCAGCCCCGTCAGCCCGGTGTCACCAGCCGCGCCTCGTAGGCGAAGACCGCGGCCTGGGTGCGGTCGCGGAGGCCCAGTTTCACCAGGATGCGGCTCACGTGCGTCTTGATCGTCGACTCGGCGACCACCAGCCGCCCGGCGATCTCCGCGTTCGACAGACCCTGCGCGATGAGCACCAGCACCTCCGTCTCCCGCTCGGTCAGGTCGCCGTAGGCCGCGTGCGCGGACGGCATCAGCCGCGGGGCCTCGGACAGCTTGGAGAACTCGGTGATCAGCCGCTTGGTCACCGTGGGGGCGAGCAGCGCCTCCCCGGAGGCGACCACCCTCACCCCGTCGGCGAGTTGGCGGGCGGAGGCGTCCTTGAGGAGGAAGCCGGAGGCGCCCGCGCGCAGCGCCTGGTAGACGTACTCGTCGAGGTCGAAGGTGGTCAGCACCAGCACCTTCGCGGCACCGTCGGCGGCGACGATCTCGCGGGTCGCCTCGATGCCGTTCAGTTCGGGCATGCGGATGTCCATCAGCACGACGTCGGGGGCGAGTTCGCGGACCCGCTCCACCGCCTGCCGGCCGTTGACGGCCTCGCCGGCGACCTCGATGCCCGGCATCGCGTTCAGCAGGACCGAGAAGCCCTCGCGCACCATCATCTGGTCGTCCGCGATCAGGACGCGGATGGTGCGGTCGTCGCCGCTCATGCGTCACCTTCGTTCACCGAGGCGACCGGCAGGAACACCGCGACCTCGTAGCCACCGTCGTCGGTCGGGCCGGCCGTCATCTCGCCGTTCAGCATGGTGACCCGCTCGCGCATACCGGTGACGCCGTGCCCGGCGCCGGGCGAGGGCTTCAGCAGGTTCGGTGCGGGCGCCGGGCCGTTGACCACGCGCAGGCCGAGGCCGCCGAGGACGTACCCGATCTCGACCCGGGCGCTCGCCCCGGGCGCGTGGCGCAGACTGTTGCTGAGCGCCTCCTGCACGATCCGGTACGCCGACAGCTCCACGCCCTGCGGCAGCTCGCGCACCGCCCCGGTCACCACCTTCTCCACGTCCAGACCGGTGTCCCGCACATTGGCGAGCAGGGCGTCCAGGTCGGCGAGGGTGGGCTGCGGGGCGTCGGGGACCTCGTAGTCCTCGGCGCGGACCACGCCGAGGACGCGGCGCAGCTCGGTGAGGGCGGCCACCGCGTTCTCCCGGATGGTGGCGAAGGCGCGTTCCAGCTCGGGCGGCGGGTTCTCCACCCGGTAGGGCGCGGCCTCGGCCTGGATGGCGACGACCGACATGTGGTGGGCGACCACGTCGTGCAGCTCACGGGCGATGGTGGTGCGCTCCTCGAGGAGCGTGCGCCGGGAGCGTTCCTGCGCGGTGACCGTCTGCTGGGCGGTCACCTCCTGCTGGGCGGTGTGACGGACGTGCCGGAGGGAGACCACGAGCAGGGCGAAGGCGGACGTCACCATCATGGGCCCGCTGTTCGTGTAGTAGTACGACCCGCCGAAAACGATGTCCGAGAGGAAGGCGTACGCGGCGGTCAGGACCCACATCCAGGCGGCGGTGCGGGGCCGGGTGCGCAGCGCCACGACGATCAGCACCGCCAGGTGGCAGACGAACGCGCCGGGCATCCACGGCCATTCGGTTCCGCTGCCGTTGAGGACCGCGACCACCGGGGTCACCGCCAGCGACAGCCAGAACGCGCCGACCGGCCGGACCAGCGTGGCGAGCACCGGGACCGCGCACAGCAGGCCGGCCAGCAGAGCCAGTACGTCCCCGCCGGGCAGGCCGCCCGCCAGCGCGCCGGCGCACAGGGTGAGCAGCGCGACCGCCCCCACCAGCGCGTGCGGGAGATGTTCCGCGGAGGATCTCAGCCGGCCGGGCAGCCGGCGGACGAACGGGCCGTCCGTCCGCCGGCGCGGCAGCGGCCGGTAGGCGAAGGCGTCCTCGAACAGGTCGTGGCGCAGCCCGCGCAGAGCGTTCTGGGCCAGCCGGTACTCCGGGCTGCGGGTCTTGGCCCCGTCCCCGGGCGGCGGGGCCGCGGGGTAGGTGTGGGTCGTCTCGGTCACGGTCACACGTTAGGCCGACCGGGTGACCGGGGGCGTCCCCGCTGAGAGGGGTTCCCGGGCCTCCGTCTCAAGTACTACAAGGGGTCGAGGAAGTCGTACGGGGAGGACGGCCGGCGGTCCCTGGCGCCCCGGCCCACGTGACACCCGGGCGGGCCGCCCCTCGCGTCAGTACCCCGACGGCCGGACCAGCCCCGACTCGTACGCGAAGACCGCCGCCTGGGTGCGGTCCCGCAGGCCCAGCTTCACCAGGATGCGGCCCACATGGGGAGGGGCCCCGCCGGGCACACCTCGACGCGCAGGGCTCACCAGGCTCGTCAGGTTCACCAAGCTCACCAGGCGAGTTGGGCGATCTCCTCCGCCACCACCGCGCAGGCGTCCGCCGCCGGGTCGATCAGCGGGAAGTGGCCGACGTCCTCCAGCAGCGTCAGCCCCACCACCTCACCGGCCTTGGCCGCCGCTTCCGCGTACGACTCGGCGACCGCCTGCGGGACATCGGCGTCGGTACGGCCCTGGACGACGGTGGTGGCGATGCCGGTGGGCAGCAGCAGCGCGGGGTCGGCATACGGCTGCCGCTCGACGAACCCCTCGTCTCCGCCCAGGAGTTGGCGTACCGCGCCGCCGCAGACGTCCAGCTTGTCGGCGACCGCGAAGTCGGCGATCGGGGCGAGGGCGACCACGCCCCGCAGGGGCGCGGGACGGTCGGTGTGCCAGGGTGCGTCGGCGGGGAGGAGGTGGCGGGCGGCGGCCCACAGCGCCAGATGGCCGCCGGCGGAGTGACCGGTGACCACCGTGCGGCGCGGGTCGGCGCCGGACAGGTGGCGATGGGCCAGCTCTGGCAGCGCGTCGAGCGCGGCGGCGACGTCGTCGAAGGTGCAGGGCCAGCGCCCCGCGACCGGATCCCCGCCGCCCGCCCCTCCCGCCCCGCGCCGGTACTCGACACTGGCCACGGCGAAGCCCCGGCGGGCCAGGAAGCCGGCGAACGGGCTGATGTGCCGCCGGTCGTAGGGCGCCCGCCAGGCACCGCCGTGCAGGACGACGACCACGGGCGCGGGGCCGCCGGGGCCGCCCGTGGCACGCGGGACGTAGAAGTCGATCAGCTGGTCCGGGTCGTCGCCGTAGGCCGCGGTCGCGTCGGGGTCGACCGGCGGATGGAAGAGGACCGACTCCTCCTCGGCGGCGGCCCGGGCGGCTGCGACGTCGTCCGTCATGCTCCAACCTCTCAGCGATGAAACGTATTTGGCGAACCAGAGAAGTATTCGGCCGTTGGCCGGGACGGTATCAGGACGATCATGTGCGCGGACATGGGGATATCACACTCGGTGAACCTCCAGGGAGGCGGCCGGCGGATCCCGCCCCTTTCACGGGCCCGCCGACCGCCGCCGCGGCGCCCTACGCCCCGGTCTCCGCCAGCACCTCCGCCAGCACCCGTGCCGCACGCTCCGTATCCGCGAAGCCGACGTACAGCGGGGTGAAGCCGAAGCGGAGCACGTCCGGGTGGCGGAAGTCCCCGACCACCCCGCGTTCGATCAGCCGCTTCATGACGTCACCCGCATCCGGACAGCGCAGGGCGATCTGGCTGCCCCGTTCCCCGTGCGGCCTCGGGGTCAGACACTCGACCCGGCCCTCGGGGACGTACGCCTCGACGCACTCCAGGAAGAAGTCCGTCAGCGCGAGGGACTTGGCCCGCACCGCCTCGACCGTGACGCCGTCCCAGACGTCCAGCGCCGCCTCCAGGGCGAGCATGGACAGGATGTCCGGGGTGCCGACCCGCCCCCGCAGCGCACCCGGCGCCGGTGCGTACTCCGGGCGCATGCCGAAGGGCTCCGCGTGGGAGTTCCAGCCGGGCAGCGGGGAGTCGAAGCGGTCCTGCAGCTCCGCGCGCACGTAGAGGTACGCCGGTGCACCGGGACCGCCGTTCAGGTACTTGTAGGTGCAGCCGACCGCCAGGTCCACGCCGTGCTCGTCCAGCCCGACCGGCAGCGCGCCCGCGCTGTGGCACAGGTCCCAGACGACGTACGCCCCCGCCGCGTGCACGGCGGCCGTGAGTGCGGGCAGGTCGTGCAGCCGGCCGGTGCGGTAGTCGACGTGGTTGAGCAGCACGGCGGCCGTACGGTCCCCGAGCGCGTCCGGGATGTCGGACGGCGGCACCGGACGCAGGGTGCAGCCGGTCATCCGGGCCGCCGACTCGGCGATGTAGCCGTCCGTGGGGAACGTGGTCGCGTCGACCACGATCTCGTCACGGGCCGGTCCGGCGGCACCGTCCGCCGACCGGGCCAGGCGCACCGCGCCCACCACCGCCTTGAAGACGTTGACACTGGTGGAGTCGCCGACGACGATCTGCCCGGCCGCCGCGCCCACCAGCGGGGCGATCCGGTCGCCGATCCGCTCGGGCGCCGTCCACCAGCCGCTCTCCGTCCAGGACCGGATGCGCAGCGCGCCCCACTGCCTGCGGACGACGTCCTCGACCCGGCCGGGGACGGCGACGGGCAGCGCGCCCAGCGAGTTGCCGTCGAGGTAGACCGCCTCGCCGCCGCTCCCGCCGCCGCTCCCGCCGTCGCCCTCGTCCAGCACGAACTCGGCGCGTTTGGCGGCCAGTCCGTCGGCCGCGTCCCATTCCTTCGCCCTGAGCCTAGGTTCAGACATAGGACCGCGCCGTCCACAGCTCGGGGAACACGTTGTTCCGTGCCCGCTTCTCCAGCCAGGCCACCCCGGCGGAACCGCCCGTACCGGCCTTGGCGCCCATCGCCCGGCGGGTGGCGACCAGGTGGTCGTTGCGCCAGCGCCACACCAGCTCGGCGACATCGGTGAGCGCCTCGCCCAGCCGGGCGACCTCGTCCCGCTCGTCACCCGCGTAGACGGCCGTCCAGACCTCCTCCACCCGCGGCGACGGCTCGTACCGCCGGGACACGTCGCGGCGCAGCACCTCGTCGGGAACGGCGTGCCCGCGGCGCGCGAGGAGGCGCAGCACCTCGTCGTACAGACTCGGCTCGTGCAGCGCCTTCTCCAGCTCGGCGTGCACCCGCGGCGCGCCCCGGTGCGGGACGAGCATGGACGCGGACTTGTCGCCCAGCAGGAACTCCATGCGCCGGTACATCGCCGACTGGAAGCCGGAGCCCTCGCCGAGCGCGCCGCGGTAGGCGTTGAACTGCGCCGGGGTGAGCTGCCCGAGCGGCTTCCAGGAGGCGTTCAGCGCCTCCAGTTCCCGCACGGACCGCTTCAGCGCGTCGATCGCGGTGGGGATGTCGTCGCCCCGCAGCGCGTTCGCCGCCGTCTCCCACTCGTGCACGATCACGGTGAACCACAGCTCCATCACCTGGGTGGTGACCAGGAAGACCATCTCTCCGGGATCGTCGGAGAGGGTGTGCTGGAGGTGGGTGAGGACGTCGGCCCTGACGTAGTCCTCGTAGGGGGTCGTGCCCTCGAAGTCGAGATGCGGGGTCTCCGGCTCAAAAGCCTCGTGGGACATCGCTGTCTCCTGTTTTTGTGCTCCGGGTAGCGGTCCGCCCCTGCCGTTACCGGCACGGGGGCCCCGGTCCCCGCACTGCATCCTCCGTAATGATCCCCCGGCCTCGCAAGGCCCGCCCGATCACGGACGGGCCACGGGGTGAGCCGTGGGGAGGCACACGTGGGGATGCACATGTGGGGAAGCGCAGGGGAGGCACCCCGGGTCACACCACGGGGACACCCCGGCCGCCGGGCCCCGTCCGTGGCCGCGCGGATCTTCCGGTCGCCGCCGCCGGGGGCGTGTCGGAGACTGGATCACAGCCGCACCGGAACCGACGGAACGACCATTTCAGGAACACGGAATCGCATGCGAAACGGGCGCAGGGAAGCGGGGGAGCGCGAGCGGCGGCTCCGGTGGCTGCCCGCCGCGCTGCTCGCGAGCGCCTTCGTCCTCGACCTGGCCCTCCTGAACAACGTCAGCACGTTCCCCCTGCTCGCGTCGGCCCCCGTCCTGGCCGCGCCGATCCTCTCCCTGCGCGGGACGATCGCCACCGGCGTGGCGGCGAATGCCGTCGGGCTCCTCCTGGTGGAACTGGAAAGAGAGCCGACCCGCACCGACATCACCGCGTTCACCAGCCTGGTCGTGCTCACCCTCATCGCGGCGGGCCTCAATGTGCTGCTGACACGCGACCGGCAGCAGCTGAGGACGAGCCGCGAGGTGGCGGCGGCGGTGCAACGCGCGGTCCTGCCGGACCCGCCGCACCGGGTGGGACGGCTGACCGTGGCCTCCCGGTACGAGGTCGCCCACGCGGAGGCCGCCATCGGCGGTGACCTCTTCGCGATCCACGAGACGCCGCACGGCATCCGCATGATCATCGCCGATGTGCGCGGCAAGGGGCTGGAGGCGATCCGTACGGTGAACGCCCTGCTCGGATCGTTCCAGGAGGCCTGCCTCCACCGGCCGGACCTGCCGGGCGTGGTCCGGCAGCTGGAGGAGCGGATGCGGGTGACCATCGAGCAGGCGAGCGGTGCGGAGGCCGAGTCGTTCGCCACGGCCGTCGTCGCGGAACTCGCCCCCGACTACTCCGAACTCCGTATCGCCGTCCGGGGACACGCGGCACCCCTGCTGGTGCACGACGGCACGGCGCTCCCGCTGGAACCGGCCGTATCCTCGCTGCCCCTGGGCCTGGGCGCTCTCGGCGACGGCCCCGGCGGTGCTCCCGACCGCGACGAGGTCCCGGTCGACCGGTTCGAGCTGCCGGCCGGGGCCACCCTGGTGCTCTACACCGACGGCATCAACGAGGCCCGCGACGCCGACGGCGCCTTCTTCGACCTCGTTCCGGCGCTGTCCCGGCCCTTTCCGCCGGACCCGGACGCGGTGCTCGACACCGTGCTCGACGCCGTCCTCCGGCACACCGGGGGAACACTGCAGGACGACGCGGCGCTCTTCGCCGTCACCCTGGACGCGGACACCGCCGTGCCGGCTCCGGACGCCGCCCCGGGTCCCCGGCACGGGCACAACGCGTAGCCCGCGGTGCGGCACCACGGTGCGGGAGCACGGCCCGGCGGCGCGGCCCCCGACAGGTGGCAGACTGACGTCATGACCACTCAGAAGAACCTGCTCGGCGGCCCGGACCCGACCCATCTGCCGGCGAACGAGGAGGCGTATCGCCTGCTCGGCGAGGAATCCCTGTCGCCCGCCGAGGTGGTGGCGAAGTTCCCGACGTTCTCGCTGGCCTGGGCCATGCTCGCCGACGACGCCTTCGAGGCGGGGCGAGTGGTCGAGTCGTACGCGTACGCCCGGACGGGCTACCACCGAGGGCTCGACTCGCTGCGCCGGTCCGGCTGGAAGGGCCACGGCCCGATCCCGTGGAGCCACCGCGCCAACCGCGGCTTCCTCCGCTGCCTCGCCGCCCTCGCCCGCGCCGCCGAGGCGATCGACGAGAAGGACGAGGCGGAGCGCTGCAAGCAGTTCCTCCAGGACAGCAGCGCCGAGGCGTACGAGGAGCTGAAGCGGGCCTAGGGCCTGTACCGGGACCTGCCCTCGAGGGCTCAGGTTCCGGGTCGCCGGGGCTCGGACGGTCGTGTTTCACGTGAAACACCGCCGTCCGGCCCCCCTGCGGTCTCGGGTTCCAGCGGAGGCACGGCCACACTGCCGTGCGTACGGCATTCGGGGCGACGGCAGCCCGGTGCGGGACGCCGTACGGTCGTGAAGGCGATGACCGAGCCGACCACCAGGACCCCGGCGCACAGCACCATCGCCCGGTGGAACGCGTCGTTGAAGGCGTCCGGCTCCCGGTACGCCTCCGGCCCCATCCCGACGAGCAGAGGCAGCGCGGCCACCGCCACCAGGCCGGCCGCACGGGCCGCCGCGTTGTTGACACCACTGGCCAGGCCCGCCCGCGCGGTCTCCACGGCCGCCAGGACGGTCGCGGTCAGCGGCGCCACCAGGGTGACCATGCCGAGGCCCAGCACCAGCAGCGCGGGCAGCACATCGGTGAGGTACGAGGCGCCCGGCCCCACCCGCGTCATCAGCAGCATCCCGGCCGCGCACAGCAGCGGTCCGACGGTGAGCGGGATGCGCGGCCCGATCCGGACGGCGAGCTCGCCGGAGCGGGCGGAGAGCAGCAGCATCAGCACGGTCGTGGGCAGCAGCGCCGTACCGGCGGCGAGCGCGGACCAGCCGACGGCGACCTGGAGCTGGAGCGCGGCGAGGAAGAAGAAGCCGCCGAACGCCGCGTACACGCACAGGGTGACCACGTTGATCGCCGTGAACTGGCGGGACGCGAAGATGTCCAGCGGCATCATCGGGTGCGGCCGGCGCTTCTCGACGAGCACGAAGGCGACGGCGGCCACCAGTCCGGCGACTCCGGTGACCGCGATCACGAGGGAACCCTCACCGGCGGCCTCGATCAGCGCGTACGTCACCAGGGCGAGGGCGAGCGCGCCGAGCACCGCGCCGAGCACGTCGAAGTGGCCGGGGGCCCGCTCCCCGCTGTCCGACTCCGGTACGTGACGGACGGCGATCGGGGCGCACAGCACGGCCAGTGGCACATTGATCAGGAACACCCAGCGCCAGCCCGGCCCGTCCACCAGCCAGCCGCCCAGGAAAGGGCCGACCGCCGCGCCGATCCCGCCGAAGCCGGACCACAGGCCCACCGCCCGGCCCCGGTCGTCGGGGTGGAAGGAGGCCTGGATCAGGGCGAGGGAGCCGGGCGTGAGCAGCGCGCCGCCGATCCCCTGCAGCGCGCGGGCGGCGATCAGCACACCGGCGTTCGGCGCGATACCGCACAGCAGGGAGGCCGTGGCGAACCACAGGACCCCGATCACGAACACCTTCCGGCGCCCGAACCGGTCGCCCAGCGCCCCACCCAGCAGGATCAGGCCGGCCAGCGTGACCATGTACGCGTTGACCGTCCACTGGAGGGCGGCGAGGTCCGCGTCGAGGTCGCGGCCGATGCGCGGCAGGGCGACGTTGACGACGGTGGAGTCCAGCATGGCCATGCTGGAACCGAGCACCGTGGTGAGCAGGATCCACCTGCCCTGGGGTGAGGCCAGCCGGACATCGGGCATGCTCGGAGCATACGGAAGCGGGCCGAGCCCGGCACTCCCCGCGCACGTGCCGCAACGGGTGCGGACGGACGTGACGGGCGGGGTACCGGGCTCGGCCACGCGCTCCTGACGTACTGCCGACGTCTACCGACGTCTACCGGCGTACTGCGGGAGTTACTTGATCCTCGTGCCCGTGGAACGCAGGTTCTGGCAGGCCTCCAGGACGCGGGCGGCCATCGACGCCTCGGCCAGCTTGCCCCAGGTGCGCGGGTCGTAGGTCTTCTTGGAGCCGACCTCACCGTCGACCTTCAGAACGCCGTCGTAGTTCTTGAACATGTGGTCGACGACCGGACGCGTGAAGGCGTACTGCGTGTCCGTGTCGATGTTCATCTTCACGACGCCGTTCTCCAGCGCGGTGAGGATCTCCTCCGGCGAGGAGCCCGAGCCGCCGTGGAAGACGAAGTCGAACGGCTGCGAGCCGGCCGGCTTGCCGTACTTGGCGGCGGTGCCCTCGTTCAGCTCCTTGAGCAGCTCCGGGCGCAGGACGACGTTGCCCGGCTTGTACACGCCGTGCACGTTGCCGAACGACGCGGCCAGCAGGTAGCGGCCCTTCTCGCCGAGGCCGAGCGCCTCCGCGGTGCGGATCGCGTCGTCGACCGTGGTGTAGAGGGAGTCGTTGATCTCGTGCGAGACACCGTCCTCCTCACCGCCGGTCGGGGTGATCTCGACCTCGAGGATGATCTTCGCGGCGCGGGCGCGCTCCAGAAGCTCCTGGGCGATGCTCAGGTTGTCGGCCAGGGTCTCCGCGGAGCCGTCCCACATGTGGGACTGGAACAGCGGGTTGCGGCCGCCCTTGACGCGCTCCTCCGAGATCGCGAGCAGCGGACGGACGTAGCCGTCGAGCTTGTCCTTCGGGCAGTGGTCCGTGTGCAGGGCGATGTTGACGTCGTACTTCTCGGCGACGATGTGCGCGAACTCGGCCAGGGCGACCGAACCGGTCACCATCTCCTTCTTGTGCTGACCGCCCAGGAACTCGGCGCCACCCGTGGAGATCTGCACGATGCCGTCGCTCTCCGCCTCGGCGAAGCCGCGCAGTGCCGCGTGCAGGGTCTGGGACGAGGTGACGTTGATGGCCGGGTAGGCGAACTTTCCTGCCTTCGCCCGGTCCAGCATCTCGTTGTAGACCTCGGGAGTTGCGATGGGCATCTGTCCGCTCCTTATGCATGCGCGTGCGGGTTGGCTTACTGCGTACTGTCGGCCCTGACCTGGAACCTTGGATGCGACGTCGTTGTCGGTGCCATCCTCCCAGACTTGCCCCGCCCGTCGACGGCGCTGGTCGAGTCGTTATGCGGGGGAGGCCGAGGGGGCCGGAGCACGGGTCCCGGGGGCCGGGACACCGGCCGGTGGAAAGGGTGCCGGCCGGTCGGCTCGGTGGGGCCGGCCGACCGGTGCGGTGGTCCGGCCGGTGCGGTGGTCCGGCCGGTCAGTCCAGACCGAGCTCGTCCTTGCCAAAGGCGAACAGGTACGGCACCCCGGCGCCCTCCTGGATCTTCTCGGCGGCGCCGGTCGCCCGGTCGACGATGGTCGCGACGGCCACGACCTCGCCGCCGGCCTCGCGCACGGCCTCGACGGCGGTGAGCGGGGAGCTGCCGGTGGTGGAGGTGTCCTCGACGACCAGGACCCGGCGGCCTCTGATGTCCGGACCCTCCACCTGCCGCTGCATGCCGTGCGCCTTGGCCGCCTTGCGGACCACGAACGCGTCCAGCCGCTGCCCGCGCGCCGCGGCGGCGTGCAGCATGGCGCCGGCCACCGGGTCCGCGCCCATGGTGAGGCCGCCGACCGCGTCGAAGTCCAGGTCGGCAGTGAGGTCCAGCAGCACCTGGCCGACCAGCGGGGCGGCCTCTCCGTCGAGGGTGACGCGGCGCAGATCGACGTAGTAGTCGGCCTCGAGCCCCGAGGAGAGGGTCACCTTGCCGTGCACCACGGCCTTGTCCTTGATCTGTTGCAGCAGCGCGCCACGTACGTCACTCATGGCAGCCAGGGTAGACGGCGCCGAGGGATGCCCCGCAGGACATGCCCCGGGCCTGCCGTCCGGAGGCGCCGCCAGGTCGTCTAGAGGCGCCGCCAGGTCCAGGTGGTCGTGGCCTCCAGCGGCTCCAGCGGGGTGACCAGACGCGGGTGGGTGTTCAGCCCGTTGGGCGGCCCGGTCTGCGGCTCCACGCAGACGGCCTCGGACTGCTCGTCGTAGACCACCACCCACTCCTCGCGGCTGGTCACCTTCAGCTCCAGCTGCCCCGGCCAGGTGAGGGTGACGTCGACCCCGTCGGGCATGCCGAAGCAGTCGTCCCAGGGGCCGGGACGGGGGTCGACCCGGTTGCCGGTGGGCAGGTGGTCGTCACCGCGCTCCTCCTGCCAGGCGGCGGTGAAGTCGAGGCGTACGTCCTGGGCGTCCGCGCCGCCGAGGCTGCGGTTGAACCAGGGGTGCCAGCCGAGCTGCGCCGGGAAGGACGAATCGTACGTCTCCACGGCCATGGCCAGCGTCAGCGCGTCCTCGCCGAGCGTGAACTGCTGCGTCACCCGCCCGGGGTACGGCCACGGCTCCACGAGGTCGTACGTGAGCACGGCCTCGTCGGCGCTCTTGCGGGCGGTGCGCCAGGCGGCGTCACGGGCGGTGCCGTGGATGGCGTGGGGCGGGGCGTTCAACGGCAGCTGGTGGAGGGTCGTCCCGTTCCGGAACCGGCCGTCCCTGGTCCGCCCGCACCAGGGGACCATCGGGAAGCACCCGAAACGGTCGCCCTGCCGCAGCAGTTCCACTCCCCCGACCCGCAGCCCTGAGACCCGCCCGCCGTTGCCCGGCCGTACGGTCACCTCCGCGTCGCCCGCGGTCAGCGTGATGTCTTCGTCACTCACGGGACGACCCTACTGTGGGGTGATCAAGGGTGCTCCCGCCGGTCGGGCCGGCCCCGCCGCCCGGACACGGCTCTTCAGCCGCGCCTGTCTTCAGCCGCGCCTGCGGAGGGCCCGCACCGCGACGATCGCCGAGGCCACCGCCAGGGCGGCCGCCGGGGCGGCCCAGCGCAGCGGGGTGGAGGCGGAGACGGTCTGGGGGGCGGGGACGGGCGCGTAGCGGCCCCGGGGCGGTGCGTGGTCCACCTCTTCGGCACTGCGGCCGATCATGGTGCGGCGCGCGTGCGCGGCCTCGGCGACGGCGCCCTCGTCGCCGTCGTCCTCCCCGTCCTCCTCGTCCACCGGCCCGGGCCCGGTCTCGTCCACGTCGTCCGGAAGCCCGGGTTCGAGGGACGGCAGGGGGACCTCCCCGTTGAGGTCGGAGGGAACCGAGGGGACCGAGGGCGGCTCCGGGGCGGAGGGCTCCTCCGAGGACGACGCCTCGTCGCCGGATGCCGCCTCGCCGGATGGCGCCTCGCCGGGTGCCGCCCTCTCGGGCGTCTCCTCCCCGGAGTCCTCCCCCGCTGTTGTCCCCGCCGTGGTACCCGCGGTCGTCCCCAGGTTCGCCGCGAAGCGGTTCAGCAGGCGGGCCACCGCCGAGGCCACCGCGTCCGGCGGCAGCTCCGTCACCCGGCCGTCGGCCGTCGCCGTGCCGTCGACGGCGAGCGTGGCACCGCCCTCCGCGGCCCGCGGGCTCAGCCGCAGCGCCAGTTTCACGGTGCCGGTGCCGCGGGCCTCGACGGCGTCGCCCTCGACGGCGTAGGAACCGTCGTCCCGCCGGGTCACCCGGACGGCGCCCCGGTAGGTGATGGAGTGGCTGCCGATGCGGACCTTCAGCCGGCCGGTGACCGGATCGGCTCCGGCGTCGTGCTGGAGCCCCGGCACCGCGCGGGCGACCCGTGCGGGATCGTCCAGCGCCTCCCTGAGCCGCTCCACCGGAACCGGAACGAACACCTCGTGCTCCATGACTGCGGAGCCTACCCACGGGAACGCCGGACTGTATCCCCGTCGGCACGAAAGGCGCAGCGGGCACGGCTCGGACACGCGTCCGTGTGGAGGCGGGTCAGCGGTGTGGAGGCGGGTCAGCGGTCGTGGCTCACCGCGCGTACCGGGGATGAATCAGCGTCGACGGCGGGAGGCCGGGGACGCGGGTGCGCTCGGCGGCCCGCGCGCCGACGGCGAGGGAGCTGTCGGTGAGGGTGCGCGGGCGGGGACCGGACGGGTCCAGGCGCAGCTCGGGGGCCGTGCGGGCGGCGAGGACGAAGCCCCGGTCGCGCAGGGCACGGGTGGTGTCCGCCGGAGTGCGGGCGGGCCCGGTGACGAGACCGGCCGGCCGGCCGCCCGTGCCGTACGGGGCCGTGCGGAAGCCGGCCGAGCGGAGCGTCGACTCCACCGTCCAGTACGCCTCGGGCCGGGACGTCACCGGCCCCGCGTGCACCGCGAGCCGCCCGCCGGGGGCGAGCACGCGTCGGACCAGACCGTAGAACTCCTGCGAGTACAGCTTGGTGCTCGCGGTGATCTCCGGGTACGGCAGGTCGGACACCACCACGTCGTACGCGGCCGGGGGCGCCCCGCGCAGCCAGTCGAAGGCGTCCTCGGTGGTGACGCGTACGCGCGGGTCGTCGAGGGCATGGCCGTTCAACGCGGACAGGGCGGGGTCGTGGCGGGCCAGCCGCACCACGTCCGCGTCGAGTTCGACGACGTCGACCCGCCGCACCCCGGTGTGGCGCAGCACTTCGCGGACGGTCAGCCCGTCGCCGCCGCCGAGGACGAGCACGCGCTCGTGCGGGCCGGTCATGGCGGGGTGCACCAGGGCCTCGTGGTACCGGAGTTCGTCCCGGCTGCTGACCCGGAGCCGGCCGTCGAGGAACAGGCCGAGGGACCGGCCGTCCCGGTCGCCGGTGAGCACCACCTCCTGTACGTCGGTCCGCAGGGCCACCCGGACGTCCGAGCCGTACATGGCGTGGCGGGCGGCCCGCTCGAAGTCGTCGACGAGGACGGTGGCCGAGGCGAGGAGGGTCAGCACGCAGAGGTTGGCCACGATCAGCAGCCGACGGGCGCGGCGGGTGAGGTCCTCCCGGAACAGGCCGAGCACCAGTGCGCCGCCGACCACCGTGTTGACCGCCCCGGTGATCAGCGTGCCCGTCAGCTGGCCGAGGAACGGCAGGAGGAGGAACGGGAAGGCGAGCCCGCCGACGAGAGCGCCGACGTAGTCCGCGGCGAACAGGTCGGCCACCGCGCCGCCCGCGTCCTGGCGGCGGATCCGCTGGATCAGCTCCATCAGGAGCGGCACCTCGGCCCCGATCAGCAGACCGACGGCGAGCGAGAAGACGACCAGCAGGACGGGCGGCCCGTGCGCCCACGGGCCGCCCCAGTCCCCGGTCCAGGCGAAGACGGCGTACAGGGCCATCGCGCTGCATCCGCCGACGAGGGCGAGGGCGGCCTCGACGGCGCCGAAACCGGCCGCCGCGTGCCGCCGCAACCGCTTGGCGGCCAGCGAGCCGATCCCCATGGCGAAGACCATGACGGACAGCACGACCGACGCCTGGGTGACCGAGTCGCCCATCAAGTACGCCGCGAGCGCCACGAGTTCGAGTTCGTACACCAGTCCGCAGGCCGCACACACGAACACACCCGCGAGCACCAGGAACCGCCCGGTGCCCTGCCGCACGGGCAGCCGCAGCGAACTGCCCGAGCCGTCCCCTCCGCCGCCGCCACTGCCGCTGCCGCCGCCACTGCCGCTGTCGCTGTCGCGCAGCCTGTCACTGGGCTGCGCGGAGCGGGGCGGAGCGGGGGCCTGCGGTTCGATCACCCTGCGACGTTACGTTACGCCTCCACTGCGGATCGTCACCCACACGTGTGATGTTTGTTTACCGTTGACCGGTGTTGGTACAACCGGAGACTCGCGCGCGGGTCTCCGACGGGACACCACTCGCGCGGCACTCATACGGCACTCACACGGCCGCCTTCACCCGTACGCCCACCCGTGTCCGGGTCGCCACCACCTGACCGTCCTGCGGATAGGCGTGCCAGGTCCGCCAGTGGACCTGGCTCCCCTGGCGCTGGGCGAGCATCGCGGTGAACGCGTGCGGGCTCCCGGGGAACACGCCGGCGAGACCGTGCGGATGGTCGGAGACCAGGGCGAGCAGTTCCTGGGCGCGGCCCGCGAAGGAGCCCGGGGAGAGCATCTCCACCCGGGCGGCGAACTCGTACTCCCAGTCGCCCACCCGGGTGGCGACACCCAGCGGGAGGGGTGTTCTGGAGCTCTGGATGCACGCCACGGTCTCCGAACAGACGCCCTGTTCCTCCTCCAGCAGCACCTGGTGGGACGCGCCGAGGAGCCTCAACTGGACTTTGGCCCCCGTCAGCTCGAGGTCGAGCGTGGCCAGCGCGGGCAACGGCTCGCACCCCAGGGCCCAGGCGAGGTCGGCCGCACGCGTGTCGGTGTAGGAGGTGGTCAGGGTCGTGAGCATGGAACGGCTCCGCAAGCACACAGGGAGAAGGGGCGGGGAGAGGGGGATGCGGGCGCCGTCACGCCCCGGTCGTCCGGGGGTTCGGCCCGCCAGCCCGTCGACCAGTCGGATGAGGTCCGCAGGAAGTCCGAGGGCTGTGCTGGTAATGAGAGGAAACCACGAACTATGGCCCCACCACAGCGTTTTTACCCAACTTCGTGCGGTTTCCATCCCCTCGGGGGCCCTTCGGATCACCTGTTCAAGGGAGCGAGCCTGGCGCACACCTGGCGCGCACCCAAAGCACAGCGGCTCTCGTCCGGCACCCATCCGGCACTCGCACGGTACTCATCCGACGGGAAACGCGGCAGGGGGCCCGCCAGGCGCGGGCCCCCTGCCTCCCGGAGCG
>NZ_LIQT01000218.1 GCF_001418415.1 Streptomyces hirsutus
GCGCCGGCTGGGCACCGTACCCGCGGCCGTCGCCGGGCGACTACGTCTCCCCGCGCGACCTCGCCGTGCAGGCTCCCGTGCCCCGGCAACAGGAAGTCCGCCCGTCGTACGACCCCTTCGCGGGCCGGCGCACCGGCCCGGACCGCGCCCTGCGGGCCGTCGTCCTGGCCGCCGCCGACCCCGCGAACGCTTACGGGGCGGCCCTGGGCTGGCCCGAGCCGCCGACAGGCGCCGGGCACAAGCCGGGGCGCAAGGCGGGTTCGCTGGTGGTCCTCGTCGACGGTGAGCTGACGCTCTATGTGGAGCGCGGCGGCAAGACGGTGCTGGCGTGGCCCGCGGACCCGGACGGCGAACCCGCCGACGACCCCCGCCTTCCCGTGGCGGCGGAGGCCCTGGCCGCTGCCGCCCGCGCGGGCTCCCTCGGCACGGTCACCGTGGAGCGGGTCAACGGCGCCCCGGCCCTGACCTCAAAGCTCGGGGCGCTTCTGGAGGCCGCGGGCTTCGTCGCCACCCCCAGAGGCCTGCGCCTCCGCGCCTGACACACGCCCCGCCCTCCGTCCTCCCCGGTCCGCCTCAGTCCCGGCCACAGCGCCCGGCCGCACTCCCCCGGTCCCCGCCCGAGGGCATGCCACCCTTGACCCATGCCCGAAGGAGACACCGTCCGGCAGGCAGCGAAGCGGCTGCACAGCGCCCTCGCGGGCACGGTGCTGACCCGCAGCGACCTCCGGGTGCCCCGGTTCGCCACGGCGGACCTCACCGGCCGCGCCGTCCTGGACGTCACCCCGCGTGGCAAGCACCTCCTCACCCGTGTCGAGGGCGGCCTGACCCTGCACTCGCACCTGCGGATGGACGGCTCCTGGCGTGTGTACGCGAACGGGCAGCGCTGGAGCGGCGGTCCGGCCCACCAGATCCGCGCGATCCTGGGCAATGCCGACCGCACCGCCGTCGGCTACCGCCTGCCCGTTCTCGAACTCCTGCGCACCACCGACGAGGACCGCGTGGTCGGCCACCTCGGCCCCGACCTCCTCGGCCCTGACTGGGATCCCTCCCTGGCGATGGCCAACCTGCTCCGCGACCCGGCCCTCCCGCTCGGCGAGGCCCTCCTCGACCAGCGCAACCTCGCCGGCATCGGCAACGTGTACAAGAGCGAGCTCTGCTTCCTGCTCGGCGTCACACCCTGGCTCCCCCTCGGTGAACTGTCCCCCGAACGCGCCGCTCAGCTGCCCGGACTCGCCAGGAAGCTGCTGGAGTACAACCGCGACCGTCCCGTCCGCAACACCACGGGACGCCGCGACCAGAACCTGTTCGTCTACGGCCGCGCGGCTCGCCCCTGCCTGCGCTGCCGTACCGAGGTCCGCCGGGCCGACCAGGGCGACGGTTCCCGGGAGCGCCCCACCTACTGGTGCCCCGTCTGTCAGCAGGGCCCGGCCCCGGTATCCGGCTCCTGAATCGGCGGGCCACCGATCGGCGGACCGTCAGGTCTGCTCGTACGTCCCCCCATGGCCCTCGCGCCCTACGCCCTCACCGCCCTCGGCACCGGTGCCGCCGACGGCACCGGCCGTGCCTGCGCGCCATCGCCGACCGAGACGGGGGCGACCGCGCACGTCACGGACCCCGACGCAAAGGGCCGGCACGAGAGGGCGGCCCGTATCCCGGCGGCGGGCGGCCACCGCCCGCGTCCGGTCGTCCGGGCGGTGGCCGCCCGCGACCGCCCAAAGGTGCTGCCCGCGGTCGCAGGGATCCATGGGCCATGCGCGGCAGCCCGTCCTCGAGCCCCGGGACGAGGACCTCGACCGCGCGCCGGACGTGAACTTCACGACCCTGCCCGTGCCGACCCGGAGGGCCCGGACGGCCCGGTTGTCGTCGCCCCTGGGACGGGTCGGCGAGCCGGAGGACGTCGCACGGACCGCCTTGCACCTGACCTCGGGCGGGAACCCTTCACCACAGGCCGGATTCCCCACCCGAACGGGGACGTGGCGACGCCGTGGGGCCGGCCCCCGGCGAAGTGACCGCCGCTGAGGTACCGGCCGCCGAGGTACCGGCGCCCGCTTTCCAGGCCCGCCGCCACCGCCCGTCCGCAAAGACGCCTTTCGCGCGCTCCTTCGGCATGCAGTGCACCGGAAGCAGGCTCAGCCCCCAGCCCCCGGCCGCGACCGCCGCCTCCAGCACTCCGGCGTCGGGGGCCAGCAGCAGCCTCGCCGCGGCCCACCACCACAGGATCCCGAGTCCCAGCACAGCGCCCCGAGCACCCCGGCGAACCGCCCGCGCCCTCATGGCCTCCCACCTCCGGTCGGACGTTATGAGGCCGCTCATCCGGGTGACCGGGGCGCACCGACGGCATACGGGCGCACCCCACCCCGCGCCGATCGCCGCCCCTGTGCTCCTACGGCCCCGGCGTGCCGCACGCCCGCCCGGCCCGGTTCGCTGCCGCTCAGGGCAGTGCCCGGGAACACGTCACCCGTTCTCGGCCTGGAACATCCAGTGCTGCTTCTCGAGATCTCCCGTCACCGCGATGAGGAGGTCCTGGCTCACCGGGTCCGGCTCACCGGTCGCGTCGACCCGCTCGCGCATCCGCGCGATCACCGCACCCAGGGCGTCCACCATGGCACTCACCGCGGCCGTGTCGTCGACCCAGCCCTCGGGCGTCACCCCGATGCCGCTGCCGACGGCCACCGTCGCGGCGCGCCCGTCGGGTGAGACGCCCAGTGCCGCGGCGCGCTCCGCCACGGTGTCGGTGTGCGTCCGCGCGAGGGCCACCACCTCGTCGAGTTGCAGGTGGACGGAACGGAAGCGCTGCCCGACCACGTTCCAGTGGATCTGCTTCGCCACCAGGCTGAGGTCCACCAGGTCGACGAGGGCTCCCTGGAGCGCCTCGGACACAGTCTTCAGGTTCTCGTCGGACAATGGGCTCTTCACGACGTACATCCGCACCTCCGTGGCTGATCCCCCGCATGGTCCCTCGTTCCCTCAACCATGGCGGTCACGCCTCGGACCGGCAAATGCACACACATACGCGGGGAACGGGACGGCCCGGCCCCGGAACGCGGGCAAGCGAAAACCCCGGCGACGCCCCTCCGGATCTCCCGGAAGAGCCCCTGCCGGGGCCTGTCGTCACACTGTTGCGCCGCGTCAGGCGGCGACGACGTCCACCGCTTCGGCGGGCGCCTTGATGGTCACCCGTTCCGGTGGCACACCGGTCACCGAGACGGAACCCAGCATCGGGCGAACCGGCGCGGGTACGGGTTCGCTGGGGGTTGCTGCAGCCGACCGGGCCAGCTCGGCGAGGGCGAGCTCGTCGCTCACTTCCCGCATGAGCTCGGACATCCGTACGTCCAGCGCGTCGCAGATCGCGGAGAGCAGCTCGGAGGAAGCCTCCTTCTGCCCCCGCTCCACCTCGGAAAGATAGCCGAGTGAGACTCGGGCGGACGAGGAGACTTCGCGCAGAGTACGGCCCTGGCGCTGGCGCTGCCGACGCAGCACGTCACCCAGCAGGCGACGGAGCAGAATCATCGGTGGCTCCCTCCTCGGGCCGTGTATCCGGATCCTTCTCGCCCCACCGTACCGCCTTGCGCTGCGGCCGTGCGGGGAGCGATGTCGTGTTCACTCTGGGCTGCAAACATCAAAACCCCCCGTTCCGTTCCGTATCCTGTGCCCGCTCATTCCCGGTCTGTTCGCCCGCAAGCTCCTCAAGAAGCAGTGCGAGTACGCTCCGTACACTCTCCATACGAATTTCCGCCCGGTCGCCGTTCAACCGCAGGCGCTCCACTTTTCTGCCACCGGCGGAACCCGAAAGTGCCGCCGACGGCCCGTGCACGGCCACATAGACGGTCCCGACGGATTGTCCGTCCTGGGGATCCGGGCCGGCGACGCCCGTGGTCGCGATCCCCCAGTCCGCGCCCAGCGCCTTGCGGACACCGGCCGCCATCTCCGCCGCCACCTGCGGATCCACCGCTCCGCTCCGCGCCAGCAGGGTGGCGTCGACGCCGAGCAGTTCATGCTTGAGTTCGGTGGCGTACGCCGTGACCGAACCCCGGAATACCTTGGACGCCCCGGGGACGGAAGTGATCTCCGCGGCCACCAGACCGCCGGTCAACGATTCCGCGACGGCCAACGTCATATCCCTCACGGTGAGTAGTCGCACTACTTCGGCGGCCGGAGAACTCACGCTTCCATCTCTTCCAACGCGGCCTTCCTCTCCGCAATTCCCTGTCGGCGCAGCACAATGGCCTGTCTCACGTAGTCGAGCCCGGTCATGACCGTGAGCACGACAGCCGCCGCCATCACCCAGAACCGCAGAGTCGCCAGCCACCCCGTCAGCGCCAGCACGTACATGCCGACGGCCACGCCCTGGGTGAGGGTCTTGAGCTTGCCCCCGCGGCTCGCCGGAATCACGCCGTAGCGAATGACCAGAAAACGCAGGAGGGTGATGCCGAGTTCCCGGCCGAGAATGACTCCGGTGACCCACCAGGGGAGGTCTTCCAGCACGGACAGACAGATCAGCGCCGCTCCCATGATCGCCTTGTCGGCGATGGGATCGGCGATCTTCCCGAAATCGGTGACCAGGTTGTAGGTGCGCGCCAGATGACCGTCGAACAGGTCGGTGATCATGGCGACGGCGAAGGCGGCCCAGGCGAACGAGCGCCAGGCCGGGTCGTATCCCCCGTCGGCCAGCATCAGGGCGACGAAGGCCGGAACGAGGACCAGCCTGAGCATGGTGAGCAGGTTGGCGATGTTCCAGACGCTGGCCTGGTTGACGGCCGCCGCCGCGATCTTCTTGCCCCGCGCCGGGTGCCCGTCGCCGTCACGGCCGTCGCCGCTCGAAACGTCGTGGGAAACGCCGCGCGGCGTGCTGCCGGGAACCCCCTCCGGAACGCCGCCCGCGGCGCTGTCGGTCGCGCCCGGGGAGGCGGGGGTCCGGGTCCGGGAGGCTTCACCGCCCGGAGTCCCGCCGGGCCGCGAACGGCCGGCCGGAGTCGCCGCCGCCCTCCTCGCGCCGGAGGGGCCTCCCGCCGCGGATGCCGGGACACCCGTCATCTGCCCGCCTCCTCGCTCAGCGCGGGCGAACCCTGGAACAGCGGCTCGGCCACCAGGTCGACACCTTCCGTGCCGACGACCTTCGCCTCGACCATACGGCCGGGACGCAGGCCCGTGCCGCTCGTGAGCAGCACCTGGCCGTCGGTCTCGGGAGCCTGGTGTGCCGCACGGCCGTACACACCCTCCTCCTCGTCGACGGACTCCACCAGCACGCGCACGGTCTCGCCGACCCGCTCCTCGGCACGCTGCGAGACGAGTTCCTCGGCCATCCGGGAGACCCGCGCGAGCCGCTCGGCCACGACGTCCTCGTCCAGCTTGTGCTCGTACGTCGCCGCTTCGGTGCCCTCCTCGTCGGAGTAGCCGAAGACACCGATGGCGTCCAGCCGCGCGTGGGTCAGGAACCGCTCGAGCTCGGCGAGGTCGGACTCGGACTCGCCGGGGAAGCCGACGATGAAGTTGGAGCGCACCCCGGCCTCGGGCGCCTTGCTCCGGATGGTGTCGAGGAGCTCCAGGAAGCGGTCCGTGTCGCCGAAGCGGCGCATCGCGCGCAGCACGTCGGGCGCGGAGTGCTGGAAGGACAGGTCGAAGTACGGGACGACCCCGGGCGTGGAGGTCAGCACGTCGATCAGGCCGGGACGCATCTCGGCGGGCTGGAGGTAGCTGACGCGGACCCGCTCGATGCCGTCGACCTCGGCGAGCTCGGGCAGCAGGGACTCCAGGAGGCGGATGTCGCCGAGGTCCTTGCCGTAGGAGGTGTTGTTCTCGGAGACCAGCATGACCTCCTTCACGCCCTGCTCGGCCAGCCATCGCGTCTCGCCCAGCACGTCGCTGGGGCGGCGCGAGATGAAGGAGCCGCGGAAGGACGGGATGGCGCAGAAGGAGCAGCGCCGGTCGCACCCGGAGGCGAGCTTCACGGAGGCGACCGGGGTGCCCTCCAGCCGGCGCCGCAGGGGCGCGCGGGGGCCGGAAGCCGGGGCGAGGCCCTCGGGCAGGTCCACCGGGGCGTGCCCCGGGAGCGCGACGGACGCGGCGGACTCCTGCCGCTCGGCGGGGCTGATCGGCAGCAGCTTGCGCCGGTCACGCGGGGTGTGGGAAGCGTGGATGCCGCCGTTCAGAATGGTCTGGAGGCGGTCCGAGATGTCGGTGTAGTCGTCGAAGCCGAGCACGCCGTCGGCCTCGGGGAGCGCCTCGGCGAGTTCCTTGCCGTACCGCTCGGCCATGCAGCCCACCGCCACCACGGCCTGTGTTCTGCCGTGGCCCTTGAGGTCGTTGGCCTCCAAGAGGGCGTCGACGGAGTCCTTCTTGGCGGCTTCGACGAAACCGCAGGTGTTCACGACGGCGACGTCCGCGTCTTCGGCATCCTCCACGAGCTGCCAGCCGTCCGCCTCCAAACGGCCTGCGAGCTCCTCCGAGTCCACCTCGTTACGGGCGCAGCCAAGGGTGACGAGTGCGACGGTGCGGCGATCAGGCATGGGCTCAAGACTACTTCGTCCCGCTGACGCCCCACGTCGACGGGGTTGACCGATCCTGGCCGACCCCGTCGACGAAGCACCCTTTGGGTGGATGCCGTCCCGTTATCCGGCCTGCGGGTCGCCCTTGGTGTAGGTCAGGCGCTCCACGGCGCCCGGCTGCCAGTCGTCCTCGATCTTCTTGCCGTTGACGAAGAGGTCGATCGCGCCGGCGTCACCGAGCACGAGGTTGATCTTCGAGCTGTCCTCGAAGGTCTTGGAGTCGCCCTGCGCGAGCAGTCCGTCGAAGAGCAGCCGGCCGCTGTGGTCCTTGGCGGAGATCCAGCTGCGCCCGTCGGGGGCGCTCACCTTGACGATCACCTTGTCCTGCGGCGCGGCCGCGATGGCACTGTCGGAGGACTCCGGCTCGGGGGCGGGCTTCTCGGACTTGGGGGTGGAGGATTCGGAGGCGCTCGCAGTGGCGTCGCCGTCGGCGACGTTCGCCTTGTCGCCGTCGCCGCCGTTGACCATCGTGAACCCGACGAAGCCGATGACGACGACGATCGCGGCCACCATGGCGGCGGTCCAGTTGGGCCCGCGCCGCTCGGGACGGATGCGTTCCGCCTCGAACAGGGGGGCTGCCGGGGTGGGGGCCGGACGGCCTCCGTGTTCGGCGTCGTACTGGGTGATCAGTGGGGCGGGGTCGAGGTGCACGGCCCGGGCCAGGGTTCGGATGTGCCCGCGCGCGTAGACGTCGCCGCCGCAGGGCTCGAAGTTGTCCGCCTCGATGGCGTGCACGATGGCGATGCGGACCCGGGTGGCTGTGGTGACGTCGTCGACGGTGAGGCCGGCGGCGATGCGCGCCTGCTTCAGCGCACGTCCGACGGAGGGACGGTCTCCCTCGGAGACGTCGTCGGACACATCGGGTACGTCGGATACGTCGTCGAACGGACGCTCGTCTTCAGGAGAGTTGCCGATGGACACGGGGGCGCCTTTCGAGCGTGTAGCCACCTGTGCTGGAGGTTCAGTCTAGGGGGGTGACAAAAGGGTGGGGCAACCGGGCGGCCTGACTTTGTACGCCATCGGAATGGCCCGACATGCCGATGATGGCACTACTGCTTACCGTTTCCCTCAACTTGACGTGCGACCGGGGAAAAGGGTTGCGCACTGATCCCTTACGGGTGGGTCACGATCGGCCACCTGGGTGCGCCGAAGCGACGACCGTGTCCCCCTGCCTACCCTTCAGACTCCCCCCGGATCACGGCGAGCACGCCGTCCAGCTCGTCAGCCTTCACAAGAACGTCACGAGCCTTCGACCCCTCGCTCGGTCCGACGATGTTCCGGGACTCCATGAGGTCCATGAGCCGGCCCGCCTTCGCGAAGCCCACGCGCAGCTTGCGCTGGAGCATGGACGTCGACCCGAACTGGGTGGAGACGACCAGTTCGGCCGCCTGGCACAGCAGGTCGAGGTCGTCGCCGATGTCCTCGTCGATCTCCTTCTTCTGCTTGGTCCCGACGACGACGTCGTCCCGGAAGACGGGCGTCATCTGGTCCTTGCAGTGCTGGACGACGACGGCGACCTCCTCCTCGGTCACGAACGCGCCCTGCATACGGGTCGGTTTGTTCGCCCCCATCGGCAGGAAGAGGCCGTCTCCCTTGCCGATCAGCTTCTCGGCGCCGGGCTGGTCGAGGATGACCCGCGAGTCCGCGAGGGAGGAGGTGGCGAACGCGAGCCGGGAGGGCACGTTCGCCTTGATCAGACCGGTGACGACGTCGACCGAGGGCCGCTGCGTGGCGAGCACCAGGTGGATACCGGCCGCCCGCGCGAGCTGCGTGATCCGCACGATGGCGTCCTCGACGTCCCGCGGGGCGACCATCATCAGGTCGGCCAGCTCGTCGACGATCACCAACAGGTACGGGTACGGCTGGAGTTCCCGCTCGCTGCCCTCGGGCGGCTTGACCTTGCCCTCGCGCACCGCGCGGTTGAAGTCGTCGATGTGCCGGTACCCGTAGGCGGCCAGATCGTCGTAGCGGAGGTCCATCTCGCGGACGACCCACTGGAGGGCCTCGGCGGCCCGCTTGGGGTTGGTGATGATCGGCGTGATCAGGTGCGGGATGCCCTCGTAGGCGGTGAGCTCCACGCGCTTGGGGTCGACCAGGATCATCCGGACGTCCTCCGGCGTCGCCCGCATCATGATCGACGTGATCAGGCAGTTGATGCAGGACGACTTGCCGGAGCCGGTGGCGCCGGCGACCAGCATGTGCGGCATCTTCGCCAGCGAGTGCATGACGTAGCCGCCCTCGACGTCCTTTCCGAAGGCGACCAGCATCGGGTCGTCGTCCTCGGCGGACTCCGCGAGCCGCAGTACGTCACCGAGGTTGACCATCTCCCGGTCGGTGTTCGGGATCTCGATGCCGACTGCGGACTTGCCGGGGATGGGGCTGATGATGCGTACGTCGGCGCTGGCGACCGCGTACGCGATGTTCTTCGTCAGCGCGGTGATCCGCTCGACCTTCACGGCCGGGCCGAGTTCCACCTCGTAGCGGGTGACCGTGGGCCCGCGCGTGAAGCCGGTGACGCGGGCGTCGACCTTGAACTCGGTGAAGACGGTGGTGAGCGAGTCGACGACGGCGTCGTTGGCGGCGCTGCGCGACTTGCCGGGGCCGCCGCGCGTGAGGAGGTCGAGGGCCGGCAGGGAGTAGGTGATGTCACCGGACAACCGGAGCTGCTCCGCGCGCGGGGGGAGGTCGCGGGGCTCGGCCGGGGTCTTGGTGAGGTCCAGGACGCCGGAGTCCGCCCGTTCCCGGTCCTGCTTGTCCTGCCCGCCCCGCTTCGGCGCGTTCTGCCTGACGCCCGGCCTCGGCCTGTCCTGCTCGCCCTGCTGGGGGCGGGCGGCCGGCACCGGTGTCGGGGTGGTCGGCTCGCGGTCGCCCGTGCGCACGCCCTGGGTCAGGTCGGCGACGATCGGCGAGGGCGGCATCCCGTGCAGGACGGCGCCGTCGAGGGAGGCGGCGGCCGCGGCGGCCACGTCCACGGCGTCCATCGGCCGGTTCATGTCGGGCTGGGGCACCGCGGACCTGCGCGGCCGGCCCCGGCGCCGTGACAGCGCCTCCCGCTCCGCGAGGTCGGGGTCGTACTCCACAGGCGCGCGTCCGCGCCCTCGGCGGCTCGCGGGCAGCGCCTCGCGCCACTGCTCGTCGTAGCGCTCGTCGTCCTCGCCGAACTCCTCCGGCTCGAGGTCGTGGACGAGTCCCAGCTTGGTGCCGAGCAGTCGCAGCCGCTGCGGAATGGCGGTGACCGGAGTGGCGGTGACGACCAGCAGTCCGAAGACGGTGAGCAGCACCAGCAGGGGCACGGCGAGCACATCGGTCATGGTGTACGACAGTGGCGTGGCCGCGCCCCAGCCGATGAGCCCTCCGGCGTCCCTTATGGCGTGCATGCCGTCGCTGCGGGCGGGCGAGCCGCAGGCGATGTGGATCTGGCCGAGCACACCGATGAGGAGCGCGGACAGGCCGATCACGATGCGGCCGTTGGCCTCCGGCTTCTCCGGGTGCCGGATGAGGCGCACCGCGACGACCGCGACCAGGATCGGCACCAGCAGGTCGAGCCGGCCGAACGCGCCGGTGGCCAGGATCTCCACGAGGTCGCCGACGGGACCCTCGAGGTCGGCCCAGGTGCCCGCGGCGACGATGAGTCCGATGCCGAGCAGGAGCAGCGCGAGGCCGTCCTTGCGGTGGGCGGGGTCGAGGTTCCTGGCGCCCTGCCCTATGCCCCGGAAGACCGCTCCGACGGCGTGCGCCAGCCCCAGCCACACGGCGCGCACGAGCCGGTAGACGCCGCCGGTCGGGCTGGGAGCCGGTTTGGGAGCGGGCCTCTTCGCCCCGGCCTTCTTGGCGGGCGGTTTCCTGGCCGGGGCCTTCTTGGGAGGCGGCTTCCTGGCAACGGCCTTCTTCGCCGGGGCCTTCGCGGAAGCAGCCGCCTTCTTCGCGGGTGGCTTCTTGGCTGCGGAGGGACGTGAGGCCATGGGGGTGAGGTTACCGGTGGAGACGCCGGTGGACACGCGTGCCAGCCGCTTCACCCGTTCGTGTCGCTGCCACGGAGGCGCCGAACTGACGCGGGGAGAGGCTGTCCGGCGGACCAAGTCAAAGGTGACTGACGGTTTCTGTCCGGCTGGGGCGAGCGGGGACTGGTACGTTCCACCGCACGGCGGAGGAGGGAGGAGGGAGGCCGTGCCGACCCCCGGGGCTCCGGCATGAGATGCCGGACAGGCCCTGCGGCCCACGATCCGTGCCGTACGAGCCACAAGGCCCGTACGTCGTCGGTCAGTTCTGCGACGGCATGGGGGACACGCCGCCCGTGCCCGGTTCCAGCGCGTCCAGCGCCCGCCGCAATCCCGTGAGCTTGCGCTCCAGATGGGCCGCCGTGGCCACCGCGGCCGCGTCGGTCGATTCGTCGTTGAGCTGCTTGGACAGGGCCTCGGCCTGTTCCTCGACGGCCGCGAGCCGCGCGGAGAGCTCGGCGAGCAGGCCGGCGGACTCCTTCTGCTCCCCCGCGTCCTTCTCGTCGCCCTCCAACTGGAGCCGCAGCAGCGCCGCCTGCTCCCTCAGCTGGCAGTTCTTCATGTACAGCTCGACGAACACCGAGACCTTCGCACGCAGCACCCACGGGTCGAAGGGCTTGGAGATGTAGTCGACCGCACCCGCCGCGTACCCGCGGAACGTGTGATGCGGGCCGTGGTTGATCGCGGTGAGAAAGATGATCGGGATGTCCCGCGTCCGCTCGCGCCGCTTGATGTGCGCCGCGGTCTCGAAGCCGTCCATGCCCGGCATCTGAACGTCCAGCAGAATGACCGCGAAGTCATCCGTGAGCAGCGCCTTGAGTGCTTCCTCCCCGGACGATGCCCGTACCAGCGTCTGATCGAGCGCCGAGAGGATCGCCTCCAGCGCCAGCAGATTCTCCGGCCGGTCGTCGACCAGGAGGATCTTGGCCTTCTGGACCATGGCCCGCCCTCCTCGCCCCGGCTTGGGGCCTCCCCTGTCCGCAGGTCCTGGGTGGACACCGGCGGGTGCCGTCCCAGGGGACGGCGCCCTTGCGCCGCCCGTCCTTGTGCCGGTCATCGTAGCCGCACCCCGCCCGTCGCCACACCCTGTCACCGTGATGTCACTGTGCACATAGCAGAAACGCGGAGCGGGACCAGAAGGTTCCCCGAATCCCGTACTTCTACACGGCTTCACGCACGCCGCGTCAGCGGCTCCACGTGAACGGTGAAGCCCTCCTCCACCATCGCACGCCCCGGATCACCACCCTCACGCCCCCCTCTTCCGGGGCACCGCGGTCACACCCCCCGCATCCACTGCTGCATCACCGACAGCAGGTGATCGGGGTCGACCGGCTTCGTCACGTAGTCGGAGGCTCCCGACTCGATCGCCTTCTCCCGGTCGCCCTTCATCGCCTTCGCGGTGAGCGCGATGATCGGCAGTCCCGCGAACTGCGGCATCCGACGGATCGCCGTCGTCGTCGCGTATCCGTCCATCTCGGGCATCATGATGTCCATCAGGACGACCGCCACGTCGTCGTGCTGCTCCAGCACCTCGATGCCCTCGCGGCCGTTCTCCGCGTACAGCACGGACAGCCCGTGCTGTTCGAGGACGCTGGTCAGCGCGAACACATTGCGGATGTCGTCGTCGACGATCAGCACCTTCTGCCCGCCGAACCGGATACCGCGCTGCGACCGGGGCGCCGCATCCCGCTCCCGCTCCGGGGCCGGCGTGCCCAGCCACTGTTCCGGCTCCTGCGGCGCGGGCCGCTGTTCCAGCTCGGGCAGGGGCCTGCGACGCCGCCGGAACAGAGCGGCCGGACCGTTCTGGGTCTCCCGGTACGACGTCGCCTCGGCCGGTGCCTCCACCGTCGCACCGGAGGAATCGGCCGACGCGGACGTGCTGCCGCTCTCCAGGGCCGGCATGGACTGCGGGTAGCCGTGCGGCGGCAACTCGCTCGGGTGCAGCGGGAGATACAGCGTGAACGTCGAGCCGCGACCCGGTTCGCTCTGCGCGTGGATCTCACCGCCGAGCAGTTGGGCGATCTCCCTGGAAATGGACAGTCCGAGTCCCGTGCCGCCGTACTTGCGGCTGGTCGTGCCGTCCGCCTGCTTGAACGCCTCGAAGATCACCCGCATCTTGCTGGCGGCGATCCCGATGCCCGTGTCGGACACCGAGAACGCGATCAGGTCGGCGTCCGGGTCGGTCAGCGAACCGGCCTCCAGCAGCTGCTCCCTGATGGCCTGCGGGACATCGTCGCGGGCCGGGCGGATGACCAGCTCGACGGACCCGGAGTCGGTGAACTTCACCGCGTTGGAGAGCAGGTTGCGCAGCACCTGCAGCAACCGCTGCTCGTCGGTGTGCAGCGTGGCCTGCAGCTCCGGGGAGACCCGCACCGACAGGTCCAGGCCCTTCTCCGCGGTCAGCGGACGGAAGGTGGCCTCCACGTAGTCCACGAGCTGGACGAGCGCGATGCGCGTCGGGGAGACGTCCATCTTGCCCGCCTCGACCTTCGACAGGTCGAGGATGTCGTTGATCAGCTGCAGCAGGTCGGAGCCGGCGCCGTGGATGGTCTCGGCGAACTCGACCTGCTTCGGGGAGAGATTCCCCTCGGGGTTGTCGGCGAGCAGCTTGGCCAGGATCAGCAGCGAGTTGAGCGGAGTGCGCAGCTCGTGCGACATGTTGGCCAGGAACTCGCTCTTGTAGCGCATGGAGACCGCGAGTTGCTCGGCGCGCTCCTCCAGGACCTGCCGCGCCTCCTCGATCTCGGTGTTCTTGACCTCGATGTCGCGGTTCTGCTGGGCCAACAGCTCGGCCTTCTCCTCCAGTTCGGCGTTGGACGCCTGGAGCGCCTTCTGTCGCTGCTCCAACTCGGCCGAACGTTCACGGAGTTGCTCGGTCAGCTCCTGCGACTGCGCCAGCAGCAGCTCCGTCTTGGTGTTCACCGAGATGGTGTTGACGCTGGTCGCGATCATCTCGGCGATCTGGTTGAGGAAGTCCTTCTGGATGTGCGTGAACGGGGTGAACGAGGCCAGTTCGATAACGCCCAGCACGGTCCCCTCGAACAGCACCGGAAGCACGATCACCTGGGCGGGCGGCGCCTCCCCCAGCCCCGAGGAGATCTTCAGGTAGCCACTGGGCGCGTTCTCCACCAGGATGGTGCGCTTCTCCATGGCGGCCGTCCCGATGAGCCCCTCCCCGGGCCGGAACGACGTCGGCATCGAGCCCAGCGAGTAGCCGTACGAACCGAGCATGCGCAGCTCGTACTGGTCGTCGTCGGTGATGCTCACGTCCTCCCCGTCGACCAGGGGCATCGAGAGGAAGAACGCGCCGTGCTGCGCGGAGACCACCGGCGTCAGCTCGCTCATGATCAGCGAGGCCACGTCCTCCAGGTCCCGGCGGCCCTGCATCAGCCCGGAGATGCGGGCCAGATTGCCCTTGAGCCAGTCCTGCTCCTTGTTGGCGATCGTGGTGTCGCGCAGGTTGGCGATCATCTTGTTGATGTAGTCCTGGAGTTCCTGGATCTCCCCGGACGCGTCCACGTCGATCTTCAGGTTCAGATCGCCGCGGGTCACCGCGGTCGCCACGCGTGCGATGGCACGCACCTGGCGGGTCAGGTTCCCCGCCATCTCGTTCACGGACTCGGTCAGGTCCCGCCAGGTGCCGTCGACGTCACGCACGCGCGCCTGCCCGCCGAGCTGCCCCTCCGTGCCCACTTCGCGGGCCACCCGCGTGACCTCTTCGGCGAACGACGAGAGCTGGTCCACCATCGTGTTGATGGTGGTCTTCAGCTCGAGGATCTCCCCGCGCGCGTCGATGTCGATCTTCTTCGTCAGGTCGCCCTTGGCGATGGCCGTGGTCACCATGGCGATGTTGCGCACCTGACCGGTCAGATTGGACGCCATCCGGTTCACGGACTCGGTGAGGTCCTTCCACGTACCGGCCACACCCGGCACCTGCGCCTGGCCACCGAGGATGCCGTCCGTGCCCACCTCGCGGGCCACCTTGGTGACCTGCTCGGCGAACGCCCTCAGCGTCTTCACCATGATGTTGATGGTGTCGGCGAACTGCGCCAGCTCACCGCGCGCCTCGATGGTGACCTCCCGCGTCAGGTCACCGTTGGCGACCGCGGCGGACACCTGGGAGATATTACGCACCTGCGTGGTCAGGTTCTTGGCCATCAGGTTGACGTTGTCGCTCAGGTCCTTCCAGATGCCCGTGACCCCGGGCACGTGCGCCTGACCGCCCAGGATGCCCTCGGTGCCCACCTCGCGGGCCACCCGGGTCACCTGCTCGGCGAACGACGAGAGCTGGTCCACCATCGTGTTGACGGTGGTGACGAGTTCGAGGATCTCGCCCTTGGCGTCGACGGTGATCTTCTTCGACAGATCGCCCTTGGCGACCGCGGTGGTGACCTCGGCGATGTTGCGGACCTGGAGGGTCAGGTTGTTCGCCATGCCGTTCACCGACTGGGTGAGGTCCTTCCAGGTGCCGGAGACGCCCTGCACCTCGGCCTGACCGCCGAGGATCCCCTCCGTGCCCACCTCGCGGGCCACCCGCGTGACCTCCTCGGCGAACGACGACAGCTGGTCCACCATCGTGTTCAGCGTGTTCTTGAGCTCGAGGATCTCCCCGCGCGCGTCCACGGTGATCTTCTGCGACAGGTCGCCCCGGGCCACCGCGGTCGCCACCTGGGCGATGTTGCGCACCTGCGCGGTGAGGTTGCCGGCCATGCCGTTCACCGAGTCGGTGAGGTCGCGCCACACGCCGGCGACACCGGGCACCTGGGCCTGGCCGCCGAGCCGGCCCTCGGTGCCCACCTCGCGGGCCACCCGCGTGACCTGGTCGGCGAACGACGACAGCTGGTCCACCATCGTGTTGATGGTGTTCTTCAGCTCGAGGATCTCCCCGCGCGCGTCGACGTCGATCTTCTGCGACAGGTCGCCCCGGGCCACCGCCGTCGTGACCTGGGCGATGTTGCGCACCTGGCCGGTCAGATTGGACGCCATCGAGTTGACGGAGTCGGTGAGTTCCTTCCAGGTGCCCGATACGCCGTCCACCCTGGCCTGACCGCCCAGCCGGCCTTCCGTGCCCACGTCCCGGGCCATGCGCGTGACCTGGTCGGCGAAGCTCGACAGCTGGTCCACCATCGTGTTCACGGTGTTCTTCAGCTGGAGCATCTCGCCGGACACGTCCACGGTGACCTTCTGCGACAGGTCGCCGTTGGCCACCGCCGTCGTCACCTGGGCGATGTTCCTCACCTGACCGGTGAGGTTGCGGAACGCGGTGTTGACGGAGTCGGTGAGGTCCTTCCAGGTCCCCGCCGCCCCCGGCACCTGAGCCTGGCCGCCCAACTCGCCCTCGACACCGATCTCGCGCGCCACGCGCGTGACCTCGGCACCGAAGGAGGACAGCTGGTCCACCATCGTGTTGACGGTGTTCTTCAGCTCCAGCATCTCGCCGGCCACGTCCACGGTGACCTTCTGCGACAGGTCGCCGTTGGCGACCGCCGTCGTCACCGCCGCGATGTCCCGCACCTGCGTGGTCAGGTTCCGGAACACCGTGTTGACGGAGTCCGTCAGGTCCTTCCAGGTACCGGCGGCACCGGGCACGTTCGCCTGACCGCCCAGCTGCCCCTCGGCCCCGACCTCGTTGGCGACCCGGGTGACCTCGTCCGCGAAGATCTTCAGCGTCTCGGTCATCTGGTTGATCGTCTCGGCCAGCTGCGCGACCTCGCCACGGGCCGGAACGGTCACCTTCCGCGACAGGTCGCCGTTGGCGACCGCGGTCGTCACCTCCGCGATCTCGCGCACCTGCGCCGTCAGGTTCCCGGCCATGGTGTTGACGGAGTCGGTGAGCTCCTTCCACACACCGTCCACCCCGGACACCTGCGCCTGCCCGCCCAGCGCACCCTCGGTGCCCACCTCGCGCGCGACGCGGGTCACTTCGGAGGAGAACGCCGAGAGCTGGTCCACCATCGTGTTGACGGTGTTCTTCAGCTCCAGCATCTCGCCTTCGACGTGCACGGTGACCTTGCGGGACAGATCGCCCCGGGCGACCGCCGTCGTCACCAGCGCGATGTCGCGCACCTGCGCCGTCAGCCGCTCCGCCATGGTGTTGACCGAGTCCGTGAGGTCCTTCCACGAACCGGACATGCCCCGCACCCGGGCCTGGCCGCCCAGCTTGCCCTCGGTACCGACCTCGCTGGCCACCCGCGTGACCTCGTCGGTGAAGGTCGACAACTGGTCGACCAGATTGTTGACGGTACGCCCGACCTTCAGGAACTCGCCGCGCAGCGGCTGTCCCTGCCCGTCGCCCAGCTGTGCCCGCAGCTCCATCCGCGGTGACAGATCACCGTCGGCCACCGCCGACAGCACCCGGCTGACCTCGGAGACGGGCCGCACCAGATCGTCCACCAGCGCGTTCGAGTTGTCGATCGCGGTGGACCAGGAACCCTCGCAGGCCCCCGTCTCCAGGCGCTCGGTGAGTTTCCCCTCGCGCCCCACCGTGCGCCGCACCCGCGCCAGCTCACCCGTCAGATGGAGATTGCGGTCGGCCACCTCGTTGAAAACCGCCGCGATCTCCGCCATCACGCCGTCGCCGGACACCGTGAGCCGCTTGCGGAAATTCCCGTCCCGCATCGCCACCAGGGCGACCATCAGGCGGTTCAGGGCCACGGTGTCCACCATGGTGGTCCCGCCCCGGGACCTGCCCTGCTTACCAGGGGACTGTCCGCCTTTCGCGCGCGTGTTCGTGCCCCGCGTCGCTGCGCCAGACTCCACTGTGTCCCTCCCGCAGGGGTCGACCGTTACTGCTGTACTCGGGTACCACCGCACGGCGTACCTGTGACTGCTGACTGCTTCTGCCTGTTCTGTTTACTCGTGCATATGCGTGTACTACTGCGATACCTGCCCTGCCGGTCAGGGCTCTACCCGGACCGCCGCCCGGCCCGGAGGACACCCTCCCTGTCCGGCCTTCGCAACAACCGGCCTGCCCAGTGTTTCACCCCCGCCGAACCAGGCCATAACAGTTCGGCAGCTTCGCACATCGTCCGCACGCACTCCGGACGTCGGACACCTCCCGACGGAAACACAGCAGACCGGCCTCCGCTCGGACCGCGAAGGTAAGTAACCTTGCATCCGGCTGTCCAGCCACACCGGTCCGTCCGGTCCGGGCTGTGGCACGGAGACGAGCGGGCATCGGAGGGCGGCCGCACACATGAGCAGCGGACTGATCCCGGGGGAACAGCCCCCGGACCCTCGGCCGACGAGCGGCCTGCCGCACCAGCGGCACGAGCCGGTCGCCCAGGGGACCATGCCCGTCGAGAACCGGTCGAGGAGTTCTGTGATCACCGCGCGCGCGGCCGCCAGCTTCGAGCCCGTCGGGCGCTCGGTCGCGAGTGCCCGCTCCTTCGTCCGCGACACCCTCCAAGGGTGGGGGTTCGCCGACATCATCGACGACGCCGTGGTCCTCACCAGCGAGCTCGTGACCAATGCCGTGATCCACGCCGGCACCTGGGCCGACCTGCTGTGCCTGCGCTGCGACGACGGTGTACGGATCGAGGTGACCGACCGGTACCCGGAGCGTGAGGTCCCGCTCCAGGGCCCGGCCGCCGGCATGGGCAGCCCCGACCGCGAGGGCGGGCGCGGCCTCCAGCTCTGCGCGGCCCTGGCCGGCCGCTGGGGCGTCGAGTACACCCCCGCCCACAAGACCGTCTGGTTCCAACTCGACGTTCCCGACCGCCCGGTGGGCGCCCGCTCGGCCGGGCCGGCGCTGCCGTCCGAACTCCTCCCGATCGCCGACGCCCGGGTCCGCGTCGCCGTCGTGCAGATCGACCGGATCGGCGCGATCTCCTCCTGGAACGAGGACGCGGAGGAACTCTTCGGCTACACGGCCGACCAGGTCACCGGCAAGCCGCTCACCGACCTCGCCGCCTGGCCGCACACTCCCGGCACCGGCACCGGCATCGCGGAGGCGCTCCAACTCTCCCGCTGGGAAGGCAGTTACGGCATAAGGGACACCAGCGGCCGGGTGGTCCCGGTCTACGCCTCGCACCTTCGTGTCCGCGACACGGACGGCGATCCGTCAACCGTGTGCCTTCTCGTCAGGGACCACGAAAGGGCGGTCCTGCAGACCCCGTTGCGAGGCCCCTCCGCCGACTCGGCCGGCTCCTCCGAGAGCCAGAGCACCGATCCCTTCGAGGTGTTCATCGGCTCGCCCGCCCCGGACGACCTCGACGGCCTCCTGCAGCGCACGGTGGAACGCGCACGCGACATGCTCGACGGTGACTCCGCCTTCCTGCTCCTCGCCACCGATGACGAGACGGAACTCGAGGTACGTGCCTCCACCGGCCTGCCCTCCACCCGTCAGCGCTTCGCCCGCGTCCCGGTGGAGGCCGGCTCCGGCCGCTACGGCTCCGCCCGCATGCCGGCCGTCCACGACGACCTCTCCACCCTGCCCGGTGCGGTTCCGCTTCTCAACGGCACCGGCATGCGCTCGGTCGTCACGGTCCCGCTCAAGGTCGAGGGCCGCCTCACGGGCTCCCTCGGCGTCGCCGCGGAGGGAGCCGGCCGGTACTCCAACGAGGAGGCGCTGCGCCTCCAGTTCGCCGCCGACCGCATCGCCCTGGCTGTCGAGTCGGCCCGTCTGGGCGAGCTGGAGCGACTGCGCCGGGGCTCGCTGAGTTTCCTCGTCGAGGCGTCCGACCTGCTGGCCGGCACCCTGGACCGTGACCAGACCCTGGCCCTCATGGCCCAGATGACCGTCCCCACCCTGGCCACCTGGTGCGCCGTCTACACGATCGCCGACCAGGCGTCCGAGCCGTACCTCTCCTACGTGCTGCACGAGGACGAGGAGCTCATCGACGGCATCAAGTCCCTGCTTTCGAAGATCGCCCCGCCCGATCCGGTCCCCGCTCCCGGCGCCCGTGTCTGGTCGGCTCCCGGCGAGGTGGCCCATCAGGCGGCCCTGCGCTCGTCCATGCGCAGCCTGGGCCTGTCCAGCGGCCCGAGCGGCCAGGTCACCTCCGGCATCGGTCCCACCCTCACCACGGCCTCAGCCGTCGGTGGCGAGACGGTGGTCCTCCCGCTGGTCGCCCGTAACCGCGTCATCGGCATGCTGACGCTCGGCAAGCCGACCGACGAACACTTCCGCCAGGAGATCCTGGAGCTCGCCGAGGACCTCTCCCGCAGGGCCGCCCTGGCCCTGGACAACGCCCGCCTCTACTCCGAGCGCACGGCCATCAGCCAGTCCCTCCAGCGCAGCCTCCTGCCGCCGGAGCTCCCCGACATCGACGGCGTCGAGGTCGAGGTCATCTACCGCGCGGCCGGCGAGGGCAACGAGGTCGGCGGCGACTTCTACGACCTGTTCCCGATCAGCGACGGCACCTACGGCTTCGCCATCGGCGACGTCTGCGGTACGGGCCCGAACGCCGCGGCCGTCACCGGCCTGGCCCGGCACGCCCTGAGGCTGCTGGCCCGCGAGGGCCTCAGCGGCCCCGCGGTCCTCGAGCGCCTGAACTCCGCCATCCTCGACGAGGGCGCCCGCAGCCGCTTCCTCACCCTGCTCTACGGCGAGCTGCGCCCGCGGGAGGACGGCAGCGCGGACCTGAAGGTGGTGTGCGCCGGCCACCCGCTGCCGCTGCGCCTGCGCCAGGACGGCACCGTCGAACCGGCAGCCGATCCCCAGCCCCTCCTCGGTGTCCTGGAGGACCTGGAGCTGTACGAGCAGACGGTCACGCTCGATCCGGGCGACGTCCTGCTGTGTGTCACCGACGGTGTCACCGAGCGCCGTGAGGGCACGCGCATGCTCGGCGACGACGGCCTCGCCGACGTCCTGACGACCTGTACGGGTCTGACCGCCGGCGCGGTCGCCGCCCGCATCATGCGCGCAGTGGAACGCTTCGCCTCCGACGCCCCCTCCGACGACATGGCGATCCTCGCCATGCGCGTCCCGGAACTTCACCAGGAGTGAGCTGGATCAGAGCTGCCGGATCAGATCCGGGCATGAGAAAGGCCCCGCCCGGGAGGGCGGGGCCTTTCTGATCGGAGCCCCCAAACGGAATCGAACCGTTGACCTTCTCCTTACCATGGAGACGCTCTACCGACTGAGCTATAGGGGCCTGTTGCCAACTGCGGTTTCCCGCCCGGCAACGGAATAGATCATACCCTGAGCAGCCCCGTGCTCCCAACCAGCGCTCCCCGGCTGGTCCTCGCCCGCGGTTCAGACAGCCGCCTGCAGCAGTCCGCCCAGTGCGTTGCACGCCGACGCGACGCGCTGCATGTCCCGCTTGGTCAACGAGGCGTCCACGGGCAGGGCGAGCGTCTCGTCGGCGGCCCGTTCGGTCTCGGGCAGGGACACGCACCGCCGGAACTCCGGCAGCCGGTGCACAGGCGTCTTCACCGGCACCCTGCACTCGACTCCCCTGGCCCGCACGGCCCGTGCGAAGGCGTCCCGGTCGGGCCGTCCGTTTCCGGGGATCCGTACGACGTACTGCTGGTAGGTGTGCCCGTCGCCTCCGTCGGGCGTCCGCACCCCCCGCAGTTTCGCGTCGAGGTAGGCTGCCCGCTCCCTGCGCCGGGCGACCTCGTCGTACGGAGCCTCGGACTCCCCGTGCTCCAGCACGAGCAGGCCGTGTCGCTGTCCGAGAGTGTGCAACCGCGCGAGGTCGGCGTGCCTGCCGAAACGATGCACGGCGACGACGGCCGCCGTGCGTGGGGTGATGGCCGCTTCCACGGCGGCCGGCGCGAGGCAGTAGGTCGCCGGATCTATCTCGGCGAACACCGGCAACGCACCTGCGAGAGTGACGGCTTCGGCAACCTCCACGTTCCCGAAGGCGGACACGACCACCTCGTCACCGAATCCGACGCCGGCGGCCCTGAGCAGTGCAGCAGTACCCATGGGAACGATGCTCGTTGCGCAACGTGAACTTCAAGTGACGCAGAACAAAAAAGGGTTGGACCCCGAACCGAAGTTCGGGGTCCAACCCTTTTCAAGAATTGTTCGGCGGCGTCCTACTCTCCCACAGGGTCCCCCCTGCAGTACCATCGGCGCAATAAGGCTTAGCTTCCGGGTTCGGAATGTAACCGGGCGTTTCCCCTACGCTATGACCACCGAAACATTATGAAACAGACAACCGCACCACGCCAAGCACGTGGGGTCGTTCGTGGTTTCAGAACCAACACAGTGGACGCGA
>NZ_LIQT01000219.1 GCF_001418415.1 Streptomyces hirsutus
GGGCGGCTCCGGTGTGTCTGTGCCGAGGGGTCCGCATAGGGGTCTCCGTGGGGTTCGTGGGCCCGTGGGGTGCGTGGGCCCCGTGGGGAGGGGGCGGTGGTCAGTCGGCGAGGGCCGTGCCGAAGCGCGGGCTGCCCGCGGTCGACACGCCTGCCGTCGTCGGGCCGAAACCGGTCGCGCCCGTGGTCGTGAGACCGGTCGCGGTGCCGCGCAGGAACCGGACCGAGCCGTCGCCGGAGTTCTCGCCCGGTGCGGACAGGGACAGGTCGGCGCGGCCGTCATCGGTGCCGGCCCGCGGTTCGCTCGAGTGGCCCGGTCGATTCAGCCGTTGACGTGGAAGCCGAACAGCGGGGTGCCGGCCGAGGAGATGCCGGCGGGGGTCAGGCCGATGCCGCGTCCGGCGGGGTCGATCTTCGTACCGTCGGAGTTGAAGACGACGGCGTAGCCGTTGTTCGCGTTCTCCCAGGGGAGGCCGACCGTGAGGTCGGCCTTTCCGTCGCCGGTGACGTCGGAGAGCAGGACCTCGCCGCCGAAGCCGTCGCCCTCCTCGCTGGTGCCGGGGACGCCCGGGGTGTTCTGTTCCAGGGCCTGGGAGCCGGTGTCGCGCAGGCCGCCGTTCCAGCCGTAGATCACGGAGACCATGCCGGCGTCCTTGACCCCGTTCAGGTCCTCGCCCGGCGCGCCGACGACGAGGTCGTCGTGGCCGTCGCCGTTGATGTCGCCGAGGGAGACCTCGTAGCCGAAGTTGTCGCCCTTCTCGTTGCTGCCGGGGACGCCCGCCGTGTTCTGGCTGATGGTCTCGGCGGCGCCCTCGGGGCCGCCCGCCGTCCCGTAGACGATCTTGACGGCCCCGCCCTTGGCGACGCCCGCGCTGTTCGCGCCGGCGTCCCAGCTGTTGCCGATGACGATGTCGCCGTGGCCGTCGCCGTCCACGTCGCCGATGTCGGAGATGACTCCGGCGGGCAGCTTCTGCGCGCCCGACCTCGTCACACCGGAGGAGGAGCCGGGCAGCCAGTAGTTGGCGTTGTACGAGTACTCGCCGTCGCTGTCGCCCTCGTAGCCGTCCACGACCAGGTCGGTCCGGCCGTCGGCGTCGATGTCGCCCGGGGTGAGGTTGAAGATGTCCAGGCCCTTCACCTTGAGGATGGGGGCCGTGACGCTGTAACGGCCTCCGGTGGAGCCCGACTTGGTGAAGCCGCCGCGGTAGATGTCGACCTTGTCGATGTCGGACGCGATCGCGAGGTCGTCCCGGCCGTCGCCGTTGTAGTCGCCGGCCGCGACCACCTGGCCGAACCAGTCGTGGGTGGAGCGGGCCGGGTCGGAGACCGTGGTGCCGCCCGACAGGCCACCGGAGCCGCCCCACAGGATGACCACGGTGCCGCCGTCGGTGTCCGAGCCGGCGTCCTCGCCCGGCGCGCCCACGGCGAGGTCGGCGTAGCCGTCGCCGTTGTAGTCGCCGGGGGCGGTGTGGCTGCCGAACTGGTCGCCCTTCTCCGCGGTGCCGGGGACGCCGGCGCTGTTCTGGTGCAGGGTCTGGATCTTCTTGGCGCCGGCGCCGCCCGGGGAGCCGTACAGGATGGTGACGACTCCGGCCTTGGACTTGCCGTTGACGGAGGCGAGGGGGGCGGTGACGGCGACGTCCCGGTAGCCGTCGCCGTTGAAGTCGCCGTCGAGGCCCGGGGCGGCGGCCGCGGGTCCGGCCGTGGCGACGAGCAGGCCGCCGGTGAGCGCGGCCGCCGTGGCGGTCGCCAGAGTGATGCTGAGCTTCTTGCGCATGGGTCTCCTGCCCTGGGCGGGACGGCCGCCGGCTGCGGCGTCCCGTGCCGGTGCGGTGGGTCACCCGTGTTCGTCCTGGAGGGATCACGGGTTCACCGGGTGATCACCCGGCGATCACCGTCAAGGAGACCGGCGAGGGGCGGGGAGGGTTGTACGTGGACATGACGAAAGTGGGGGTGGGTGCGCGGCGGGTGCGCACGCGGTCTCCCTTCCCGGACGCCCGCGTCACCGAGGAACCGGGGCGTGTGCCACGCGGGCCCCGTCCGCGGGGGACCCGGCGCCCGCGGCGCACGACAGCGCCCCGCCGCCGGCCGGAGCCGGGACGGGGCGCTGGAGGAGGGACCGGACCGGTTACTTCACCGGCTCGGGCTCCGGGGTGTTCTCGCTCTCCGCCTCACCGGCGGGGTCGAGCGGCGTCTTGACGGACTCCAGCAGGAGCTGGGCGACGTCGACGACCTGGATGGACTCCTTCGCCTTGCCGTCGTTCTTCTTGCCGTTGACCGAGTCGGTCAGCATGACCAGGCAGAACGGGCAGGCGGTGGAGACGATGTCGGGGTTCAGGGCGAGGGCCTCGTCGACGCGTTCGTCGTTGATGCGCTTGCCGATCCGCTCCTCCATCCACATCCGCGCGCCGCCGGCGCCGCAGCAGAAGCCGCGCTCCTTGTGGCGGTGCATCTCCTCGTTGCGCAGGCCCGGGACGTTGGCGATGATCTCGCGCGGAGGCGTGTAGATCTTGTTGTGCCGGCCCAGGTAGCACGGGTCGTGGTAGGTGATGAGGCCCTCGACCGGGGTGACCGGGATCAGCTTGCCCTCGTCCACCAGGTGCTGGAGCAGCTGGGTGTGGTGGATGACCTCGTAGTCGCCGCCGAGCTGCGGGTACTCGTTGCCGAGGGTGTTGAGGCAGTGCGGGCAGGTGGCGACGATCTTCTTCGCCGACTTGGGCTTCCTCGACTCCTCGGTGACGTTGCCCTCGTCGTCCGTCTCCTCGCCGAAGGCCATGTTCAGCGACATGACGTTCTCCATGCCGAGCTCCTGGAACAGGGGCTCGTTGCCGAGGCGGCGGGCGGAGTCACCGGTGCACTTCTCGTCGCCGCCCATGATCGCGAACTTGACGCCCGCGATGTGCAGCAGCTCGGCGAAGGCCTTGGTGGTCTTCTTGGCGCGGTCCTCGAGGGCGCCGGCGCAGCCGACCCAGTACAGGTACTCGACCTCGGACAGGTCCTCGATGTCCCTGCCGACGACCGGGATCTCGAAGTCGACCTCCTTGGTCCACTCCAGGCGCTGCTTCTTCGCCAGGCCCCAGGGGTTGCCCTTCTTCTCCAGGTTCTTGAGCATCGTGCCCGCCTCGGACGGGAAGGAGCTCTCGATCATCACCTGGTAGCGGCGCATGTCGACGATGTGGTCGACGTGCTCGATGTCGACCGGGCACTGCTCGACGCAGGCGCCGCAGGTGGTGCAGGACCACAGGACGTCCGGGTCGATGACGCCGTTCTCTTCCAGGGTGCCGATCAGCGGGCGCTCGGCCTCGGCCAGCGCGGCGGCGGGCACGTCCTTCAGGGCCTCGGCCGACGCCTTCTCCTCGCCCTCCATGGTCTTGCCGCCGCCGGCCAGCAGGTACGGGGCCTTGGCGTGCGCGTGGTCGCGCAGCGACATGATCAGCAGCTTGGGGGAGAGCGGCTTGCCGGTGTTCCAGGCGGGGCACTGCGACTGGCAGCGCCCGCACTCGGTGCAGGTGGAGAAGTCCAGCAGGCCCTTCCAGGAGAACTGCTCGACCTGGGAGACGCCGAAGACGTCGTCGTCGCCGGGGTCGGTGAAGTCGATCGGCTTGCCGCCCGACGTCATCGGCTGCAGGGCGCCGAGGGCGACGTCGCCGTCGGCCTCGCGCTTGAACCAGATGTTCGGGAAGGCGAGGAAGCGGTGCCAGGCCACACCCATGTTGGTGTTGAGCGAGACCACGATCATCCACACGAACGAGGTCCCGATCTTGATCGTGGCGACCAGGTAGACCAGGTTCTGCAGCGTCTCGACGGACAGGCCGTCGAAGGCGAGCACCAGCGGGTAGGAGGCGAAGTACGCCGCCTCGTAGCCGTCCACGTGGTGCAGTGCGCCCTCGAGGCCGCGCAGCACGTAGATGGCGAGGCCGATGGTGAGGATGACGTACTCGACGAAGTACGCCTGACCCGACTTGGAACCGGCGAAGCGGGACTTGCGGCCCGGACGCGACGGCAGGCTCAGCAGACGGATGACGATGAGCACGGCGATGCCGAGCACGGTCATCACGCCGATGAACTCGATGTACATCTCGAACGGCAGGAAGCCGCCGATGACCGGCAGCACCCAGTCGGCCTGGAAGAGCTGGCCGAACGCCTGGGCGAGGGTCGGCGGCAGCGTCAGGAAGCCGACGGCCACGAACCAGTGGGCGATGCCGACGACACCCCACCGGTTCATGCGCGTGTGACCGAGGAACTCCTTCACCAGGGTCACGCTGCGCTGGTAGGGATTGTCGGTCCGGGTGCCGGCCGGGACCGGCTGGCCCAGCTTGAAGTACCGGACGAACTGGCCGATCGCGCGCGCGAGCAGGGCAGCGCCGACCACGGCCAGGACCAGCGACACGATGATCGCGGCGAGTTGCATGGGGGCTCCTCGGGCCTGCGAGGGTTTGGTCGGGGGGCTCCTGCCACGGAATTCCCGACATTACTAAGCGGTAACTTATGCAGTCCGTTTGAGACTACCCCTAACCCCAGCCGCACTGTAGTCGGGTGCGGGGTGATCTGAATCGCTGAGGCTTGCCTTGGGAGGCGCCCCGGCCGCGGCCGCGTGACGACCGCCAAAGCGGGGCATACGCCACTAACTTATATCCGTGACGCACACTTGTATCCGCGTACCGCTGTCCTGATGTCGCCGTCATGCCGCCGTCCCGGGCGGTCCGCGGGTGCATCCGCGTCCCCGCGCGGGGCTCTCGACCGCCACCGCCGCTGCCACCGCGTGCCGTCGCCGCCCCGGCCGCGTCGTCGCCGACGTCGTCACCGGTGCGACCGCCGAGAGGGCTGCGGCATCGCCGCGACATCGCCGTCGATGCCGCCGGTGCCCCGCTCCTGGCGGGTGACTCCCGCCTCACTCTCGCGCGGAACCGCAGTTCAGCGCCTGGTTGCGCGTAAGGAACGGATAAGAGTTGAGTCTGGCCGACTCAGCTCTGTTGACCCGACGCCGGACGTCAGGCATGCTTGAGCCTGTTCCACTCAAGTCAGCTGGAGGAATCGAAATGGCACGTGCGGTCGGCATCGACCTGGGCACGACTAACTCCGTCGTCAGCGTTCTGGAGGGCGGCGAGCCCACCGTCATCACCAACGCCGAGGGCGCCAGGACCACGCCTTCCGTCGTCGCCTTCGCGAAGAACGGCGAGGTGCTGGTCGGCGAGGTGGCCAAGCGGCAGGCCGTGACCAACGTCGACAGGACCATCCGGTCGGTCAAGCGCCACATGGGCACCGACTGGAAGATCAACCTGGACGGCAAGGACTTCAACCCGCAGCAGATGAGCGCCTTCGTGCTCCAGAAGCTGAAGCGGGACGCCGAGGCGTACCTGGGCGAGAAGGTGACCGACGCGGTCATCACCGTCCCGGCGTACTTCAACGACGCGGAGCGCCAGGCGACCAAGGAGGCCGGCGAGATCGCGGGCCTGAACGTGCTGCGCATCGTCAACGAGCCGACGGCCGCCGCCCTGGCGTACGGCCTCGACAAGGACGAGCAGGTCATCCTGGTCTTCGACCTCGGTGGCGGTACGTTCGACGTCTCGCTGCTGGAGATCGGCGACGGCGTCGTCGAGGTGAAGGCCACCAACGGTGACAACAACCTCGGTGGTGACGACTGGGACCAGCGCGTCGTCGACTACCTGGTCAAGCAGTTCCAGGCCGGGCACGGCGTGGACCTGGGCAAGGACAAGATGGCGCTCCAGCGCCTCCGTGAGGCCGCCGAGAAGGCCAAGATCGAGCTGTCCGCGTCCACCGAGACCACGATCAACCTCCCCTACATCACCGCCTCCGCCGAGGGCCCCCTGCACCTCGACGAGAAGCTGACCCGCGCCCAGTTCCAGCAGCTGACCGCGGACCTGCTGGAGCGCTGCAAGACGCCGTTCAACAACGTCGTCAAGGACGCCGGCATCGCGCTGTCCGAGATCGACCACGTCGTTCTCGTCGGTGGCTCCACCCGTATGCCCGCCGTCGCCGAGCTCGTCAAGGAGATGACCGGCGGCAAGGAGGCCAACAAGGGCGTCAACCCGGACGAGGTCGTCTCGATCGGTGCCGCGCTCCAGGCCGGTGTCCTCAAGGGCGAGGTCAAGGACGTCCTGCTGCTCGACGTCACCCCGCTGTCCCTCGGTATCGAGACCAAGGGCGGCATCATGACCAAGCTGATCGAGCGCAACACCACGATCCCGACCAAGCGCTCCGAGATCTTCACCACGGCCGAGGACAACCAGCCGTCGGTGCAGATCCAGGTCTACCAGGGCGAGCGCGAGATCGCGGCGTACAACAAGAAGCTCGGCATGTTCGAGCTGACCGGTCTGCCGCCGGCGCCGCGCGGCGTCCCGCAGATCGAGGTCTCCTTCGACATCGACGCCAACGGCATCATGCACGTCACGGCGAAGGACCTCGGCACCGGCAAGGAGCAGAAGATGACCGTCACCGGCGGCTCCTCGCTCCCGAAGGACGAGGTCGACCGCATGCGTGAGGAGGCCGAGCGGTACGCGGAGGAGGACCACCAGCGCCGCGAGGCCGCCGAGTCCCGCAACCAGGGCGAGCAGCTCGTCTACCAGACCGAGAAGTTCCTCGCGGACAACGAGGACAAGGTCCCCGGCGAGATCAAGACCGAGGTCGAGGCCGCCGTCGCCGAGCTGAAGGAGAAGCTCAAGGGCGACGACTCCGCCGAGATCCGCACCGCCACGGAGAAGGTCGCGGCCGTCTCCCAGAAGCTGGGCCAGGCCATGTACGCCGACGCGCAGGCCTCCCAGGCCGCGGGCGGCGGGGCCGGCGCCGGTGGGGCCAAGGCGGACGACGATGTGGTCGATGCCGAGATCGTGGACGACGAACGTAAGGACGGTGCGGCGTGACCGAGGAGACCCCGGGCTTCGACGAGCAGTCGCAGCAGCCCGACGTCCCCTCAGGCGTTCCGGCCGACGAGGCCGAGCCGAAGGCCGCCACCCCCTCTGCGGAGGAGGCGGCGGCCCCGGCCGGGGACTCGGGTCCCGACGCCGGGCTGGTGGCTCAGCTGGACCAGGTGCGTACGGCGCTCACCGAGCGCACCGCGGACCTCCAGCGGCTCCAGGCCGAGTACCAGAACTACCGCCGCCGGGTCGAGCGCGACCGGATCGCGGTCAAGGAGGTCGCCGCGGTGAACCTCATGACCGAGCTCCTGCCCGTGCTCGACGACATCGGCCGCGCGCGGGAGCACGGTGAGCTGGTCGGCGGGTTCAAGTCCGTCGCCGAGTCGCTGGAGTCGACCGTGGCGAAGATGGGCCTGCAGCTGTTCGGCAAGGAGGGCGAGCCCTTCGACCCGACGATCCACGAGGCCCTGATGCACTCCTACGCCCCGGACGTCACCGAGACGACGTGCGTGGCGATACTGCAGCCGGGGTACCGCATCGGCGAGCGCATCATCCGCCCCGCGCGGGTGGCCGTGGCGGAACCGCAGCCGGGTGCCCAACCGGGCAAGCCGGCCGAGGAGAGCACCGAGGCGGCGGCGGACGACAAGGAGACAGGTGGCCCTCAGGAGGGCTGACGCCTTCGCCGGCGTCCGCGGCACGCCGGCGGAGGCGGGCAGGACGAGCAGGTCAGGAGAGGAGGGACGTCGGGGATGAGTACCAAGGACTTCATCGAGAAGGACTACTACAAGGTCCTCGGCGTCCCTCAGGACGCCACCGAGGCCGAGATCAAGAAGGCGTACCGGAAGCTCGCCCGCGAGTACCACCCGGACGCCAACAAGGGCAACGCCAAGGCGGAGGAGCGGTTCAAGGAGATCTCCGAGGCGAACGACATCCTCGGCGACCCCAAGAAGCGCAAGGAGTACGACGAGGCCCGCTCGCTCTTCGGCAGCGGTGGTTTCCGTGCGGGGCCGGGCGCGGGCGGCGCCGGGTCGTTCAACTTCGACCTGGGTGACCTCTTCGGGGGCGGCCAGGGCGGTGGTCAGGGCGGCCAGGCCGGTGCCGGCGGCTTCGGCGGCGGGATCGGCGACGTCTTCGGCGGTCTGTTCAACCGCGGCGGCACGGGCACCACGCGTACCCAGCCCCGGCGCGGCCAGGACATCGAGTCCGAGGTCACCCTGAGCTTCACCGAGGCGATCGAGGGGGCGACGGTCCCGCTGCGGATGTCCTCCCAGCAGGCATGCAAGGCCTGTTCGGGGACCGGCGACAAGAACGGCACACCGCGCGTGTGCCCGACCTGCGTCGGCACCGGGCAGGTCGCCCGGGGCAGTGGCGGCGGCTTCTCGCTCACCGACCCGTGCCCCGACTGCAAGGGCCGCGGCCTGATCGCGGAGAACCCCTGCGACATCTGCAAGGGCAGCGGCCGGGCCAAGTCCTCGCGGACGATGCAGGTGCGCATCCCCGCGGGGGTCAGCGACGGTCAGCGGATCCGGCTGCGGGGCAAGGGCGCTCCGGGCGAGCGCGGCGGCCCGGCGGGCGACCTCTACGTGGTCGTGCACGTCGGCAGCCACCCGGTGTTCGGCCGCAAGGACGACAATCTCACCGTCACCGTCCCGGTCACCTACCCGGAGGCGGCGCTCGGCGGGGAGATCCGCGTCCCGACGCTCGGCGGTCCGCCGGTCACGCTGAAGCTGCCCCCGGGGACACCCAACGGGCGGACCATGCGGGCCCGCGGCAAGGGAGCGGTCCGCAAGGACGGCTCGCGCGGTGATCTGCTGGTCACCGTCGAGGTGAGTGTTCCCAAGGACCTGCCGGGGAAGGCTCGTGACGCGCTGGAGGCGTATCGCGAGGCGACCGCGGACGACGATCCGCGGGCGGAGTTGTTCCAGGCCGCGAAGGGAGCTTGAGGGCGATGGACGGTCGTCGACGCAATCCGTACGAACTGACGCAGGACACTCCGGTCTATGTCATTTCGGTGGCGGCCCAGCTCTCCGGGCTGCATCCGCAGACGCTGCGTCAGTACGACCGTCTGGGGCTGGTCTCCCCGGACCGCACCGCGGGCCGGGGCCGCCGCTACTCGGCCCGTGACATCGAGCTGCTCCGTCAGGTGCAGCAGCTGTCGCAGACCGAGGGCATCAACCTGGCGGGCATCAAGCGCATCATCGAACTGGAGAACCAGGTCGCCGCGCTTCAGGCCCGGGTGGCGGAGCTGGAGGGCGCCCTGGACGGCGTGGCCGCGACCATGCGGCAGCGCGAGGCGGCGGTGCACGCATCGTACCGCCGGGACCTGGTGCCGTACCAGGAGGTCCAGCAGACCAGCGCGCTGGTGGTGTGGCGGCCCAAGCGCCAGCAGCAGACCGACTGACGGCCGGCACCCGGTCCGGTCGTCGCCGGCCGGCGTGAAGGCGTCGGTCCGGGGCGCCGGTGCCGTGACGGAAGTGTCCCCGTGGGAAGGCTGCGGCCTGACGGAGAAGTTCCGTTTGGCGCAAAAGTGAAGTACCGGGTGGGGCCCGGAGGTTCGCCCGAACCTCCGGGCCCCACCTGTGTGCGGGCTGCTGACGGCACGTCACTCGGAGTCCCGGACGCTCCGTGTACGCCCCGCGCACGGCTGTGAGCAGCACGTGTATGCGCGTGTAGGAGATATGTGCGATTCTTTCGCCGAGCCCACACGACTTCAGCGCACGGTGCTGTGTTCATCTCGTTAAGTAGTTGGTCTTGACGCCACTGGTCGCTGGAGCGTTGGCTTTTCAGTCACATGGGCCGCAATGTTCTGCCCACGTCCAAAAACGTACTGAAGTGAGCCCTCGCATGCGTCGTATCGCCATATCAGTCGCCGTCACCTCGATGTCCGTCATGCTCGCCGGTTGCGGCGCACTCAACGCGACGGGGAGCAGCGACGGAGTGGGCCCCACCAAGGGGAACAAGGTCACCATCGGGCTCCTGCTGCCGGAGACGGCCAACACCCGGTACGAGCAGTTCGACTACCCCATCTTCAAGAAGAAGGTGGAGGAGCTCACCAGCGACAAGGGCAAGGTCGACTACGCCAACGCCGATGCGGACGCGGGCAAGCAGTCGAGCCAGATGCAGCAGATGATCGAGAACGAGGTCGACGTCATCGTGCTGGACGCGGTCGACGCGCACGCCATCGCCGAGGACGTGAAGAAGGCCAAGGACGCGGGCATCCCCGTCATCGCCTACGACCGGCTGGCCGAGGGCCCGATCGACGCGTACATCTCCTTCGACAACGAGCTGGTCGGCGAGGTCCAGGGCCGCTCCCTGCTGGAGGCGCTCGGCGGCGACGGCGAGGTCACCAGCAAGATCGTCATGATGAACGGCTCGCCGACCGACCCGAACGCCAAGCAGTTCAAGGCGGGGGCGCTGTCCGAGCTCCAGGACGCGGTGACCATCGCCAAGACCTACGACACCAAGGACTGGAAGCCGGAGAACGCCGAGGCCAACATGGCCGAGGCGATCGCCGAGATCGGCGCGGGCAACATCGTGGCGGTCTACTCCGCCAACGACGGCATGGCGGGCGGCGTCATCAAGGCGCTGAAGGCCGCCGGGGTGACCGAGATGCCCCCGATCACCGGTCAGGACGCCGAACTCGACGGCGTGCAGCGGATCCTCCTGGGCGACCAGTTCATGAGCGTCTACAAGTCCTACCCGACCGAGGCGGAGGCCGCCGCGGAGATGGCGGTGGCGCGGATCCAGGGCAAGGCCATCCAGTTCGACGCGCTGACCGGCGACCGCGTCGACAGCCCCACCGACAAGGACATTCCGGCGAAGCTGGTGCCCGTGGTCGCCCTGACCAAGGAGAACATCGCGGACACGGTCGTCGCCGACGGAATCTACAAGCTGTCGGACATCTGCACCGCCCCCTACAAGGAGGCGTGCGACAAGGCCGGGCTGAAGTAAGGCCTGTCCGGCGGCGGGTCTTCGGCCGCCGGACCGCGTCGACCGCCCTGTCGACCGCCCTGCCGGGGAGCGCGGACAGCCGCCCTCCCCGGCAGTGTTGTTCCCGCCCGCGCACGCCCCGCGTCCTCGCCCCGCACCCCGCCGTTCTCCCGCCGCTCATGTGGGGCCGACCACCGCCGGTTTGTTGCAATGTGGCGAGTCGAGGCAGGGGCATAGAAGGTCATACCGGCGGTTTCCGGCGACCGTGCCGACGGGAGCCGTGTTGCGGAGCCGGGTGGGTCCGCGCATAGTTGCGCATCGGAAAGTGGCTGAACCGAGGGTGGGACGGGCAATGGCCGGGCGCGGGACGGACGAGCATCCACATGGTGCTGACCGACTGTGCGACCTCGGGGATCGCGTGTACTCCCGGGCCGTACGGCGTGGGCGGGTGCCGCGCCGGGACGCGGAGCCGGTGCCCTGTCTGCTGGACCTGGCCCTGCTGCACCCGGACCCCGACGACATGGACTGGCTGGTGCCGACCGCCCCGCAGGAGGTCATGACCCGGCTGCTGCGCGGGATGTACGACGAGGTCAGTGCGAGCCATCGCCGGGTGGGTTCGGCCGTCGAGGCCTTCGAGTGGTACGCCGGCCTCGGCCGCGGGACGCAGTCACCGCAGGCCTTCGCCGCCTCGGCCGGGGAGGGCCCGGCGATCCGGGTGCTGGACGGGGTGGCCCGTATCCAGGCCGCGATGGACGAGGCGACGCAGGCGTGCACCACGGAGGTGCTGACGGTCCAGCCCGGCGGCATCCGGCGCGAGGCGGAGCTGTCGGAGGGCCTGCACCGGGCGACGGCGCTGCGCGGGCGCGGGGTGCGGATGCGGGACCTCTACACGCATGTGGCCCGGCACGGCCAGGGGCTGCACAGGTACCTGGAGCTGATGGGCGACGCGGTGGAGGCGCGGACGCTGGACGAGGTGACCGAGCGGCTGATCCTCTTCGACCGCACGGTCGCCTTCATCCCCGCCAACGCCGAGCGCTCGATGGCCCTGGAGCTGCGGCACCCGGCGCTGGTGGAGTACCTGGGCACGGTCTTCGAGCGGCTGTGGCGGCTCGCCCTCCCGCTGGCCGCCCCGCTCCCCGACACCGGTATCGAGGGCATCTCGCACCGGGAGCGGTCCATCGCGGCGCTGCTCGCGGAGGGCCATCAGGACGCGGTGATAGCGGAGCGGCTCGGGATCAGTGTGCGCACCTGCCGGGCCCACATCGCCCGGCTGTCGGAGACGCTGGGCGCGGCCAGCCGTACCCAGCTGGGCGTCAAAATGGCCCAGGCCGGCCTGGACGGCCCGCCGCGTTCGGCGGCGGTCTCCGCCTCCGTCACGATTCCTGATCGAGGATCCCGGACTGCCCGATGAGGTACCCGAGCTGAGCCCGGCTCCCGCTGCCCAAGGTGGTGGCGATCTTGGCGATGTGCACGCGGGCGGTGCGGACGTTCATGCCGAGGCGGTCGGCTATCACGGCGTCGGTGTGGCCTTCGACGAGGAGCGCGGCGATGGCGCGCTGGCGGGGCGTGACGCCGTTCAGCGTGGGCCTGCGGACCGCCTGGGGGTACATCGGTGTGGCCAGCCGCCAGAAACGGTCGAAGGCGGTGGCCAGGTAGCCGACGATCGTCGGGTGCCGGATCTCCAGCGCGACGCGGCCGTCACGGTCGGAGGGGACGAAGGCGACGGCCCGGTCGACGATGATGAGACGGTCGGTCACTTCGTCGAGCGTGCGGGCCTCCGCGTCGCCCCTCAACTGCTCGTAGCGCGCGATGACCATCAAGACGTGGCGCTGGCTGTGCGGGTACAGGGTGCGGATACGGCCGCCGCGGTCGAGGAAGGCCTGGTCGCGTTCCAGGGCGAGGGCCTGAGCCGCCACGCCGCGCCCGGAGCTGTAGTGGTTCCTGTGCGGCTGGATGCACAGGAGTTCGTCGGTCCCCTCCGCCAGAGCTTCGAAGAGGGCCCTGTTGATCCGCTCCGAGCCGCTGAGAACCCGGATCATCGGGGTGTCCGCCCCCGTTGCGCGGAGCCTGCCGATCCGCATGAGCGGCTGGAACGTCTCGGCCAGCCGCTCCTCGCGCCGCCGTTCGTCCGCGATCCGCGCCTCGCAGGCCCGCAGCATCCCGTGAAGGGCGACGGTCGGTTCGACGGGCTCCAGGCGGTTCAGATCGTCGACGGCCGGATGCAGCAGCCCGAAGTCGACCAGACAGGGAGCAGTGCGCGCCTCCTGCGCGCGGACGTGCCCCTCACGCAGGGAACGTGCGTACAACTCCACCCCCGCCCCGCACAGCTCCTCCCTTCCGTGGTCGTGCGTCTTCGCCGTCATGTGTGGCTCGCTCACCCCCGGTGCTCAGTTCTCCTGTTCGAGGATCCCCGACTGGGCGATGAGGTAACCCAGTTGGGCGCGGCTGCCACTGCCGAGGGCGGAGGCCAGCTTGGCTATGTGGGCGCGGCAGGTGCGGACGTTCATGCCCAGGCGCCGGGCGATGGCCTCGTCGACGTGGCCCTCCACGAGGAGCTTGGCGATGGAGTGCTGGATGTCCGTGAGGCCGTCCGAGGCCGGCTCGTACGGGGCGCCCATGCTCAGGGGGACCGCGCGGGTCCACATGAACTCGAAGACCTTGATCAGGTAGCGGACGAGACCGGGGTGGCGCAGTTCCAGGGCGACCTGACGGTCGTCGCGGGTGGGGATGAAGGCCACGGTCTCGTCGCAGATGACGAGCCGCTCCACGAGTTCGTCGATGGTGCGGTACTCCACCCTGCTGGTGTCGAACCGTGCCACGTACGCCAGCGTCTCGGGGCTGTGGCGGGCGGTGTGCTGGTAGAGGGTCCGGATGCGCACCCCCCGCTCGGTCATCTGCTGGTCGCGCTCCAGCCCTTGGGCGAGGGTGTGTTCCAGCCGACGGCCGCCCGGCTGGACGGTGAGCATCTCGGACCGGCACTGCGCGGTGGCCAGATCGAGGGCGGCGTTGATCCGGCCGAAGCCCTCCAGCACCGTGATCGAGTGGGTGGTCATCGACGTCTGGGCGCTGAGGGCCATGAACGGCTCGAAGGCGTCGGCCAGTTCGATCGACATCCGCCGGCGCTCGGTGATCTCCCGTTCCAGTGGGTTGAGCCGGTGGGCCAGGGCCACCGCCGGGGAGAGGGGGCGCAGCCAGGTGGGGTCGTCCGGGTCGGGATGCAGCAGGGCGAGCTCCATCAGGCAGGGAGCGGGCTCCACATCCGCACGGGCGATGCGGCCCGCGCGCAAAGCGTCGGCATAGAGACGGCTGCCGGCCTCGCACAGTTCGGTGACCGCATGGGGATGTGTCTTGTTCATCCGATTCATTGTCAAATCTCCACCCCACAGGGTCCTGAACATGCAGGAACATGATGCACCGATTGTGTGGCCACGACGTGCCCGAATGAGCCATCGTCGTACCTGACGGGGGAAAAGGGTGATCTTCGAGTGAGGACGAAGCCGACTATGCGCAAGAGAACGCTTCGCTCGGTGCTTGTCGCCGCATTCTCCGCCGTCGTGGCCTTCGGGGTGCTGAGTGGCCCGGCCGGCGCGAAGGGCGACGTCCGGGCGGACAGCAGCTGGGGACCAGTGGTGGGCGCCAACTCCGTATCCTTGGACAGCAGCTGGGGACCGGTGGTGGGCGCCGGCTCCATGGGCACGGCCGACAGCAGCTGGGGCTGAGTGATGACCACGCCTCCCGACGACCGATCCTTCCGCCGCGAGATGGCCACCGCCTACCGGTCCGGATGGCACTTCATCGACCTGGTCACCGCCATCCCCCACAGCGGTGACTCCCTGATGGTGACCGTGTTCGGTGAACCGGTCGTCGTCACGCGCGACGAGGACCAGGACGTACGGGCGTACCGGTGCCTGCGGCGGCCCCGTGGGGCGCCGCAGCCCGTGCGGTGTGCCATCCGGTACGGAATGATCTTTGTGAACCTGGACCAACGGGACCACGAGCAGGTGGAGTCCGACTCCCCCGCTTCCCGGACCATCTCGGCCACCCCCCGCAGTGCCTGACGCGATTCCCCCGTCGTAAAAGATCGCGCAGGTGCTTCCCCCCGCAGTGGCGTCACCGTGACCTGAACACGGTGACGCCACTGCAGTTTGCGGGGACATTTCCGGGTATGGGCGGGGCCGAGTGATGGCCGGAACCGGTCGTCGGACGCTACGGATCTTCACCCCTGCCTCACCCCTGCCCCTCGCGCGTGTGAGCGTGACGGCCATGATCTCCCGCGCCGGGTCCGGTACCGGCGGCGTCCGCCGCGCCGTACCTTCGCCGCGCGCCCCCGGTCGGTCCGCGCGAGGTGCCCGCCGCCCTCAGTGTCGCCCACGGCCGGCGTTGTCGTTCCCCGCGTGCGGGCCCGCCGTGCACCTTTCGCGTCCGCCGCGCCGTGCCTTCGCCTTCGCCTCGTGCCGTGACGCGCGCCGGGCCCCGTTTTCGTCGGGTGCGTGCCCGTGGCCGATGCGCGAGGGCGGTGATCGGGTCGGAAGCAGGAATGCCGGGAACTCGACCGGTCCGGCCCTCCTGTCCTCACCTTGAGTGGAATAGACTCAAGTTTGTGTACGCTGACCGAGTCAGCCAAGTCGATGTCGGCCGTGAGGGCCGCTGAACGGTCACCGCAAGGAGGAGAACGCGAACGTGGACGCCGAGCTGACCAACCGGAGCCGGGACGCGATCAACGCAGCCGGCAATCGGGCCCTGACCGGGGGACACCCCGACCTCACCCCCGCCCACCTGCTGCTCGCCCTGCTCGAAGGGCAGGACAACGAGAACATCACCGACCTGCTCGCCGCGGTCGACGCCGACCAGGCCGCCGTGCGCGCCGGGGCCGAGCGCGTCCTCGCCGGACTGCCGAGCGTCACCGGGTCCACCGTCGCCCCGCCCCAGCCCAACCGTGAGCTGCTCGCCGTCATCGCGGACGCCCAGTCCCGCGCCCGCGACCTGGGCGACGAGTACCTCTCCACCGAGCACCTGCTCCTGGGCATCGCCGCGAAGGGCGGCGCGGCCGGCGAGGTGCTGGCCGGGCAGGGCGCCACCGCGAAGAAGCTGCAGGCGGCCTTCCAGCAGACGAGAGGAGCCCGTCGGGTGACGACGGCCGACCCCGAGGGTCAGTACAAAGCCCTGGAGAAGTTCGGAACCGATCTCACCGAGGCTGCCCGCGAGGGCAGGCTCGACCCGGTGATCGGCCGGGACCAGGAGATCCGGCGGGTCGTGCAGGTGCTGTCCCGCCGCACCAAGAACAACCCCGTGCTCATCGGCGAGCCCGGCGTCGGCAAGACCGCCGTCGTCGAGGGGCTCGCCCAGCGGATCGTCAAGGGGGACGTGCCCGAGTCGCTGAAGGACAAGCGGCTGGTCGCGCTCGACCTGGGGGCGATGGTCGCCGGGGCCAAGTACCGCGGCGAGTTCGAGGAGCGGCTGAAGACCGTCCTCGCCGAGATCAAGGAGTCCGACGGGCAGATCGTCACCTTCATCGACGAGCTGCACACGGTCGTCGGCGCCGGTGCGGGCGGCGACTCCGCCATGGACGCCGGCAACATGCTCAAGCCGATGCTCGCCCGCGGCGAGCTGCGCATGGTCGGCGCCACCACCCTCGACGAGTACCGCGAGCGGATCGAGAAGGACCCGGCGCTGGAGCGGCGCTTCCAGCAGGTGCTGGTCGCCGAGCCGTCGGTCGAGGACTCCATCGCCATCCTGCGCGGCCTGAAGGGCCGCTACGAGGCGCACCACAAGGTGCAGATCGCCGACAGCGCGCTGGTGGCGGCGGCGACCCTCTCGGACCGCTACATCACCTCCCGCTTCCTGCCCGACAAGGCCATCGACCTGGTCGACGAGGCGGCTTCCCGGCTCCGCATGGAGATCGACTCCTCGCCCCTCGAGATCGACGAACTCCAGCGTTCCGTGGACCGGTTGAAGATGGAGGAACTGGCGATCGGCAAGGAGACCGACGCCGCCTCCCTCGAGCGCCTGGAGAAGCTGCGCCGCGACCTCGCCGACAAGGAGGAGGAGCTGCGCGGCCTCAACGCCCGCTGGGAGAAGGAGAAGCAGTCCCTGAACCGGGTCGGCGAGCTGAAGGAGAAGCTCGACGGTCTGCGCGGTCAGGCCGAACGCGCCCAGCGCGAGGGCGACTTCGACACCGCCTCCAAGCTGCTCTACGGCGAGATCCCCGGCCTGGAACGCGACCTGGAGGCCGCCTCCGAGGCCGAGGAGGAGGTCGCCAAGGACACCATGGTCAAGGAGGAGGTCGGCTCCGACGACATCGCGGACGTCGTCGCCTCCTGGACCGGCATCCCCGCCGGCCGCCTGCTGGAGGGCGAGACGCAGAAGCTGCTGCGCATGGAGGACGAGCTGGGCAAGCGGCTCATCGGCCAGAGCGAGGCCGTACGGGCGGTGTCGGACGCCGTACGCCGCAGCCGCGCCGGAATCGCGGACCCCGACCGCCCCACCGGCTCCTTCCTCTTCCTCGGCCCCACCGGCGTCGGCAAGACCGAACTGGCCAAGGCGCTCGCCGACTTCCTCTTCGACGACGAGCGGGCGATGGTTCGCATCGACATGTCGGAGTACGGCGAGAAGCACAGCGTGGCCCGCCTGGTCGGCGCCCCGCCCGGCTACGTCGGATACGAGGAGGGCGGCCAGCTCACCGAGTCCGTGCGCCGCCGCCCCTACAGCGTGGTGCTCCTCGACGAGGTGGAGAAGGCCCACCCCGAGGTCTTCGACATCCTGCTCCAGGTCCTCGACGACGGCCGCCTCACCGACGGCCAGGGCCGCACGGTCGACTTCCGCAACACGATCCTGGTGCTGACGTCCAACCTGGGCAGCCAGTTCCTGGTCGACCCGCTGACCACCGAGGAGCAGAAGAAGGAACAGGTCCTGGAAGTGGTCCGGACCTCCTTCAAGCCGGAGTTCATCAACCGGCTCGACGACCTGGTCGTCTTCTCGGCGCTGACCAAGCCCGAGCTGGAGCGCATCGCCGCACTGCAGCTCGACCGGCTGGGCCGCCGCCTCGCCGAACGCCGGCTCACCCTGGACGTCACTCCCGAGGCGCTGGCCTGGCTGGCGGACGAGGGCATGGACCCGGCCTACGGCGCCCGCCCGCTGCGCCGCCTGGTGCAGACCGCCATCGGCGACCGGCTCGCCAAGGAGATCCTGTCCGGCGAGATCAAGGACGGCGACAGGGTCCGCGTGGACCGCGCCGGCGAGGGCCTCCTGGTGGGCCCGGCCACGGTCAAGACGCTGTAATACCCCCCAGGGGTACGGTCTCCATGGTCATCGAAATGTGATCATGGAGACCGGCGCGTGGGGAGACCTCTCGGCCAGGCAGGTTGCCCGGCACGTGCCAAGAGAGAGAGGGTGGGACGTACGTCTGGTCCCATCCACGGCCGGACGCCAGACGACCGCAGGAGAGTCCCAGATGTCCATCGACCCGTCCTCGATTCCTAGCTTCGGGGGCCAGCAGCCGGAGCCGCAGCCCCAGGGCCCCGCGGGCCCCGTCGTCCCGGATCAGGACCTCGTGAAGCAGCTCCTCGACCAGATGGAGCTCAAGTACGTCGTCGACGACGAGGGTGACCTCGCGGCGCCGTGGGAGCAGTTCCGTACCTACTTCATGTTCCGCGGGGAGGACGACCAGCAGATCTTCTCCGTGCGGACCTTCTACGACCGGCCGCACGGGATCGAGGAGAAGCAGCAGCTCCTCGAGTCGATCGACGACTGGAACCGCCGCACCCTGTGGCCCAAGGTCTACACCCACACCCATGACGACGGCACCGTCCGCCTCATCGGTGAGGCCCAGATGCTGATCGGCACGGGCGTCAGCCTGGAGCACTTCGTCTCGTCGACGGTCAGCTGGGTGCGGGCCGCGATCGAGTTCGACAAGTGGCTCGTCGAGCAGCTCGGCCTGGAGCAGGAGATCGACGAGGCGGCGAAGCCCGAGGACGACGAGGAGTAGAAGCCCTCGGCTTCCCGCCCGCGTACGCACGAAGGAGCCCGGCTCCGGACCGACCCCAGGGTCGCCCGGATCCGGGCTCCTCCGGTTTCCCACAGGCCCGCTGCCCGCACCTTCTTGCCCGGGGGCGGCAGAGGGCGTGCTTACCCGGGGTGGCAGAGGGCGTGGTCGACGAGATCGCGCAGCGCGTTCTCCTGGCGGTCCGCCGTGTCCGGATCTCCCGGCCGGCTGTGCGCGGAGACGGTGATGCTGCGACGGCCGTCCGTCGTGGTGGCGGCCCGGACGAGATAACCGAAGCCGCTTCCCCCGTGACCGAGGTAACCGCCGCCGCAGGACAAGGGCGTGAAGAACAGTCCCAGGCCGCTCCGGGTGCCCACGGGATGGCCGCTGTCCCGAGGCATGGGGACGGTGGCCCGCATGGTGGCGAGGGTGGCGGGTTTCAGCAGCCGTCCCCGGGTCAGGGCGGTGAAGAAGCGGTTGAGGTCACGGGCCGTGCCCGTCATCGATCCGTCGGCCCCGAGGTCGAAGGGACGGTAGGGGATCGTGGTGTCGACCATCGGGCCGTCCGGGGTGAACTGCTGGTAGTTGGCCGCGTGGGGCTGCGGCAGGAAGGGCCGGGTGCCGGGGATGTCCGTGTGACGCAGCCCGAGAGGGCGCAGGATGCGGTCGCGGACCTGCTGCTCCCAGGAGCGGCCGGTGACCTTCTCGATGACCATCCCGGCGAGTACGTAGTTCGTGTTGGAGTACTCCCAGTCCGTTCCCGGAGGGAAGGCGGGCTCGTGGCGCATGGCCATGGCGACCAGCTGTGCGGGCCGGTAGGCGTGCCACCGATGGGCGTAGTACGTTTCGGCGCTGTGGCCGGGGAACGCGTCGGCCGTGTAGTCGTACAGTCCGCTGGTGTGCTGCAGCAGGTCGCGGAGCGTGATGGTACGACCGTCGTTCCCGGCGCCGGTCACCACCCCGGGCAGTAATTCCTCCACCGTCCGGTCGAGCGTCAGCCGCTTCTCCTCCACCAGTTGCAGCACGACGGTCGCGACGAACGTCTTGGTGACACTGCCCAGACGCAGATGGCCGTCCTCAGGAACCGGGCGACCACTGACCAGGTCACCCACACCGGAGCGGGCGGAGACGGTCCCCCGGGGGGTCTCCAGACGGACCGAGACCCCCGTGACTCCGGTGGCACGCAGCGCGTCGGCGTCGTGCCGCACGGACCGGTCCACGGCGGAAGGACGCGGTGGGGGTGACGAGGCCGCTGCGGACGGGGAAGCCGACACGGCCAGCGCCAGAACGGCGGCGGACAAGGACAAGCGACGAAGAATCATGGCCCGAGGCTAGGAACAACCCGTTCCACCGGCCATCAGGGCCGCCCCCCGACCTGTCGGGTGCTACCGGGGTGGACGCAGGCCGGCATATACCAACTGCCCGGTATCGAAGGCGTCAAGGCCATGGCCGAGGAGTCGGCCGGACTCCGGCAGCGGGCGAAGCCGATCTGGGGCTGCCACCGGACGCATCACGATCCCCGGCCCGCCGACATGTCGATCGGCCTGGGCAGCCACGGCCTCGGAGCGGCCGCGTTCTCCGCCGCGCCGTATCGCGCCGGGCTCTTTCTTCCCCCGGCCCTCACCGGCGGCAACAGCCCCGCCACCGCCCAGGTGGTCCCGCGCGGGGAGGCCGTGTGCTTCCGGGAGCACGCCGTCGAACTCGGCGTCCCCGCCCCGGCCGTCCTGCCGGGGCCGGCGCGGGGAACACCGGCCGGAACATCACCCTGTCACGCGCCGCGCCGTTCGCGGGTTCAGGCTGCCAGGCGCCGCAGCCGGCCGACGGCCTCGTGGAGAACGTCGTCCCTCTTGCAGAAGGCGAAGCGGACCTGGCTCCGACCGGCTTCCGGATCGTCGTAGAAGACGGACACGGGGACGGCGACGACACCGCAGCGTTCGGGGAGGGCGCGGCAGAAGGCATAGGCGTCCTTCTCTCCGAAGGAGGCGATGTCGGTGGTGATGAAGTACGTGCCCCGGGGCTGGTAGACCTCGAAGCCGGCGGAGCGCAGACCGTCACCGAGCAGATCGCGCTTGCGCCGGTGGGCGGCGCGGAAGTCGTCGAAGTACGACTCCGGCAGCGCGAGTGCCTCGGCGACGGCGTACTGGAACGGGCCCGCGGAGACGTACGTCAGGTACTGCTTCGCCGAGCGGACCGCCGTCACCAGCTCGGGCGTTCCCGTCACCCAGCCGACCTTCCAGCCGGTGAAGGAGAAGGTTTTTCCCGCCGAGCTGATGGTGACCGTGCGGTCCCGCATGCCCGGGAAGGTCGCCAGGGGTACGTGTGCGGCGTCGTCGAAGACCAGGTGCTCGTACACCTCGTCCGTCACCACCAGCAGGTCGCGCTCCACCGCCAGCTCGGCGATCGCGGCCAGCTCCTCGCGGGTGAGGACGGTGCCGGTCGGGTTGTGGGGGGTGTTGACCAGCAGCAGGCGGGTGCGGTCGGTGACGGCGTCGCGCAGTTCGTCGAGGTCGAGGTGGAAGCGGCCCTCGCGGGGGCGCAGGGTGACCGGTACGCGCGTGGCGCCCGCCATCGCGACGCAGGCCGCGTACGAGTCGTAGTACGGCTCCAGGGCGACCACCTCGTCGCCCGGCTCCAGCAGGGCGAGCAGTGACGCGGCGATCGCCTCGGTGGCGCCCGCGGTGACCAGGACCTCCGTGTCGGGATCGACGGACAGGCCGTAGCGGCGCTGCTGGTGCGCGGCGATCGCGGTGCGCAGTTCGGGGATGCCGGGGCCGGGCGGGTACTGGTTGCCGCGGCCGTCCCGCAGGGCCCGCACCGCCGCCTCCCTGACCTCCTCGGGGCCGTCGGTGTCCGGGAAGCCCTGGCCCAGGTTGATGGAGCCGGTGCGCAGAGCCAGGGCGGACATCTCGGCGAAGATCGTGGTCCCGAACCCGGCGAGCCGGCGGTTCAGGAGGGGGCGCGCGCTGGAGGTCATGCCCGCCATCCTGCGCCGAACCTCTGGAGTTGCTCAACTCTGCTTTGGACCGTGCGGGCATCGGGCATCTCCCGTCCACACGCGTGAGCGAGGCGCCCACGGGGGGTCGCTTCGGGTGCATCACGGGGGAACGAAAGGACGGTGGCTCATGGTCATCGGCATCATCCTGGCCTTGGTCTTCGCGTTGGTCATCGTGTTCGTGGTGGCGGCGGGACGTCGGCGCCCTGCGAGCCGGTCGCGCCGC
>NZ_LIQT01000022.1 GCF_001418415.1 Streptomyces hirsutus
GCCCAGCCCGGGGCGGGTGCGTCGCCGCACCCGCCCCGGGCTGGGCCGGCCAGGTCTGCAGGTCAGCCCGCCGGGGCCTGCGCCACGAGGTCGAGAGCGATGTCGGTGATCATGTCCTCCTGACCGCCGACCATCTTGCGGCGCCCGACCTCGACGAGGATCGCGCGGGTGTCGATGCCGTAGCGCTCGGAGGCCCGTTCGGCATGGCGCAGGAAGCTGGAGTACACGCCCGCGTAGCCGAGCGTCAGCGTCTCCCGGTCGACCTGCACCGTGCGGTCCTGCAGCGGCCGTACGAGATCGTCGGCCGCGTCCATGAGGGGGAACAGGTCGCAGCCGTGGTCCCAGCCCATGAGGTCGGCGACCGCGATGAACGCCTCCAGCGGGCAGTTGCCCGCCCCCGCGCCCTGACCCGCGAGCGAGGCGTCGACGCGGGTGACACCGTTCTCGACGGCGACCACGGTGTTGGCCACGCCGAGGGCGAGGTTGTGGTGGGCGTGGATGCCGAGTCCGGTGGCCGGGTCGAGGACGTCGCGGTAGGCCCTGACGCGGTCACGGACCCCGTCCATGGTGAGCCGGCCACCGGAGTCGGTGACGTAGACGCAGTGGGCTCCGTAGGACTCCATGAGCTTGGCCTGGCGGGCGAGTTCGGCCGGCTCGGCCATGTGGGACATCATCAGGAACCCCGCGACGTCCATACCCAGCTCACGCGCCGCCGCGATGTGCTGGGCGGAGATGTCCGCCTCGGTGCAGTGCGTGGCGATCCGCACGGAGCGGATCCCCAGAGAGTGGGCCCGCTCGAGGTCGTGGACGGTGCCGATGCCGGGCAGCAGGAGCGTCGTGGGTATGGCGTGCCGCGTGGCGCCGGCCACCGCTTCGATCCATTCCCAGTCGGTGTGGGCGCCGACACCGTAGTTGATGCTGGAGCCGGCCAGGCCGTCACCGTGGGCGATCTCGATCGCGGCCACGCCGGCCGCGTCCAGCTCGGCGGCGATGGCGCGGGCCTGGTCGACGGTGTAGCGATGGCGGACGGCGTGCATGCCGTCCCGCAGTGTCACGTCCTGCACGTACAGGGCGGGCTGCTGCTGTGCGGTCATCGGGAGACCACCTCCGACGTGTGGTGGGCGGCCATGCGCTCCGCGGTACGCAGCGCGGCCGAGGTCATGATGTCGAGGTTGCCGGCGTAGGACGGCAGGTAGTGGGCGGCGCCCTCGACCTCGAGGAACACCGACACCCGTGTCGCGTCCGGGGTGCGGGAGCCGGCGGGGAGGAGGGAACGCAGCGGGTCGTCGGCGGCGACCCGGTCGAACTGCACGGCCTGCTTGAGGCGGTAGCCGGGGACGTAGCCCTGGACCCGGGCGACCATCTCCTCGACGGATTCCTGCACCGCGGTGTCGTCGCACTCGCCCACCAGGCAGTGGACGGTGTCGCGCATGATGAGCGCGGGTTCGGCGGGGTTGAGGATGATGATGGCCTTGCCGCGGGCCGCGCCGCCGACCTGTTCGATGGCGGACGACGTGGTCTCGGTGAACTCGTCGATGTTGGCCCGGGTGCCCGGCCCGGCCGAGCGGGACGCGATGGATGCGACGATCTCGCCGTAGTGCACGGGCGTGACCGCCCCGACCGCCGCGACGACGGGAATGGTGGCCTGGCCGCCGCAGGTGACCATGTTGACGTTGGCGGCGTCGAGGTGGGCCGCGCCGTTGACCGGCGGCACCACGTAGGGGCCCAGTGCGGCGGGAGTGAGGTCGACGAGTGTGCGGCCCAGGGGGCGCAGTACGTCCTCGTGGTGGCGGTGGGCCCCGGCCGAGGTGGCGTCGAAGACGATGTCGATGTCGGCGAACTCGTCCATCCTCACCAGCCCCTCCACCCCTTCGTGGGTGGTGGCGACCTTGAGGCGGCGCGCGCGTGCCAGGCCGTCGGAGTCCGGGTCGATGCCCGCCATGGCGGTGATCTCCAGGCTCTCGGAGAGCCGCAGCACCTTGATCATCAGATCGGTGCCGATGTTGCCGGAGCCGATGACCGCTACTTTGGTCCGCCGTGCGGGGGCCGTGCTCGTCTTGGAGGCCGTGCTCGTCGTGGAGGTCGTGCTCGTCACTGCTGTACTCCCTCGTCCGGGGTGTCCGGGGTGTCGGTGGTGTCCGGTGCGAACGCGACCTGTACGGAGCCGAGCCCGGTGATGTGGGCGTCGAAGCGGTCGCCGGGAGCGGCCACGACCATGGGTCCCAGGGCACCGGTGAGGACGATGTCCCCCGCGCGCAGCGGATCTCCGGCGGAGGCGAGTACGTCCGCCAGCCAGACGGCGGCGTTGAGCGGGCCGCCCAGGCAGTCGCGCCCCGAGCCGCTGGACACCTCCTCCTCGTTGCGCAGCAGCGTCATCCGCACGTCCCTCAGGTTCACCGCGGTCAGCGGCACGGGGGTGCCGCCGAGAACGAAGAGGCCCGAGGAGGCGTTGTCGCAGACCGTGTCGACGATGGAGATGTCCCAGCCGCTGATGCGGCTGTCGACGATCTCCAGAGCGGGCAGGGCGAAGTCCACCGCGCGCAGTACGTCGGCGACCGTGGGCCCGACGAAGGGGAGGTCGGCGCCGAGAACAAGTGCCACTTCGGCCTCGACCTTGGGCTGGAGCAGCCTCCCCACAGGGACCGTTCCGCCGTCGGGGACGGCCATGTCGGACAGCAGGGCCCCGAAGTCCGGCTGGTCGACCCCGAGTTGCTTCTGCACGGCCGGCGAGGTGAGGCCGATCTTGCGGCCCACGATCCTGCGGCCGTCGGTGAGGCTGCGCCGCACGTTGAGACGCTGCACCTCGTAGGCGGTGCCCAGGTCGTCGGCGCCGAGAAGCGTGCGCACAGGCGGACATGTCACGCCTGTCTGCGCGGCCTGCTTCAGGATGTCGGCCGCCTTCAGGATGGGACCGGGCGGCGGGTCGTACAGGGGAGGCATGGTCATGTTGCCCTCGGGGAGTGCGCCGGAAGGGTGGTTCCGGAGGTTCGGGAGGTTCGGGAGGTTCGGGACCGGAGTCCGGCGGGTGCGGAGGTTCCGGTATAGACAGGGGGGCGCAACTCTGACAATCATTGTTCCGTGACACGGAACAATGACCAGGGCAACATGCTGGACAAAGCGGTATCCATCCTGAATTGCTTCGACAGCGTCGGCGGCTCGTTCCGGCTCACGGAACTCTCGGACCGTACGGGGCTGCCGAAGGCCACGGTGCACCGGCTGACCGCGGATCTGGTCCGCCTCAAGCTGATGGAGAAGGAGGGCAACGCCTACCGTCTCGGCGGCCGGCTCTTCGAACTGGGCAGTCTGGTTCCGCGCCGGCACGGCCTGCGGGAGACGGCCCTGCCCTTCCTCCAGGATCTCTACGAAGCCACCCACGAGACGGTGCACCTCGGCGTGCGCGAAGGGCGGGAGGTGGTCTATCTGGAGCGCATCCACGGCCACGACCGGCTGCCGCTGCCCTCACGGGTGGGCGGGCGCCTCCCGCTGAGCTGCACCGGCGTGGGCAAGGCACTGCTGGCCTTCTCCAGCCCCGAGCTGGTGGACACGGTGCTGGGCGAGACTCCCCTGCCGCAGCTCACCCGCTACTCGACCTCCGACCCCGACCGGCTGCGGACCGCCATCGAGCAGGCACACGTCTCCGGTCTGGCGTACGAGGAGCAGGAGGCCGCCCTCGGAGTGAGCTGCATCGCCGCTCCCGTCTTCGACGGCAGCGGTACGGCCGTCGCCGCCCTGTCCGTCGCCGTACCGCGCGCCCGTTTCCAGCCGGCGCAGCTCGCCCCCGCCGTCCGCACCGCGGCGCTGGGCCTGTCCCGCGCACTGCGTGCCGACAGCGCGGAACGACGGCCGTCCGTGCAGCACACGCTCATGGCCCTGCACGCCGAGGCCGGCCGGGACGACGGTCGCCGGGGGGCATCACGTCCCGGATGACCCGGTACTGGATGACCCGGCAAGGGACCCGCACGACGCGACCGTATGCCCGGAACAGGGCCGCTCGGGCGGTGAGGCGCCGAGGGCTTCCTGGAGAAAATCGCGCGGCCGCAGCCGTCCAGCAGGGCTGCGGCATCCCGGCAGGCCGCCTCCACCTCGGGTACCGGTGCCCGGACACCGGGGCCGGGCCCGCCCGCACTCCTGACGGGCCCAGCCCCGGTTCGCCCTCTTCTCAGGTCGTCACGTGACCGTACGCGTCTCCTGCTCGGGCACGGCCGAGCCTTCCATGATCACCTCGGAGCGTCGGTCGCCCCGGTCCATCAGGCCACCCGTGAAAGCCAGGCCGAGGCCGGCCAGGGCAAGAGCCGCACCGGCCAGGCTGGGCGCGGCCCAGCCCCAGCCGGCCGAGATGACCAGGCCGCCGATCCATGCCCCGCCCGCGTTGGCCAGGTTGAACGCGGAGTGGTTGGAGGCCGCCGCCATCGTCGGAGCGTTCTTGGCCTTGGCCATGAGCAGCATCTGGACGGGCGTGGTGATGAGAGAGCCCATCGCACCGATGACGGTGATCGTCACCAGGGCGGGCACGAGGCTGTGCACGGTGAAGTAGAACGTCACCAGTGCCGCGGCGAGCAAAGCCAGGCCCGCATACAGCGTCGGCCGCAGGGCACGGTCCGTGAGCGGGCCGGCGATCAGCGTGCCGAGCGTCATGCCGACGCCGTAGAGCGCGAGGACCAGAGTGGTCGAGGAGTCGGACATGCCCGTCAGATTCGTCAGCATCGGCACCAGGTAGCTGTAGACGGCGAAGAATCCGCCGAATCCGACCACCGCGACGCCCATGCCGATCGCGACCTGCCTGTTGCCCATGGCCCGCAGCTCGCTCCGGATGCCGGACTGCCGGCCCCGTGGCTGGTGGGGGACGAAGCAGGCCAGCATGAGGAGGGCGACGAGCCCGATGGCGGTGACCGCCCAGTAGGCGGACCGCCAGCCCAGTTGCTGCCCGAGGGCCGTGCTGGCCGGGACTCCGATGATGTTGGCGACGGTGAGGCCGAGGAACATCTTCGAAACGGCACGTGCCGCACGCCCCGGGGCGACCAGACCTGAGGCGACGACGGCGCCCACGCCGAACAGCGCTCCGTGCGGCAGACCCGCCAGGAACCGCGCGGCGAAGAGCAGGCCGAAGTCGGGAGCGAGCGCGGACGCGGCGTTGCCCACCACGAACAGCCCCGACAGGAGCAGGAGCAGTTTCTTGTGGGGTATGCGCGCGCCGATACCCGTCAGCAGGGGCGCGCCGACGACGACACCGAGCGCGTAGGCGGAGACGAGGTTGCCGGCGTGCGGCACGGACACGCCGACCCCGTCGGCGATCTGGGGCAGCAGTCCCATCGTGGCGAACTCGGTCGTGCCGATGCCGAACGCGACGACAGCCAGGGCCAGCAGAGCCAGCGGCATGGTGCAGAAAACCTTTCGAAGACCACGGTCCAGGAGCCGGGGAGGGGGACGGTGTCGGGCCCGACCGCGAGTGGCGTCGCCGGCCCGGCCGGCCGAACAGCGGCGGGGCCGGTCGCGCCGAGCGCCGGCCGTGCGTCTCCGGAGGGGCTGCCGGCCCGGCTTCGCGGACGGTCGGCGTGGCCTCGCGGAGTGGGAAGCGTGAGGGACAACACGGCCGTACGAACCTCGCTACGGGGTTCTGTGCCGGTGACCGGCGTAGTGCCTCCCGGCCGGACCGCGCCGGGCCGGCACCGTCTCAGCGCGCGAGACAGCCGAAGCCGGCGAGGACGCGGCGGAGGGCGTACGGAGTTCCATGGTTCGTGACTCTCGGGGAGTGCGGCGACCGCCCGAGACGGGGCGAACCTGCGGGACGAGCTGAGGAGGCGCTGGCCTCGACGGTGAGGCGGGCCGTCAAGGACCGTAACACCGATTCGATCTGTATATCGATTCGCTGTGAAACGGGAGAAGAACTCCGCGCGCAGTCCCGTCGTCCGAGCGTGACCCGTCAGTGACCCCGGCGGGCGTTGAGCCGGGCAGCCCGGCGTGTCAGGTGGTCGCGTTCGGCGAGGTTGGGCGCCTTCCGGGCTGCCTCGGCGTACAGGCGTGCCGCCGTCGCCAGGTCGCCGTCGCGTTCGTGGAGATATGCCGCCACTGCGGTGTGGCGGGGCAGTGAGTCCTCCAGTGCCGCGAGCGCGGCCAGGCCGGCGCGGGGTCCGTCGGCCTCGCCGACGGCCACCGCGCGGTTGAGCCGGACGACCGGGCTGCCGGTCAGGCGTGTGAGCTCGTCGTACCACTCGACGATCTGCACCCAGTCGGTCTCCCCGGCCGTGGCCGCGTCGGCGTGGAGTGCCGCAATGGCGGCCTGGACCTGGAACTCGCCCAGCCGGTCGCGGGCTAGGGCCGCCTGCAGGATCCCGACGCCCTCGGCGATCGACTCGGTGTCCCACCGGCCGCGGTCCTGCTCGGCGAGCGGTACCAGGCTGCCGTCGGGTGCGGTCCGGGCGGCGCGCCGGGCGTGGTGGAGCAGCATGAGGGCGAGCAGCCCCGCCGCCTCGGGGTGGTCGATCGCGGCCGCGAGCTGCCGGGTGAGCCGGATGGCCTCGGCGGCGAGGTCGACGTCGCCGGAGTAGCCCTCGTTGAAGACCAGGTAGAGGACGCGCAGCACGGTGGCGACATCGCCGGGCCGGTCGAACCTTCCCCGAGCTCTCGGCTTCTCCCCCACTCTCGGCTTCGCTCGAGCGGGGGGACCCCCATGAGCAGGGGAGACCCCATTGCCGGAGACGGTGCGCTTGGCCCGGCTGATGCTCCCCCACTGCCTTAGAGGTCCTAACAGAGTGCTCGGACGCGCCGGTGCAGGATGAGACAGACAGCCAACTGCAGAAAGGCGTCATGGATGTCGTCCCGGCGCTCCCAACGGATCCTCAGGTGCCGGAAACCGTGCAGCCACGACAGTCCACGCTCGACCACCCACCGGTGAACGCCGAGGCCCGAGCCGTGCACCTGTCCGCGGCGGGCGATGACCGGGGTGATGCCCAGGGTGCGGACCATGCGGCGATAGCGGTCGTGGTCGTAGCCGCGGTCCGCGTACAGACGGCGCGGCCGGAACCGGGGACGCCCACGGTGGCCGTGGACGGCGGGGATCGCCCGCAGCAGCGGCATCAACTGGGTAACGTCGTTGCGGTTGCCGCCGGTGAGCGAGACCGCCAACGGAGTTCCGTGCGCGTCGGTGATCAGGTGGTGTTTCGAGCCCGGCCGGGCGCGGTCGACCGGACTCGGCCCGGTTTTGGGCCGCCTCGCAGGGCGCGGACGTGGGAGGTGTCGATGGCGGCGCGGGAGAAGTCCAGCTGGTCCGCGCCGCGCAGCTTCGCCAGCAGGATCTCCTGCAGCTTGTGCCAGACGCCGGCCTGGTTCCAGTCCCGCAGTCGGCGCCAGCAGGTCATGCCCGAGCCGAAGCCCAGTTCCTGCGGCAGCCACTCCCACTGGATGTTGGTGGACAGCACGAACAGGATGCCCTGCAGAGCCTTGCGGTCGTCCAGTCGTTTGCGGCCCGGGTGGTCGGGTCGGCGCTCCACCACTGGCAGCAGCGGCTCGATCAGGGCCCACAGGTCGTCGTCGATCTCCCAGGGCTTGGGACGGGACATCACACACCTCCCGATCGGCACGAACTTGCACCAATACACCCAGGATAATTCAAATATCCTATTTTGTTAGGGGCTCTTAAGGGCGTGGGAGGTACCCCCACGCCATGGTCGCCTCGGGCACCAGATAGGCCTGGGCTATCTGGCGGGTGGTGAGCCCACCGACGGCGCGCAGCGTGAGCGCGACCGCGGACGACGGCGTCAGCGACGGGTGGGCGCACAGGAAGTAGAGCTGGAGCGTGTCGTCCGCCGAGGGCGCGGGTCCGGGCGGCGACTCCTCGCCGACGCGCTCCTCGCGCCGGCGGCGGGCGGTGTCCGCCCGGGTCGCGTCGAGGAACCGGCGCCAGGCCACGGTGACCAGCCAGCCCTTCGGGTCGTGCGGTGGGGCGGCAGGCCAGACGCGGACCGCCTCGACCAGCGCGTCCTGCAGGGCGTCCTCGGCCGCCGCGAAGTCCGCTCCGCGGCGGACGAGGATCCCGAGCACGCTCGGCGTGAGGCTCCGGAGCAGGACCTCGTTCACTCCAGACGTCATTCCGGTCCCGTTTCCGTCATCGATTCCGGCCCGCCGTTTCGTCATGTCATTCCGTCATGTCATTCCGTGATGGTGGGCGGTGCGGTCAGGAACGGGCGTACCTCGAGCCACTCGTGGATCGGCTTCCCGCCCGCCCCGGGGGCGGCCGACAGCTCCCCGGCCAGCTCGACGGCGCGCTCGTGGCTGTCGACGTCGATCACCATCCAGCCGGCGATGAGGTCCTTCGTCTCGGCGAACGGGCCGTCGGTGACCGGCGGGCGGCCCTCGCCGTCGTACCGGACGAACGTCCCCTCGGGGGCGAGCGCCTGGCCGTCGACGAACTCGCCGGTCCTCTCGAGCCGGGCGGCGAAGTCGTTCATGTACTGCACGTGGGCCGAGATCTCCTCCGGCGTCCACCGGTCCATGGGCACGTCGTTGACCGCAGCCGGGGCGCCGCGGTAGTGCTTCAGCAGCAGGTACTTGGCCATCGTGCTTCTCCTCGGTACTGGTGCGACCCCTTCCGGTCGCGTTCACTGCGGGGACGGAGCCGGCCACGGGTTCTCGACATCCACGCCCGAAATCTTTTTGGCTCTCACTGACACGCAACGCCCACCGGTGCCATCGTCCCGGGACAGCGCGGCTTCCGCGCGCCGAAGGGGCACCACAGCTCGGCGGTGTCCGTCAGCGCAGATGCGTCAGGAAGACCTGCCGGTCACCGGCGGTGGACGACTCCCCCAGCAGGTCACCCGGTACCGCGTCGTACACCACCGCGCGGTATGCGCGTCGAATGTCGGGCCGGTCACCGGCTTCGGGGCGACGGTGCCGTTCAGCCGGGAGGTGCCCCTGCCCGTGCGGCGGTCGAGTGCGTAGACGTGCGTCCTGCTGTCTTCGGGTTCCTCCCTCCGAGGTCCGACGCCAGGGGCGACTCGGGCACATGCCATGACAGCCCTTTTGATACCTCGCGGTACCGTCGGTCCGGCCCCGGGCGGGCCGACACGGGGGCCGCACAAACACCCCGGCGCAGGACTGCAGGGTCCCACCACATGTGCGCCTGACCTGCATGTTCCTAAGGCGTCGATACGTGCCCGTCTTCCCACCGCCCCCAAGGAAGTGGCGCACACGGCCTCGGCACCAACCGCTCCCCAAGTCCCGGCCCTCGGCAACCTCAAGCGCATCGTCACCGGAAGCCTGATCGGCACCACCGTCGAGTGGTACGACGCCTCATCGCCGACCCGTCCTTCGCGACGCTACGACGAGCCATCCGACCAGCGCGCCGACCGCGTACCAGAACAGGTCCGGTGCGTTGAAGGTGGACCCGAGGATCAGACGGGCAGCAGTGCTGTGCCGGGAGAGTTCTGCCGGCAGCCCACTGAGCTGCAAGAGCTCGACCCCCCAACTGAGGGCCAACGCGAGGGCGCCGGCTTTCCATGCCGCCACTCGCGGCGCCACCAGGATGACGAGGGTGAAAATCAGCAGGGTGTACAGAGCGTCCCCGCCGTACTTGGCCACATCTCCCACCGTCACGGCCCTGAGCCCCAGCCCAGCGCCAACGATCGCCGGCACGGCCACAGCCGCCGACAGACGAATCCGGTTCGTCTCGCTGCCGACACCTGCGCCGCTTCCGGAAGGGGAGGTCATACGATCATTCTGCTGGATGCTTGGCACTCGTCCCGACGGATACCCGCCCCGCCGGGCTGCGGGCGCCTGGCCGCACAGGGGCGGCTCACCGATTTTCGACCGCTGCCGCCGTCGTCGTCGCCGCCCACGCCGTACGCCTCCCTCGAGGTGCAGCCTCCGTGCCACCGGGGACAAGGTGATCGCGAGAATTCACGGTACCCGCTGCTACCGGCACTTGGTCGAGGCGAGCATTGAGGTTTCCTCAACGAAGGTCATTTCCAGTGTCCGTTGAGGACGAGCACGGCACGTACGATAACCAGGATTCAAGCGACGTCAAGTGGCGAAGAGTGCTACCCATTAGCGAGCACGGTAGAGGACCCCCGTACCGAAACGACTACCTGGGGGCCTCTACTGGCGCAATGCGTCATCGACCTTCAAAGAGCTTAGCTCGTCACTCGCTTCACTGACGAGCCGGCCTCCAGCTCATCGAAATACCGGTCGATGACCTCGCTGTTGTTAGCGAATTCATCGAGAGGCTCACCAACGATTCGGTTCGCCAGTTCGATTGCGAGCTGGCGCACACTCTCGTTGAGCGCGGCGGCCGCCAAGGTTCGGTCAACTTCAAGTTGAGCATGCGCCGCTGCGATAAGGGCATCACGCTGACGAGCACCCTCGTCTCGGGCGGCTGCAATAATTTGGGCGCCCTGCTCCTTTGCTTCCTGCCGGATATGGGCGAATTCCCGGTAGGCTTCGGCGAGCTCGTTCTTGTACTCTTCGTGGATGCGCTCAGCTTCGATCCGAGCGACTTCGGCGCGCTCGAAATTTCCATCGATAGCGTCCTCGCGCTCCTCCAGCGTCTTGCGGATACGCGGGAGGACAACCTTCACAAAAAGGCCGAAGACTAAGGAGAAGGAAACAACTGCGACAACAAGGTCGACTACCTTTGGTTCGAGTGGTCCAAGATTCATGGCCCGTAGGGTACTAGCACTACTGACCTTGAATACGTGATGTCGTCATGGTGGCTGGTTTCGGAGGCCGGTGCCGACGAGGCAGCCGTCGAGGACATCGTGGCGGTACTGGAGCCGGCGTAAACCGCGCCGGACAGCGGTGAACAGCTCGTCGGAGTCGGCGAACGCCCGGTTGGCCGCGGTGGTGCGCCGCAGCACGGACCAGATGCCCTCGACCGGGTTGAAGTCGGTTGCGTAGGGCGGCAGCTGGACCACGGTGAGCCAGTCGCGATCGGTGAGGTAACGGCGCATCCCGGCGGTGAGGTGGGTGTTGAGGTGGTCCCAGATCAACACGATCGGGCCGCCGAGCTGTTGGTGCGCGGTCTGGAGGAGGTCGCGGTGGTCCTTCCAGGAGAAGCTCTTGCGTCCGTCGGGCCGGGCGTCCGGGCAGGGCCGGTAGATCAGCCGGGAGCGTTCGCCGGGTTTGTGGCAGGCCAGGGCGGCGACCGTCCTCCGGCTCCGGTTCGGGGAAGTCGACGCGTTGGGCGACTTCGTCGCGCCACTCGGCCATCAGCTCAGCCGTCACGTCCCGCGTCCTGCCCGGTCGACGACGACTCCCGGGCAACCTCACAAGATCTCCGGCTGCAGTACAAGGGTGCGGGGGCCAAGTTCGTCGAGTACCAAGTCGAGTACCAATGAGGGAGCTTCACCCCACCCGGACCTTTGACGCTTGATCAAGTGCCTCGCTCACCTCCGTGGTCCTGCGGGCTCGAAGCGGGAGCCGCTGGGGCAGTCCCGGCCTGAGAGACAGCATTTCCAAAAGGGTGGTGGACGTGGCTTGCCGTGCGCCATCAAGCCACGTCCACGGCCTTCTGCCCGGAAGTTGCGGCCGGTCCCGTCCGCTACGGAAGGAGTGCCAGGGTCTCCTGCAGGTTGTGCTCGGCGATCCCGAGCATGGAGGCCCGGTCGGGATAGTCGCCGTCGAGCAGGCGCAACGGGCCGGCGATCAGGGACAGGTGCATCGCGAGCGTGTAGAGGTCCAGCCGCTGTGGGTCGAGACCGGGCCGGGACAGGACGGGGTAGTGCTTGCCGAAGCGGAGCCGGAGGAAGACGTGCTCCCATTCGATGTCGAAGTGCATGAGGCCCTCGATGTCGATCAGCACCGCGTGACCATCGGCGTCGACCAGGACGTGGTCGGGACCCAGTTCCCCGTGGATCAGCCCGTATTCGGCACGGGAGACCACCAGCGCGGCGAGGCCGTGCAGACGGTCACGCAGGTGACCTTCCACTGCGGCGATCCTGCGCTCCCTGCCCGAGGCCTCTTCGAGATCGCGCAGGGCCCGGTCGAGAACCAGTTGCTCGCAGGAGACTCCGCTTGCGGTGCCGCCCTGTTCCAGCAGATCCGTCCGGCCGTACCGCGGGGCAAGGTGTCCGTGCATGAGGTCCACCATCGCGGCCAGGTCGGCCAGGGCCGCGGTTGCGCGGGCGGGATCGCTCTCGAGGAGTGCCTCGAGGGTGTCGGCGGAGATGTCCTCGACAACGGCCACGTCTGCCGGGTGACGGTGCCGGCTGTCGTCCGCCAGGAGAAGCTGCGGAACCCTTACGCCCAAGCCGTCCAGTTGTTGCCGGGCGACAAGGAACGGGGTCAGCCCTGAGGCGGGTGCGAACGCATCCCTGGCATCGATCCCCTTCTGGCCCGGCCAGAAGTTCTCCTCCTCGGCCCAGCTGTAGACGATCACACTCGTCACCGGAGTCCCGTCGACTCGGACCCGGTACACCCCCTTCTTACTGCCCCCGCGCAACCGCTCCACCGCGACCGCACGGCAGCCCGGTCCCAGTCCGTCACGGACCAGTCCCGACAGGTCTTCGATCTCCACGAGCTTCCGCATCGGTAAAACGTATCGAACAGCCCGTTCGCACATGCGGTGAATTACACCCCGGCAGCATCCCGCTGCCGGCCGGCGGTACGGACACCGTGTCCTCTGTGGTGAGGCTCCGCGTCAGGACGGGGCGAGGACGCAGAACTCGTGGCCCTCCGGGTCTGCCAGGCACGTCCACGCGACATCGCCCTGGCCGAGGTCGAGGTCGGTGGCGCCGAGGGCCCGCAACCGGACCACCTCCGCTGCTTTGTCGTCACCGGGGTACGGCAGCAGGTCGAGATGGACGCGGTCCGGCACGGTCTTCACATCGGGCGTGCGGAGGAACTCGAGATACGGGCCGACACCCTTGGCGGAGCGCAACACCGCATGATCGTCGGTCACCTCGTGCAGGGTCCAGTCCATCGCCTCGTCCCAGAACCGGGCCATGGCCCGCGGATCCGCGCAGTCGACCACCACCGCGGCAATCGGCCCGGTGCCCCGGTAGATCTCCCGAGGCTCCAGCACACAGAACTCGTTGCCCTCCGGGTCGGCGAGGACCGTCCACGGCACGTCGCCCTGGCCCACGTGGGCGGGCGTCGCACCAAGAGCCTGGAGGCGCGCGACCAACTCCGCCTGATGGGCCGCAGAGGTGGTGGCGAGATCGAGGTGCACACGGTTCTTTGTTGCTGTCTTGGATTCCGGGACGGGAACGACGTCGATGCAGACGGCGACCGGGTCCGGCCAAACGAAGCCGCCGACGGGTCCGACGTAGGTGGTCACGCCGGGTCTGAAAACACTCCAGCCGAGTGCCTCCGCCCAGAACCGGCCGACCGCCAAGCCATCAAGAGCCTTGATGTTCACCTGAACAGGTCGCAGTGCCATGCCGGCGATCCTATGCACCCGCTCTGCAACGACATCCGCACCGTCGCCAAACAGAGATCAACTCGCTCACCGGCCGCAACGCTCAGCTCGCCGTCTCATGCGGTGACCGCATAGGTTCACCGGGTTGCTTCTCCTGGCTTCCTGGCGTGTGGCGCGCTTGGACGTCTGCGGACATCGAAGCCAGGAGGCGGGAATGGCAGAACCGGTCAGGGTCCGGAGGCTGACCTCCCAGGAGAGTCAGCAGTTACAGCGGATCGTGCGCCGGGGCAGCACGAGTTCGGTGCGCCATGGGCGGGTGATGATATTGCCGGCGTCGACCGGCGGGAACCGCGTACCGGTGATCGCGAAGCTGGTGCAGGCCGACGAGGACACGGTCAGGGATGCCATCCACCGGTTCAACGAGATCGGCCTGGCCTGCCTGGACCCTCAGTGGGCGGGAGGCCGTCCCCGCCTACTCAGCCCTGACGACGAGGACTTCGTCATCCAGACGGCCACCACCCGCCCGCGCAAACTCGGCCAGCCCTTCACTCGCTGGTCGCTCCGCAAGCTCGCTGTCTGTCTGCGCCGCGTCCACGGACGCGTGATCCGCACCGGCCGCGAGGCCCTGCGCTCACTGCTCGCCCGCCGCGGGATCCCCCTCCGGCGCACCAAGACGTGGAAGGAGTCCACCGACCCTGACCGCGACGCCAAGCTCGACCGCCCCGACCAACTCGAACCACCCCAACCACACCGTCCAGACCCGCGAAATCCACCGGTACATGCGCCGGCGCAAAGCCCACGCCCGCCACCTCGACGTGCTGGCCGCCCAACGCGGTGAACGCGCCCGCATCCGCAGTGAGAAGGGCATCCGCCGGGGCGGACGCCCCTGCTGACGGTTGCCTGACCGGTGCGGCACAGCGCCGGGTGAGACGGTCAGCGTGCTGGACGGACCATGATGATCACCGGGTGGCCGCTCTCCTCATCCAGCTGGTGTTCCCGCTCCTCAAAGCCCATGAGTTCGTAGAAGCCCCGGGCCCTGGCGTTGGCCTCGAACACCCCAAGCCTCAGCTCGCCGCGCAGCGTCGCGGCATGCTCCACCAGCGCTCGCCCAACGCCCCGCCCCTGCGCCCGGGGGTCGACGAACAAGCCGCCGATCTCATTCCCGAGCAGGCCCAGCAAGGCGATGACGTCTCCGGCATCCTCCGCGATCCAGTTCTCGGCCTCGCGGAGGTAGATCTCCCGAAGCTTGCGAGCCCGTTCCCCTTCGCCCTCGCCTTCGATGAACGGATGTGCCAGCTTCGAGGCACGCGACCACAGATCCACTACCACGGCTTCGTCGGACGCCTGATAACGCCGGATGGCAGGCTTCGTATCCATCCTGCGCACGCTAAGCAGGCCCCCCGATTCGATCAAGCGATTTTCGGTTTCGCCGAGACCACCGGGCAGCCCGGAGCAATATCCCCAACCGGCAACCCGGTGAACCTGTGCGGCCACGGCACTAAGGGCTCGCACCCTCACGTCGAGCGCGGTCTCCGTCATGCACCAGTATCGTCAGGTCAGCGGGAGCTGCTCGCCGCCCCGGGACGTCGGCACGGGCAAGCAGCAGACGGTGATCCTTGCCCGTGCACTGGGGCACGCCTGCTTCCCGGACTCCGACCCGCTCGTCGGCACGCTGCTGTCGTTTCTGACGTACGCGGTCGGGTTCGCCGCCCGGCCGCTGGGTGCGCTGGTCTTCGGGCACTACGGGGACCGGCTGGGGCGCAAGAAGCTGCTGGTGCTGAGCCTGCTGCTGATGGGTGGGGCGACCTGCGCGATCGGGTTGCTGCCCACGCACGCGACGATCGGCAGCGTCGCGCCCGTGCTGCTCACCGTGCTCCGACTGGTCCAGGGCTTCGCACTGGGCGGCGAGTGGGGAGGGGCCGTGCTGCTGGTGTCCGAGCACGGGGACGCGTGGCGGCGCGGATTCTGGGCCTCCTGGCCACAGACGGGTGCCCCGGCGGGGCAGTTGCTAAGGAGACCCGCCACCGGGACCTGAACGAGATCACCCCGGGAGGGACGGCCCAGGGGTCGGCCGAGGCTCCTGCCAAGGCGCCGGCCACGACGCAGGTCGTTCAGACCGAGGTAGGCGACGTCGGTACCGAGCAGTGAGCGGGCGCGCTGCACGATCGCCTGGAGCACGGCGTCCAGGTCGCGCAGTCCGGCGAGGTCGTGGGCGGTCTCGAAGAGCGCGGACAGCTCGGCCTCCCGGCGGCGCCGTCCCTCCAGGTCGGAGCGGACGCGGAGGGCGATCCTCGGGGCCTGTTCGAGGGCGGCGATCCGCTCGGTGGGCAGTCCCTCGGCACGGGCCAGGAGCACCGGCTGCTCGTAGGCCTCGGCGGACGCCCCTCGGGCCAGGAGTTCCAGGAACGGCGTCTCGGCACCGCCCGGTGCGGGACGGTCGTGCGGCTCGTGTGCGGGACGGTCGTCGGGGCGCGCCCGGTCCGGCACTGCGGCACCGGGGCCGGACGCTCGGCGGGCTGCAGGTGATCGCGGGACATGGTCACGGGATTCCTCATCCCACGACCGCCCCGTCAGACCTGTGGACAACCCGGTGGGCGGGGAGGGGCCGTGGGCCTGTGGACAGCATGGCCGAGCGGGCACCGGGTGACATCCGGCGTGGGTTCCTGGGCGAGGGGGCGGCGGTGGCGCCACGGCCGGCTCCGGCTCTCCGTCTCACTCTCGTCACCGGTCGGTCGTGGCTCAGTGCGCGGTCCAGCCACCGTCCAGCACGAACGACGTTCCGGTGACGAAGGACGCCTGCGGGGCGCACAGGTACGCCACCGCCTCGGCGACCTCCTCCGGTTCGATGAGCCGCTTGACCGCGCTGTCCTGCAGCATGACGGTGGACACGACCTCCTCCTCGGGGATGCCGTGCGCCTGTGCCTGGTCGGCGATCTGCTTCTCGACCAGGGGCGTGCGTACATAGGCGGGGTTCACACAGTTCGAGGTGACGCCGTGGGGTGCGCCTTCGAGAGCAGCGGTCTTGGACAGTCCCTCGAGACCATGTTTGGCGGACACATAGGCGGACTTGTAGGCCGAGGCGCGCAGCCCATGGACCGAGGACACATTGACGATGCGGCCCCACCCCTGTCCGTACATGTGGGGCAGGGCGCCGCGGATGAGCCGGAACGGTGCCTCGAGCATCACGGTGAGCACCGTGTGGAAGACGGTCGGCGGGAAGTCCTCGATCGGGCGGACCAGTTGCAGCCCGGCGTTGTTGACCAGTACGTCCGTGCCCGCGGCGGCGAGTTCGGCGGCGTCCAGGTCCATGAGGTCGAGCACATGCGGCTCGATGCCGCCGTTGAGGTCCCGGGCCTGCTCGGCCAGCGTCTCCAAGCCTGAGGCGTCCCGGTCGACGGCTCTCACCTCGGCGCCGGCGGCCGCGAGCCGCAGCGCGCAGGCGCGGCCGATGCCGCCGGCGGCGCCGGTGACGAGGGCGGTACGGCCACCGAGGTCGAGCAGGGGGGACAGGAGGGTGGAGAGGGCGTGGGGCGCGGTCATGTCCCGCCCCTAGGCAGCGCCCCTACCC
>NZ_LIQT01000220.1 GCF_001418415.1 Streptomyces hirsutus
CGACCCCCGGCCGGCCGGCCGCGCGAGACCGGCCGGCCGGCCGACTGCTCCCGGGAACCGGGAGCGCTTCGTCACGGTACGGTGAGAAACGGCGGGAACACCGCTTTCGCGATACCGCCCTTCCTCACCCTCACCACGGTCGCCGGAGCTCCGACCACACCCTCCGGCAGGGGCAGGGTGAGCACATACACACCCGGTTCCACATGGGCGAAGCCGAACCAACCCGAGCCGTCGCTGAGCCGGACGGTCTTTTCACCGCCGCCGGTGAGCGGGGCGAGCGTCACCGGCACCTGGTCCAGCGGGCCGCCGCCCCGGAACACGAGCCTGCCCGTGACATGCCCGTCCCGGGGCGCCGCCTTCCACGGCATGCCGGGCACCGCCGCCTCGTCCTTGAACGGCGCGTCCTCACCCTGCGTCAACGCCTGCACCAGCTCGGCCCGCTCGGCCGCCAAGCCGTTGGCCGCCACATCCTTGCTGGGACCGGCGTACGAGTAGCCGCTCCAGCCGGCCGCGGTATTGCCCGCCTCGCTGGGCCGCAGCGCCTCCCTGACCTGGCTGAGCGAGTCCGCGACGCCGTTCAAGTACAGCGCGGGTCCGTTGACCGCCTGCCGCTCGCCCTGGTGGTCGGCCAGGAACTCGGACCACTCGGAGAACATGAGTGCCTGGTCCGGGTTCCAGTTGCGCTTGTAGTTCATGGTCACGGCGGTGTCCATGATCCCCTCGTCCAGCCATCCCGCCCAGTCCTGCAGGACCTCGGCGTACGTACGCGTGGCCTGCCAGCCGCCCACCGCCTGCGGCCCGTGCCCGTAGGTGACGGCGTCCATCGACAAGCGGATCTGCGGGTCGACCTCCCAGATACGGAGATAGATCTTGCGCACCAGATGGGTGACCTGGCTGCGCCGCCAGTCACTCCAGGCCGTGTCGGAGGGGAGGGGGATGTCCGTACGGCCCGTCGCCCGTTGGAAGCGGGCGACGGACACATCGTTGTAACCCCAGTCGCTGTGGGTGGTGGTGGAGCTGCCGTCCGGGTAGCGGACATAGTCGAGGTTGATGCCGTCCACGTCGTAGTTGCGGACAATGCTCTGGATGCCGCGGACGATGTAGTCGACGGCCGCCGGATGGCCGGGGTCGACATAGGAGTTGGCGCCCACCAGTTCCTGGCCGTCGGCCTTCTTGTTGAGCCAGCGGTCGGCGCCGGTGGCGCCCGGGCCGTGCCGGTTGAAGACGTGGTCCGGGGAGCGGGGCGGGGTGGTGCTGTTCCACATGGTGTTGACGTTGACCCAGGCGTGCACCTGCAGTCCGGCCGCGTGCCCCTGCCGGACCATTTCCTCCAGCGGATCGTAGGGCTCCGGGGCGATCGCGGCGTCGGTGCGCGGGTACAGGGCGTTGTTGCAGAAGCAGTCGTAACGCCGGGCCGTCTGAACGATCAGAGCGTTGGCGTTGACGTCCAACGCGTCTTTGACCAGGGCCGCTACCTGCGCGGGTGTGGAGATGCCCGGGTTGAACGCGTCCACCCAGTAGCTGCGCCACTGGGCCGGCGCCGCCGCGCCGTCGTCGGCGTGGGCGGGCGGCGCGGTGACCGCGCCGAAGAGCAGACCGAGGCCCGCCGCCAGGGTGGTGAGTACGCGAGGCAAACGCATGTGATGTGTCCCCTGTGGAGTTCATCGGCTACGGGCGTAGTCGTGGGAAGGCGGTGGGCCCCCGGCCGGCTCTAGGCGAACGTGGCACCCCAGGTGGCCGGCCCGACGATGCCGTCCACGCTCAGGCCCTTGCTCGACTGGAAGCTGCGGCAGGCGGAGTCGGATCCCGGTCCGTACTGGCCGTCCACGGCGAGGGAGTAGCCGTGCGCGCTGTTCATCCGGTACTGCCAGGTCGCCACGCTGGCGTGCTCGAAGGTCGGCGGCCGGCGGAAACTGACTCCGGGGTAGGGCAAGGGTCCGCCACCGGGGTTGACCTCGCCGCTGAGCACCCGGGAGTACAGGTTGCCCGGGCAGGCGGTCGCGTGGTGGTCCCGGTGGCCGGTGATGGCCTGCGCGGCGCCGCCCGACACCCGCAGGCGGTTGATCCCGTAGCGGACGGCGTCGATGAGCCCGGCGGTGATGGTGTCGTAGTTGCCGCTGGAGCCGCCGGTCAGCGCGCAGACCGCGTACCAGTCGTCGTTGCCCTGCGTGGTGCCCTGGGCGGCGGTGCGGACGTGCTCACCGCGGCCCTGAAAGAGGTAGCCGTGAACGCAGGCGAGGTGGCTGTAGGCGATGTCCGACCAGCCGTTGGAGTCCATGTGGAAGTTCTGGATGCCCCGCACCTGGGCGGCGCAGTCGGCGTGGCTGGCCTTGGCCACTTTCACCGCATCGACGTGATGGACGACCACGCCGCCCTGTGCCGGGGTGATGTTGTCGCTGACGCTCTGGGGCGCCCTGGCGCCCCATTGGGAGCGGGTGACGAACGTGGCCATCAGCGCCGCCCTCCTCGGCCCAGGGCACAGTCGACGGTGGCGTTCAACGGCTCGGCATGGGCGCTGCGCGCCGCTTCGGGGCCATGGACGGCGCCGGGATGGCGGGAGTGCGTGACGAGGGGAAGTTCACGGCTTCCCGGCGGGAGGGGGGTGGCGGCACGCGCGGGTCCGGAACATATGGCGGGCAGCGCGAGCGCACCGGCGGCTGCCGCCAGCAGTGTCGCGCGGCGAGATGGGCCGTGAGTCAACGGTCCTCCAAGTCGTGGTGAAGTGGGAGCGATTGTCGAGTCATTGACAGGTTCCCGTCAAGGGAATCGCGGTCGTCCGATCGCACCTGCTTCACATGGACATGCGTGGCCGCCACTTGACGCCATCGATGCGGGAGGAGGCGCGCACATCGTTGGCCTCCGGTGATCGCCTGGTCGATACCGAGTTCACCGATCCGCAAGCCATGCGGGCGTTGGCGCATCCGGTACGGCTGGCGATCCTTGACCGCTTTCAGGGGCACGTGCCTGCGACCTGCGGGGCTCGGAAAGCCGTCGCTGCAGGTCAGGCCGTGTAGCGGTACTCGTTGATGACGCCGCCGAGGAAGCGGGTCCGCAGGAGTCGGCGGCCGAGGACGGTGTCGAGGTGGAAGAAGCCGACGACAGTGACGCCTTCGGCCCGGCCGGCGAGGAACTCCCTCCAGGTCGGGCCGGTACGGCGCGGGGCCGGGTCGGTGCCGGCCGTGTGGAGGATCCCCGGACCGTGGAGGCTGCGACCGGATGCCCACGTCGGGCCGGTTCGCGCTGGATCCGCCTGTGCTCCCGTCGCGGGCCCTCCCCGGCAAGCTCCACACCGACAAGGGCCACGACTACCGCTACCTGCGGGCGATGGCTGGCGCAGCGGGGCGTGCGGCACCGCATCGCCCGCAAGAGCGTCGAGATAACCGCCGGCGTGGTGCTCCCTCCACAGCGCATCGCGCTGGAGCCCGGACGTCAGCTGGAGCTGCCGCCGTCCGGCACCTGGCTGTTCGACCCGCCGCACACCGCGATCCGGTTCATCGCCAAGCACGTGGGCATGGCCCATGTGCACGGCCGCTTCACGCGGTTCGAGGGCGGCATCCGCGTCGCGCAGAACATGGCCGACTCCCAGGTCCAGGTGCGCATCGACGCGTCCAGCCTCACCACGGGCAACCAGACGCGTGACAACCACCTGCGGTCCGGGGACTTCCTCGACGTCGAGCACTACCCGTACATCGACTTCACCAGCACCAGGTTCGCCTACCGCGGCGGCTCCAAGTGGACCCTGCACGGCACCCTCACCCTGCACGGCACCAGCCGCTCCGTGGGACTCGACACCGAGTACCTCGGCACCGTGAACGGCGGCTACGAGCAGGAACTGCGCTGCGCCGCGCTCGCGAAGGCCGAACTGCACCGCCAGGACTTCACCCTCGACTACCGTTCGATGCTCGCCCGCGGCATCGCCGTGGTCGGCCCCACGGTCCAACTGGAGCTCGACGTACAGGCCATGTACCGGACCCCCGACATGCCGACCCCGCCCAACTAGCGGATTCACCGGCCGTGGACGGCGGGGCCGGGATGCCGGCCCCGCCGTCGACGTCCGGTCAGCGCAGCGGGTCGAACGGCGCGAGCTGCGCGGGGCGTTCGCCGGTGACCATCGTCTCGGCGAGCAGCAGTCCGGTGGCCGGGCCGAGGGTGATGCCCCACATGCCGTGTCCGCCCGCGGCGAAGACCCGGGGTGAGCGGGTGCGGCCGATCAGGGGAAGTCCGTCGGTCGTGCACGGGCGTGAGCCGACCCACTCGTCCTTGCGGGCGTCCAGGTCGGCCCCGCGCAGCAGCGGGCGGGCCGCCTCGGCGATGGCGTTGATCCGGCGGGCGTCCAGGGGCGCTTCCGGCTTGCGGAACTCCATCATTCCGGCGACGCGCAGCCGGTCGCCGAGCGGCGTGCAGGCGACGCGCTGTCCGGGGAAGTAGACCGGGCCGGAGGGCACGTGCTCGACCGGGACGCTGAAGCTGTATCCCCGGCCGGCCTGCACGAGGGAGCGGACGCCGAACTTCCTTGCGTGCCGGCCGAGCCAGGCTCCGGTGGCCAGGACCACCGCGTCGAAGCGTCGGTTCTGGCCGTCACCGGTCAGGACGGTGACGCCGGTGGCCGCGTCCCGCACATCGGTGACCTCGGTCTTCTCCCGGATCTCCCCGCCCCGGGCACGGACCGCGTCGGCCAGGGAGTGCGTGAAGTGTCCCGGGTCGATGTAGCGCTGACCGTGCAGCCGGATCGCCGCGCCGATCTCGTCCGAGAGGGACGGCTCGACCCCCCGGGCCTCGTCTCCGTCGAGGACGTCGAACTCCATGCTCTGGCCCGCGGCGTGGATCTGTTCGAGTTCCTCCAGCAGGACCCGGCGCTCCCCTGCTGTGCGGTAGGCCGCGAGGAAGGACTTGGCGTCGAGGGTGCGCGCCTCCACGCCTCCTTCGGCCAGCAGGTCGAAGGAGGACAGCGACAGGCCGTTGATGGGGACGAGCGCGCGCATCGCGCGCAGCCACCGTGTCGCGGTGCTGTTGCGGGCGAATCCTGCCAGGAACCTGAGCAGGCCGGGGTTCGCGCTGGGCGGGACGTAGACCGGGGAGGACGGGCTGAGGACCGCCCGGAGGCCGTAGCTGAGCACCGCGGGCTCGGGCAACGGTGTCGCCAGTCCGGGGGTGAGCCATCCGGCGTTGCCCCAGGACGACCCGGCGGCCACCCCCGCACGGTCGTACACGGTGACGTCGACTCCTCGTTCCTGCAGGAACCAGGCGGTGGACAGTCCGACCATGCCGGCGCCGACGATGGCGACGGAGCGGGGGCCGGAGTACGCGGGCGAAGACGGGCGGACCATGCGAAACCTCTTTTCCAAAGCGGTGATGTCTTGATGGTGAGCCCGGTCCGCCCGGTTGTCTTTGTGCTGTGCGGCCAATGGCAGCCGGATCGATGATGTGCCGAGCACTGTGCACCGGAGTCACAATGGGGGCATGACCTTGCGCATGAGCCGTTCCTCTCCCCCCGCGGGGTGCCAGCGATGATCACGGTCACCGATCTCGTGGACTCCCTGGGCGCCGGGTTCCTCCGCACGGTCGTGGCGGCCGGGGACGCCGAGGTGCACGACATCGCCCTGGCCGAGCCCGGCGACGCCGGAGGACAGCCGGGGGAACTCGTCCTGGGGGTGGGCGTGACCGACCGGGCGGAGGCCCTTGCCCTGCTGGAGCGGGCCGCACGGGCGGCGGCCGGGGGCGTCGTCCTCAGGAGCCCCTTCGCCGGCGATCCCCAGGTGGCCCGCGCCACCCGCGAACTGGCGGGCCCCGCGCTGGTCGAACTGCAGCCGCACACCTCATGGGCGCATGTCGTCTGGTTGCTGCGAGGTGTCATCGACCGGGCCGCCGCGCCCGACACCAGTCGCCTCGGTACGCCCGGACCGCACGTCGACCTGTTCGCGCTGGCCGACGCGGCGGCCGAGATCATCGACGCGCCCGTGACGGTGGAGGACGCGCAGTCCAGGGTGCTCGCGTACTCCGCGCGGCAGGACACGACCGATCCGGCGAGGGTCTCCACCATCGTGGGACGACGCGTCCCGCCGGAGACCCTCACCCATTTCCGGGCCGGCGGTGTCTTCCGCAGGCTCGCCCGCTCCAGCGACCCCATCTGGACCCCGGCGGGCCCCGACGGCACGCTGCCCCGGCTGATCATCCCGGTGCGGGCCGGCGGCGAGTGGCTCGGCTCGATCTGGGCGGTGGTCAGCCCTCCGGTCCCGGAGGAGCGCATCCGGGAGCTCCGCGACGTGGCCTCGGTCCTCGCCCTGCATCTGCTGCGGCTGCGCGCCGAGGCGGGTATCGCCCGGCGGGTGTCGACCGGCCGGCTGCGGGCGACCCTGCGCGAGGGAGCCGCACCGGGTCCGGGCACGCTTCCCGGACCGGACGCGGCGCCTGCGCTGCCGGCGGGTCCCTGGCGGGTGGTCGCCTTCGGGTCGCCCTACGGAACCGACGACGTACGCAGGCAGCTGGATCTGTGGGAATCCGTGGCGCGCCGCTTCGGCTGGCACGAGCCCTTGCTGACCGACCTCGACGGGCTGCTGTTCGGCCTGGTCACCGAGCGGCCCCGCGGCAGACGGCCGGTCACGGCCGGCGCTATGGCCGACGCCGGTGCGGGCACCCTCGACTGGCTCCGCCATGTACTCGGTGAGGTCCACGCGCGCGATGCGGGCCTGTACGCCGTCGCGGGGGGCCCTGCCCACTCCCCCGACCGGTTGCCCCGTTCCACCGCGGAGGCCGGGGAGCTCCACCGGCTGGTCACCGCGGGCCGGCTCCCGCTCCACGGTACGAAGGGGATCCTCCTGATGGAGGACGCCTGGGACGCCGTCGTCGTGGAGCGTGCCACGGCGGCCGTCGGGATCGACACGGGCCTGCTCGGCGGCCCGCTCGCCGTGCTGCGCGCGCACGACGAGGAGCACGGCACGCCGTACCGCGCGACGCTCGCGGCCTGGCTGGACCACTTCGGTGACCCGCAGAGCGCCGCGCGGCTGCTGCGGATCCACCCCAACACGCTGCGGTACCGGCTGCGCAAGCTCGACGAGGTGGCTCCGGTGGACCTTTCCTCTCCCCGCGTGCGGCTGGCTCTGCGGCTGCAGCTCACGGCGATGGGTACGTCGGCGGCCCAGGGTGAGGGGCCCGGTCCTCTCCCGCCGCCGCCCCGTCCGTGACGGCTCGCGACCTCGTCCGGCCGGCCATGGAACGTGCGTTCATCAAAAATGATTCATGGATGATAAGACAGGAGGTCGGATACCGCGCGTCGAGGGAGTTCATGTGACCGAGCAGGCAGCGGAGACCACCGACAGGCGGGTCTTCGTCGATCAGCAGAGCCCGGACGCCTATCGCGCTCTGTCGGCCACGGCCGAGGCGGTGCGCAAGGTCGCGGCCGACGCCGGGCTGGACCGCATCCTCGTCGAGCTGGTCAACATCCGGGTCTCCCAGCTCAACGCGTGCGCGTTCTGCCTCAGCCTGCACACGTCGAGGGCGTTGCGCGCCGGTGAGACCACGCAGCGTCTGGGTGTGCTGCCCGCCTGGCGCGACACCGAACTGTTCGATCCTCGCGAGCGTGCCGCGCTGGCGCTGGCCGAGGCGACCACGCTTCCTGCGGACGCGGACGCGCAGACCTCCGCCTACGGCATCGCCCGCTCCGTACTGTCGGAGGACGAGATCTCCGCCGTGATCTGGGTGGCGATCACCATGAACGCCTTCAACCGGGTCTCGGTCCTGAGCAAGCACCCGGTGCGCAGCCGGGCCGCGGCACCGGCCGGCTGAACGCCCCGCGGGCCTGCTGTGGCCTCACGTTCCGCCCTGGCCCCGTCGACCACGCGCAGGGGCGGGACTGGTACCACCGGTACCAGGGACGCGGTCGTCCGGTTCCGGACGCAGGTCTTCGGCCTGTTACGTCGCCGTGGCACCGCGCCTACCGTCCTGATCATGGACACGACAGGCATGCTCGACGAAGCACTTCAGCGACTGCCCCGTTCCGGGCCGCAGCGGCGGCGGAGCAGTTCCACGCCGGGGCCCGTGAGGTCGTCGCAGTACACCGCGCGTCCCGTCATGGCCATCACCAGGGCCACGGTCGGGCCGGACACCAGGGGTCCGGAACCGGTGGTGAAGGGACCGTCGTCGGCGACGAGCCGCAGGCCGCCGATCCGGCCCTTGGCCACGACGACCTGGTCCGTGCTCCGGTAGTACTCGGCGACCCGTGTGACGACGTCGGCCGGATGGTCGCGACGGATGCCCAGCGGGCGCCGGATGTCCTCTCCGTGCACGATCGTCTCGCCCAGCATGGCGATGACGGGCAAAGGGGGCTTGGTCGTGCTCGGGACGGCGCGCCGGAACCGGTCGAGGGTCTCGGCCGGGGTCGCGCCCATCTGCTCGGCCAGCCGCATGGCCACCTGCTGGTCGAAGTCGAACCGGCAGCGGATCACCCCGGCCAGCCAGCGCGGCCCGTTCAGGCTCGCGCCCGCGGTGAGGTGCGCCAGCACCTCGCGCACGTTCAGGCCGGTGCACAGTGACGGCGTCACCCACCGCTCGTCGGCCAGTCCGGCGAGATCGGCCGCCAGCGCAGCGCGTTCCGCGTGGACCGAGGACCAGAGGGCCGTCCCGCGGACACGGCGGCCTGTCGTGGGTTCGGGATGGTTCATGGGTTCGGGATGGTTCATGCGGGCAGGTCTCCTGTCACGGGGCGTACGGCTCGGGTGTGGCCGGCGTGCTCTCGGTTCGTGAGGGAGACTCCCGGTCCGGGACGAAGTCATCGGTCGCCGATGACTTCCGGAGGCCGGGCCGGTCCCCCTGGTGTACGACGACAACGTTCCCGGGACGGAGGTGACGACCGTGCAAAACGGTTCCGCCTACGCCGAGGTCAACGGTCTCGAGATGTACTACGAGGTCCACGGCGTCGACCACGCGCCCCGGCGCCCGCTGGTGCTGCTGCACGGCGGGGTCCTCACGGTCGGGCTGTCCTTCGGTGCCGTGCTGCCCGCCCTGGCCGCCGACCGGCCGGTGGTCGCTCCCGAACTGCAGGGACACGGGCACACCGCCGACGTCGACCGCGCCATGAGGGTGCCGGATCTGGCTTCCGACGTGGTGGCACTGCTCGACGCGATCGGTGTCGAAGAGGCCGATCTCCTCGGGTACAGCCTCGGCGGGCTGATCGCCCTCGAGATCGGGGTCAGGCATCCCGGGCGGGTGGGGCGGCTCGTGCTCGCCGCCGCCCCGTACACGCAGGACGGCGTCCATGAGGAGGTCCGCACCCCCGACTACAGCTCACCGCGGCTGCCCGGCGAGGCGGACTTCCGGGAGATGGCCGACGCGTACGCGGCGAGCGCGCCGTATCCCGAGCGCTTCGAGAATCTCCTCGCCAAGTGCTCCGCGTCGGCGCACGCCCCGCTGCCCTGGACCGCCGACGACCTGCGCGGGCCGGCCGCTCCCACCCTGCTGGTCATCGGCGACACCGACTTCGTACGGGTCGAGCACGCCGCCGAGATGCAGCGGCTGATTCCGCGGTCGCGGCTGGCCGTGCTGCCCGCCACCACGCACATGACGCTGATGCGGCGGACGTCCCTGCTCCTGCCGCTGCTGGACGAGTTCCTCGGCTGAGCACCGGCGGCGGGGAGCGGGGACCGGAACGGGGACGACCGGCGGTCGGCGGTCGGCGGTCGGCGGTCGGCGGTCGGCGGTCGGCGGTCGGCTCAGGCGAGTTCCACGAGGAGGTCGCCGCCCTCCACCTGCTGGATGCGGTTGATGGCCAGCCGGCTCACCGTGCCGGACTTCGGAGCGGTGATCGCGGCCTCCATCTTCATCGCCTCGATGGTGGCCACCGTGGCACCGGCCGCCACCTCGTCGCCCTCGGCGACCGCGAGGGTCACCACTCCGGCGAACGGCGCCGCGACATGCCCGGGATCGTTCCGGTCGGCCTTCTCGGTGACCGGGACGTCGGAGGCGGCGGCCCGGTCGCGGACCTGGATCGGCCGCATCTGACCGTTCAGGGTGGACATCACGGTGCGCATGCCGCGCTCGTCGGCGTCGCCCACGGCCTGGAGTTCGATGAGCAGCCGCACCCCGGGGTCGAGGTCGACGGTGTACTCCTTGTCGGGGCGCAGTCCGTAGAAGAAGGCCTTGCTGTCCAGGACGCTGGTGTCGCCGAAGGTCTGCCGGTGCGTCTCGAACTCGCGGGCCGGGCCGGGGAACAGCAGGCGGTTGAGGGTGGCCCGGCGGTCCTTCGCCAGCCCGGCGCGGTCGTCCGCGGTCAGTTCCTGCACCGGCTTGGCCTCGGCGCGGCCGCGCAGTGCCTTGGTCCGGAACGGCTCGGGCCAGCCGCCGGGCGGGGTGCCGAGTTCGCCGCGCAGGAAGCCGATGACGGAGTCGGGGATGTCGAACCGGTCCGGGTCCTGCTCGAAGTCCCGCGGGGACACTCCGGCGCCCACCAGGTGCAGGGCCAGGTCGCCGACCACCTTCGACGAGGGGGTCACCTTGACGAGGCGGCCGAGGATCCGGTCGGCGGCGGCGTACATCGCCTCGATGTCCTCGAAGCGGTCTCCCAGTCCGAGGGCGATGGCCTGGGTGCGCAGGTTGGAGAGCTGCCCGCCGGGGATCTCGTGGTGGTAGACGCGGCCGGTGGGTGAGGCCAGGCCCGCTTCGAAGGGGGCGTAGACCTTGCGGACGCTCTCCCAGTACGGCTCCAGGTCGCCGACGGCCTGGAGGTCGAGGCCGGTGGGCCGGTCCGAGTGGTCGGTCGCCGCGACGATCGCCGACAGACTGGGCTGCGAGGTGGTGCCCGCCATGGACGCCACCGCGCCGTCGACGGCGTCCGCTCCGGCCCGAATGGCGGCGAGATAGGTGGCGAGCTGCCCGCCGGAGGTGTCGTGGGTGTGCAGGTGGACCGGCAGGTCGAACTCCCGGCGCAGGGCGGACACCAGGGTCGCCGCCGCGGGTGCCCTCAGCAGGCCTGCCATGTCCTTGACGGCCAGGACGTGCGCGCCCGCGGCCACGATCTGCTCGGCCAGGCGCAGGTAGTAGTCCAGGGTGTAGAGCCGCTCGGACGGGTCGGACAGGTCGGAGGTGTAGCACAGGGCAACCTCCGCGACGGCCGTCCCGGTCTCCCGTACGGCGTCGATGGCGGGCCGCATCTGGGCGACGTCGTTCAGCGCGTCGAAGATGCGGAAGATGTCGATGCCGGTGGCCGCCGCCTCCTGGACGAAGGCGTCGGTCACCTCGGTCGGGTACGGCGTGTAGCCCACGGTGTTGCGGCCGCGCAGCAGCATCTGAAGGCAGATGTTCGGTACGGCTTCGCGCAGGGCCGCCAGGCGTTCCCAGGGGTCCTCGGCGAGGAAGCGCAGGGCGACGTCGTAGGTGGCGCCGCCCCAGCACTCCAGGGAGAGCAGTTCGGGCAGGGTGCGCGCCACCACGGGGGCGACGGCGAGCAGGTCCTTGGTGCGGACCCGGGTGGCGAGCAGCGACTGGTGGGCGTCGCGGAAGGTGGTGTCGGTGACGCCGACGGTGGGTGCGGCGCGCAGCCGGCTCGCGAATCCCTCGGGGCCGAGTTCCGCGAGCAGTTGCCGGGATCCGGGCGCCGGCTCGGCCGCGGCCGGCCGGGGCAGCTTGGTCGTGGGGTCGATCAGTTCGGGCCGCTCGCCGTGCGGCTTGTTGACCGTGACGTCGGCGAGGTAGGTCAGCAGCTTCGTGCCGCGGTCGGCGGAGTGGCGTGCGGTGAGCAGGTGCGGGCGCTGCTCGATGAACGACGTGGTGACCCGGCCGGCCTGGAACTCCGGATCGTCGAGCACGGCCTGGAGGAAGGGGATGTTGGTGGAGACGCCGCGGATGCGGAACTCGGCCACGGCGCGCCGGGCCCGGCCCACGGCGGTGGTGAAGTCCCGGCCCCGGCAGGTCAGTTTCACCAGCATGGAGTCGAAGTGGGCGCTGATCTCCGTACCGGCGTGGGTGGTGCCGCCGTCCAGGCGGATGCCGGAGCCGCCGGGCGAGCGGTAGGCGCTGATCTGCCCGGTGTCGGGGCGGAAGCCGTTGGCCGGGTCCTCGGTGGTGATGCGGCACTGCAGCGCGGCGCCGCGCAGGGTGATGTTCTCCTGGGCGAGTCCGAGGTCGGCGAGTGTCTCACCGGCGGCGATGCGCAGTTGCGCCTGTACGAGGTCGACGTCGGTGACCTCCTCGGTCACCGTGTGCTCCACCTGGATGCGGGGGTTCATCTCGATGAAGACGTGGTTCCCGCCGCGGTCGACGAGGAATTCCACGGTGCCGGCGTTGCGGTAGCCGATCTGGCGGGCGAAGCGCACGGCGTCGGCGCAGATCCTGTCCCGCAGCTCCGGGTCGAGGTTCGGCGCGGGCGCGAGTTCGATCACCTTCTGGTGGCGGCGCTGCACCGAGCAGTCGCGCTCGAACAGGTGGATGACGTTGCCCTCGCCGTCGGCGAGGATCTGCACCTCGATGTGGCGGGGATCGACGACGGCCCGCTCCAGGAAGACCGTGGGGTCACCGAACGCGGACGCGGCCTCCCGCGAGGCCGCCTCGATGGACTCCCGCAGTTGGGCGGGGTCCTCGACCCGGCGCATCCCGCGTCCGCCACCGCCGGCGACCGCCTTGACGAACACGGGGAAGCCGATGCCGTCGGCGGCGCGGACGAGTTCCTCCACGTCGGTGGAGGGCTCCGAGGAGCCCAGTACCGGCACGTCCGCCGCGCGGGCCGCGGCGACGGCGCGCGCCTTGTTGCCGGTCAGCTCCAGGATCCGGGCGCTCGGTCCGACGAAGGTGATGCCCGCCTCCTCGCACGCCAGGGCCAGCTCGGGGTTCTCGGACAGGAATCCGTAGCCCGGGTAGACGGCGTCGGCGCCCGCCCGGCGTGCCGCGCCGACGATCTCCTCGACCGAGAGATAGGCGCGCACCGGATGCCCGACCTCGCCGATCTGGTACGCCTCGTCCGCCTTGAGCCGGTGGAGCGAGTTGCGGTCCTCGTGGGGGAAGACCGCGACCGTTCGGGCGCCCAGCTCGTAGCCCGCGCGGAACGCCCTGATCGCGATCTCACCACGGTTGGCTACCAGCACCTTGCGGAACATGTTGATCCCTTCAGCCTGCCCGGTGACGAAGACCATCGTGTCGGTGGCGGGCCCGGTGCGCCATGTGAGCCGGGCCACTCGTCCCGCGCCGGGCGGGGTCTCCGCTTCGGCGCCGTGGGGCACGTCAGCGCGCGGGGGCGGCGTCCCGACGGCCGGGGTGGCCGAGCCAGTAGCCGAAGCCCCGGCGGGTGCGGATCAGTGCGGGGTGTTCCTTGTCCACCTTGTGTCTCAGGCGGGAGACGAGCTTCTCGATGGCCGAGTTGGCGCGGTACTCGCCCCACACGTGCCGGCTGATCTGCTCCTTCGACAGCACGCGTTCGGCGTTGGCCAGCAGGTGGCTCAGGAGCCGGTACTCGGCGGGGGTGAGGTCGAGCTGTCTGGACCCGCGCCATGCCTGGCAGGTGGCGTCGTCCAGGACCAGGTCGCCGTAGCGGTGCATCCCCTGCTGCTCGGGGGCGCGGCCGCGCAGCAGGACCTGGACCCTGGCCAGGACTTCGGCGATCCGCACCGGCTTGGTGACGTAGTCCTCGCCGCCCGGGCCGAGTTCGGGCAGGAGGCTGTGGAGGAGGTCGCAGGTGGTCAGGAACAGCAGCGGCGGCCGGTCCGCGGGCGCCACGCGCCGCCCCCGGGTGAAGCCGGTCAGGTCGGGCAGGGTGGCGTCCAGGACCACCAGGTCGAAGCGGTGCTCCGTGAACCGCACCATCCCGTCGGCCGCGGTTGCCGCGGTGCAGACCCGATGGCCCACCAACTCGAGGGCGGTGGCGATCAGTTCGGTCACCGAGGGGTCCTGCTCGACCACCAGGACGTGCCGCCCGTCGCCGCGGGGCGACGACGGTCCCTCTCCGAGGACGCGGCCCGCCGGACAGCCGGTGCTCCGGTGCGCGGGGAGGCCGTCCGGGTGGGACGTGGGCGTCATGGCTCGATGCCGGCCTCGGCTCGGGCGACGAAGTCGCCCACCATGCGGGGGAAGAGCTCGGCGAGCAGACGGAGGTCCTCGGGCGGCCGGTCCGCCGGCGCCACCCGCATGCCCCGGAGGTTCACCTCCCGTATCCGGTCGGCGGCGGTCAGTCCGGTCTCGGTGAGCCGGACGCGCGGGGCCCGCCGGCCCTCCGGATCGGGGACCCGCTGTACGCGGCCGTCCTTCTCCAACCGTCCCGGCTGCCGGGTGACAGGGGATGCCTCCACGGACAGGCGGGCCGCCGGCGTCCCGGGGCGCAGCGGATCACTCCCGGCGGCGTGCCGCAGGATCGCCGCGGCGGCCCGGTCCAGCGACAGCCCGGCCACGGCCGTCGGGCGCTCGTGCTGCCGGACCCGGCCCACCAGGTGGGTGACACGGGCGAGGGCCCGCTCGATCCCGACCGGATCCGGCGAGGCGGGCAGGGGCACCCCTGTGGGCGCGGGTACCACTGTGGGCTGCGGGGTGGGCATGCGGTCACCGTAGAGTTACTTGACTAAGTTAAGCAAGGCGGGACACGGGCCTTCTTACTCCCGCGTCACCTCCACTCCACCGTCGAACCCCCCATGTGACTTGAATCACGTCAGGCTGAGGTCAGGAAACTGACCGGAAGGTGTCAGCCTGCTCCGCTTCCATGCCCGGTGGCCGAGCTTTCCGATCCCACAACTCCTGCTTCCTCTACGGCCGTTCCAGCCGGAAGCGCTCCCCCACGTCCTGTAGGAGATGCCATGTCCGAGGCCCTGTCCCGCCCTGCCGGCGGCGCCGCCGAGGAATTACCCGAGTATCCGCTGCCGCGGGCGGCGCAGTGCCCTCTGGCCCCGGCCCCGGCCGCGCAGGAGCTGCGGGCGGAGCGCCCGATCACAAAGGTCCGCATCTGGAACGGCAGTACGCCCTGGCTGGTCACCCGGCACGCCGACCAGCGCGCCCTGCTGCCCGACCCCCGGGTGAGCGACGACGACCTCGACCCCGGTTTCCCCCATGTCAACGCCCACCGGGCGATGATCGCCCCGGTCACCCCCCGGCTGATCACGAACACGGACGCGCCGGAGCACACCCGGCTGCGCCGGACCGTCAACGGCCCGTTCCTGGTCAAGCGGATCGAGAAGATGCGGGCCCCGGTCCAGAAGATCGTCGACGACCTGATCGACACGATGCTGGCGGGCCCCCGCCCGGTCGACCTGCTCACGGCGTTCGCGCTGCCGGTGCCGTCTCTGGTCATCGCCGAACTGCTCGGGGTGCCCTATGAGGACCACGGCTTCTTCCAGCGCAGCAGCAGCCTGATCCTGGACGGCGCCTCGGCGCCCGAGGAGGCCCGGAGGGTCAGCGGTGAGCTGGCCGCCTATCTGGACGACCTGATCAAGCGGAAGACGGACGACCCGGGCGAGGACGTGCTCTCCGAGATGGCCGGCCGGGTCCGCGACGGGGAGATGTCGCACACCGAGGCCGTCCACATGGGCGTGGCGATGCTGATCGCCGGCCACGAGACGACCGCGACGATGATCAGCCTCGGCACCCTGGCGCTGTTCGAACACCCCGGCCAGCTCGCCCTGTTGCGGGAGACCGGTGACCCGAAGCTGATCGCGAACGCGGTGGACGAGCTGCTGCGGTACCTGAGCATCGTCCAGACCGGTGTGCGCCGGGTCGCCAAGGAGGACATCGGGATCGGCTCGGTGGTCATCCGCAAGGGCGAGGGCATCGTCTTCGACCTGCACGCGGCGAACTGGGACCCGGAGGCGTTCTCCGAGGCCGAGCGGCTGGACCTCACCCGCCCCGCCCGGATCCACCAGGCGTTCGGCTACGGACCCCACCAGTGCCTGGGCCAGAACCTGGCCCGGCTGGAACTCCAGGTCGCCTACGGCACCCTCTACCGCCGCATCCCCACCCTGCGCGCGGCCGCCCCGATCGAGGACCTCTCCTTCGACCGCACCGGGACGACGTACGGCGTCCACAGCCTGCCCGTCACCTGGTGACCGGCTCCGCCCCGCCGCCCCACACACAGCACGACCGGCAGAACCGGAAGGACCGACCGAGTGACGACGACGCGTGTGGAACTGGACGAACCGAAGTGCGTGGCGTCGGGACAGTGCGCCCTGGCCGCCCCCGACGTCTTCGACCAGCGGGACGAGGACGGCGTGGCGGTCCTGCTGGAGGAGTACCCCGGTGAGGAACTGCTCCACGACGCGCGCCAGGCCGAGGCGGTCTGCCCGGCCGCGGCGATCCGCCTGGTGGAACGGTGAGACGCATCGTGGTCGTCGGCGCCTCGGCCGCCGGACTCGCGGCGGCCGAGACCCTGCGCCGGGCGGGCCACGACGGCCCGCTCACCCTCGTCGGTGACGAGCCGCACGCCCCGTACGACCGCCCTCCCCTGTCCAAGCAGATCCTCTCCGGCACGTGGCCGGCCGGGCGGCTGCCGTTGCGCCGGGACGAGGACCTCGACGCCCTGGACCTGGACCTGCGGTGGGGGACGGCGGCGACCGGGCTGGACCTGGCGGACCGTGCGGTCCGCCTGGCCGACGGGTCGTGGGTGCCGTACGACGGGCTCATCGTGGCCACGGGCGTGCGGCCCCGGCGGCTGCCCGGCGAGGGCGCGCACGTCCTGCGCACGCTGGACGACGCCCTCGCGCTGCGTGACGTGCTGACGCCGGGCACCAGGCTCGTCGTGGTGGGCGCCGGATTCCTCGGTGCCGAGGCCGCCGCCGTCGCCCGGGGCCTGGGCGTCCACGTCACCCTGCTCGAGCCGTCTCCCGTCCCGCTGGCCCACGCCGTCGGCACCGAGGTCGGCGGGATGCTCTCCCGGGTCCATCTCGAGCACGGCGTGGAGCTGCGCACCTCGGTCACCGTGACGGAGGTGGTCGAGGACGGCGTGCGGCTGGCCGACGGCGAGGTGGTCGAGGCCGACGAGATCCTGGTCGCCGTCGGCTCGCTGCCGAACACCGGCTGGCTCGCGGACAGCGGGCTGGCGCTCGGCGACGGCGTCGTCTGCGACGAGTACTGCGAGGCGGCGCCGGGGGTGTACGCGGCCGGTGACGTCGCTCGCTGGTACAACCCGCTGTTCGGGACGTCGATGCGGATCGAGCACCGTACGAACGCCGCCGAGCAGGGCATGGCCGCCGCGCGCAACCTGCTCGCCCCGCCGGAGGCGCGCACGCCGTTCGCGCCGGTTCCGTACTTCTGGTCCGACCAGTACGGCCTGCGGATCCAGGCTCACGGCTGTCTGCGCGGCCATGACGAAGTCGCCGTCGTGGACGGGGACATGGCCGAGCGGCGGTTCGTCGCCGCCTACCGCAGGGGCGGGAGGCTCACCGGCGCCCTGGCGGTGGGCATGCCGCCCGGGGTCGTCCGCGCCTGGCGGAAGGCCGTCGCGGACGGTACGGCCTGGCACGAGGCCGTACGGGACGAGGCCGCCGCCCCCGACGGCCCCATCGGCATCGGTGACCACCACGGCAGGGAGACCGCCCGTGCACGGCAGTAGGGACGACCAGCCGCGTGACGTGGTCGTCGTCACCGGAGCGGGCGGGATGGGGTCGGCGGTCGCCCGGCGGCTGGGCAGCGGGCGGACGTTGATCCTCGCCGACGCGTCCCGGACACGGCTCGACCGGACGGTGGACGCCCTGCGCGCCGAGGGGTACGCGGTACGGGGCGTGCCGACCGACGTCCGTGACCGCGCGGCGGTGGAGCGGCTGGCCCGGACCGCGGCCGGGGCGGGGCGGATCACAGCCGTCGTGCACACGGCCGGGGTGGCCGCCGCGACCGCTTCGGTGTCCGAGATCCTCGAGGTCGACCTGCTCGGCACGGTGTATGTCATCGAGGGCTTCGAGCAGGTGGCCGTTGGTGGCACGTCGCTGGTCTGCGTCGCCAGCGTCGCCGGGCACATGGCCTCGATCGGCGCCGAGGACGAGGCCGCCCTGGCGACGGCACCCGCGGACCGGCTGCTGGGCCTGGACGCGGTCACCGGCCTCGGCGACGATCCGACGGCCGCCTACATCCTGGCCAAACGGGCGAATCTCCTGCGGGTGCAGGCCGCCGCCCCCGCGTGGAGCCGGCTCGGCGCCCGCGTCAACACGGTCAGTCCGGGCGTCGTCGCCACCGCGATGGCGAAGGCGGAGGCCGACGCGGACTCCGACGGGCACATGATGAGGATGCTCGACGCGTGCGGCGCGGGCCGCCCCGGTACGCCCGCCGAGATCGCCGACGCGGTGGCCTTCCTCACGGATCCGCGCTCCTCGTACATCACCGGCGCCGACCTGCTCGTCGACGGCGGCCAGACGGCATGGATCCGACACCACATGCCCCGCGGGTGACGGCACCACGGGGCCGGGGAGGGGCAGAGCGCGAGCCCGGCTGCTCCCTGCGGATGAGGGTGCGTCAAGAGGGCGGCCGGGGAGCCGGGGCGTAGCCGGCCCTACCCGGGTTCGCCGTGGCGGCGATGCCTGGGCGCTGCGCATCCGGTCCGGAGGATGCGTGGGTGAAGCGGACTCGCCGGGGCGGGGTGTCCGGTGGCGGGCGGTCGGCGGCGGCCCCTGCCGTCCCGCCCGTGCGACGCGCGTACCGCCGTACGAACGACCGCGGGCCCCGGACGCGGCCGGGTACCCCGGACGGGTAAGGAGTATCCGGTCCCGCGGTGGATCCCGTCCCGCGTGGTCGGAGGCGGCCGGTGGTGCGACGCTGGGGTGGAGAAGCGTCCGCGGACGGCAGCCGGGAGGGAATGCGATGGGACGCGATGTCCCGGCGCTGGTGTTCACCCGTGAGGACCGTCGCCGGTACCGGATCAAGATGCAGGAGTGCCTCGACACGTTCGCGCAGATGCTGCGGGAGGCACGTTTCGAGTCCGAGCGGCCCCAGGTGGGGCTGGAGATCGAGCTGAACCTGGTCGACGACCGGGCGGAGCCGGCGATGCGCAACAGCGACGCGCTCGAAGTGATCGCGGACCCCGCCTGGTCCACGGAGCTGGGCCGGTTCAACCTCGAGATCAACGTTCCGCCGCGGCGGCTGACGGCGGGCGGCCCCGACTCCTGGGAGTCCGAGATCCGTACCGCGCTGAACCACGCCGAGAAGCGCGCGAAGTCGGTCGGCACGCATCTGATCATGACCGGGATCCTGCCGACGCTGCGGCAGGAGGACGCGGGTGAGTCGGCGCTGTCGGAGAACCCGCGCTACCGGCTGCTCAACGACCAGATCTTCGCGGCCCGGGGCGAGGACCTGCACATCGAGGTCGACGGCGTCGACCGGCTGCGCACCTACGCGGACACGATCACTCCCGAGGCCGCCTGCACCAGCACCCAGTTCCACCTCCAGGTGTACCCGGAGCAGTTCTCCGACTACTGGAACGCGGCGCAGTCGATCGCCGGGGTCCAGGTCGCCCTGGCCGCCAACTCGCCGTTCCTGTTCGGCAAGGAACTGTGGCACGAGACCCGCATCCCGCTGTTCGAACAGGCCACCGACACCCGTTCCCAGGAGATCAAGGTGCAGGGGGTACGGCCCCGGGTGTGGTTCGGGGAGCGGTGGATCAACAGCGTCTTCGACCTCTTCGAGGAGAACCTGCGGTACTTCCCGGCACTGCTCCCGCTGTGCGACGAGCAGGATCCCGCCGAGACGCTGGACCGGGGCGACATCCCCGAGCTGGGCGAGCTGACCCTGCACAACGGCACCATCTACCGCTGGAACCGCCCGGTCTACGCCATCTCGCACGACAAACCGCATGTGCGGGTGGAGAATCGGGTGCTGCCGGCCGGCCCCACCGTCGCCGACACCCTGGCCAACGGCGCCTTCTACTACGGGCTCACCCGCGCCCTGGCGGAGGAGGAACGGCCCGTATGGTCCCGGATGTCCTTCTCGGCCGCCGAGGAGAACCTGCACACTGCGGCACGGCACGGCATCGAGGCCCGGCTGTACTGGCCCGGGATGGGCGAGGTGCCGGTGGCCGAGCTGGTGCTGCGGCGGCTGCTGCCGCTGGCGCACCGCGGGCTGGAACTCTCCGGGATGGACGAGGCCTGGCGGGAGCCCCTGCTCGGCATCATCGAGCAGCGCTGCGTCACCGGGCGCAACGGGGCGGTGTGGCAGAAGGAGATGTTCCACCACATCGACGCCACCGCCCACTGCGGCCGCCATGAGGCCCTGCGCCGGATGACGCAGCAGTACATCGACTACATGCACCTCAACGCCCCGGTGCACACCTGGCCCGTCGACTGACCCGGGCCGGGTGGCAAGGAGGTCCTGCGCGTCGACGGGCACACCCGCGTCCTGACGGACGCACCGTTCTTCGACGACACGGCGGCCGACGGCCGCCGCCCGGCGCTCGCCGTCCTCCCGGAGATCGACGAGATCTACCTGCACCGCCCGCAGTCGCTGCGCCGGTCCGGTGTCCGGGACCCCACGACCCGGCACGTCCCCGCGGCCGGCTGAGCCGTACCGGGGCCGGTGCTGCCTCCGGCGGCCGGAGCCGTCAGCCGTCGGCGGCCCGGACGAGGACCCCGGACACCTCCCTGCGCATCACGTCGCCGATCTCCGGGGGGAGCGAACCGAGGTCCGTGCTTTCCAGGGCCCGCAGCGTCTCGTCCGTCCCGGCCGTGCACTCCGCGCTCCCACCGATCACCTCGTAGCCGTCACGGACCGCGACGCGGACCCTGCGCCGTCCGTCCTCCTCGGCGTGCACGGCGGTGGCGACGACGAGGGGCGGCGGTCCGCCCGCCTCGGCCGGCGCCTTGTGGTATCCGCTGGCCCTCGGGGTGCGCCAGCGCAGGCTGAGCAGCAGATGGCGCTTGGCCACCACCTCGGCCAGATCGGTCTCGAAGACTCCGTCCCGGTCCAGCGCCGTGGCGCGGGTGTCCAGGACGAGCGCCGCCGGCAGCAGACATCGCAGGGTGCTGCCCACGATGTTGCCGCCGACCGTGGCCGTCCGGCGCACTGCTCCGGTGCCCACGGTGGAGGCCGCACCGCGCAGGACCTCCGGTACCCGGTCGTCGATGCGGTGCAGCAGGACGGCCGCGCCCAGCGCCTCGTGCTCGAGCACGGTGGCCTCCGGGAGGCTGCGCAGGGACATCGCCTGCTCGGGGAAGCCGTCCCGCTGCCAGAGCGCCCACACGAGAGTGGCTCCACCGATGGGCACCGCTCCCTCGGCCATGCAGTTCTGCGCTTCGGTCAGGGATGTGGGCAGACGCAAGAGCATGGCGGTCGACCTGCTTTCCTGGGCTTCGGCCGACGGAACCGGCCACTCCGCTGCATGATCATGGACACTGCATTCTCCGCACGGACCTGGGGGCGCGTACAGAGCTCACACAAACCCCGTGTGCGCCCGTCGTACGCCCTGGGGACCGACGTCCGGCCCCCGGGAATTCCTCCGCCTCTCCCGCCCCTCGCCCGTGAGCGGCCGTGGGGCGGTCAGAGCAGCCGCCGGATGTCACCGCGGACCCGGTAGAAGCCGCCGGCCGCCGGGTGCAGCGCGTCCACGACATAGCGGGCTCCGGGCTCCCGTATCGCGCGCGGGAACTGCACGTTCCACGACGAGTCGTACCCCTCGGACACCACGTGCACGCGCAGGCGGCCGGAGTCCTGAACACATTGGACGACGATCGACCCGGTCGGGGCCTGGGCCACCGCGGTCACCGCGCTCGCCGTCGTGGCCGGTGCGTAGGCCGGCAGCGCCTCGGCGAGCTTGACGTCCCGCGCGACCGGCACCGTGCCCTGCTGGGCCGCGGAGACGGCCGCCTCGCTCGCGTCGACGCACACCAGTGAACCGTCGGTGGTGACCAGGTACAGCCGCTCGTCCCGGTACTGCATCGACAGGGCCGAGCCGCCGCCCGTGCCGAGCTTCCACAGCCGGGTGCCGTCCTGGTCGAAGCAGTAGACGGACGACGCCGCGTCACCGGCGAACACGAACCGGCCGCCGGGCGAGGTGGCGCACGCGTACACGGCGCTGTCGCAGGCGTAGGTGGCCTCGATGGCCCCGCTCGCCTTCGACAGCCGCTGCACCACGCGGTGGGCCGTGCCCGCGTACACGGTGTCGTCCTCCTGCCAGCCGAACAGCACGCCGCCGCGGGTGGGGGTGTGCCACAACTCGCCGCCGCCGTCGGGCGCGTAGGCGGTGACGCCACGCTGATGACCGTGGTAGACGGCCCGGTCGTCGGCGCGCACCATCCAGGCGTGGTCGCCCTGGCTGCGGCGGGACCACTGGTGCTCGTCCTCGTGGTCGATGACGGTGAGCTTGCCGTCGCGGTCCGATACGTCCAGCACGCCCTCGTGGATGTCCAGCCAGAAGATGTCGACGTCCGCGGCGATGTCGTACGCCGCGAACGGCAGCTTGGAGGAGAGGTCGTAGACCTTGCCGTCGTCGCAGCCCGCGTAGATCCAGAAGTCGTCGGCGACCAGGCACTTCACGCCGTCCGGCAGGTTGAAGCGGGCCAGCACCTGGCCGTCGTGGCCCAGGGTGTACACGTCGCCCGCCTGGTTGCCGACCCAGCAGTGCTCGTCGTCGACATGGATGCCGAACGCCGCGGAGCCGGTGCCGAACCGCCACAGCACGGGGGCCACGGCACGCGCGGTGGACGGGGCGGACGTCACCTGACGCCGGGTCACCGCGCGCGGCGCGCGCTGCCCGGGGACGGCGGGAGCGTAGCCCTTGCGGACCTTCTCACCGACCTTCTTGGCGGCTGCGGCCCGTGCCTTGTCGGCCGAGGGGAAGGCGGTGACCTGGGTCTGCCCCGAGGCCCCTATCCGTCCGTAACGGACGGTCACCACCAGGGCGTCGACGGTCACCTCGTAGAACTTGTGCGCGGTGCCGTCATCCTGCGACAGCTCCAGATACGTCGTCGACACCGACCCGCCAGACATGACAGACCCCTCCCCGGAGCGGGCCGCCGGCCGTTCCGGCAGGTCCCACTGTCCGAACCGTAGGCGGCACCACTGACAATGGACCGCCGGTGATCCCTACGCGGAAGCAACCTGTCCCGGTTCCTGCGAGTCCCACATATCGCTTGCCTCTGCCTTCCCGCGTCCCCGCCTCCCCGCCTCGTCCCCTCACCGCCCCGGCGCCACCGCGCGTCCACGGCTTCGGACTCACCACGAACGAACGGACCCATGAGCACCGCGACCCTGCTGGATGTCCTGCTGGACGCCGCCCACCAGTCCCCCGACCAGCTGATCGTCCATGTCCGGGGCGACGGCGGCGAGACGGCCGTCACCTTCCGGGAGCTCGTGGCCGAGTCGCTGCGCGTCGCGGGCGGTCTCCGTGCCGCGGGCGTCGCGCCGGGCACCTGTGTTCCGGTGCTCGCGGAGCACAGTGCGGACTTCCAGCCCATGTTCTGGGGCACGCTCGCGGCCGGTCTGGTGCCGGTGCCGCTCGCGCCCGACGTGCGGCGGGTCCGGCCGGTGTGGGAGCACCTCGGCCGGCCCCCGGTCGTGGTGGACACGGCCTGCGCGCCGGTGGCCGCCGAACTCCCGGACGGGGCCCGGGTCCTGCGGCTGGACGCGCTGCGGGAGGGTCCGCCGCCGGCCTCCCCCGTCGCACCGGATCCGGACGGACTGGCCTTCCTGCAGTTCTCGTCCGGCAGCACGGGGGCGCCCAAGGGTGTGGAACTGACCCACAGGGCCGTGCTGGCGAACCTGCGGCAGCTGACCGAGGCCTCCGCCCTCACGGAGCAGGACGTGGTGGTCAGCTGGATGCCGTACTTCCACGACATGGGGCTCATCGGCACGCATCTGGCGCCGCTGGCCGCGCGGGCCAAGCAGGTGAAGATCGGTCCCCTGTCGTTCGCGAAGAACCCCCGCCTGTGGTTCGACGTGGCCGCCGCGCATCGGGGCACCGTCCTCTCGGCCGCCAACTTCGCGCTGGCGCTGACCCTCCGCCGGGTTCCCGCGGAGGTGTTCGCCGCGCTGGACCTGAGCTCGGTCCGGCTGATCACGGTGGGGGCCGAACCGATATCGGCGACGGTGTGGCGGGACTTCGCCGCCAGGACCCGGGCGTCGGGGCTGGATCCGCGGGCCGCGATGCCCGTGTACGGGCTGGCCGAGGCGACGCTGGCCGTGGCGTTCCCGCCGCTGGGCGAGGTGGCCGTGCCGGTGGCCGTGGAACGTGCCGCCCTCGGCCGGGGCCGCGTGGTGGAGTGGGAACCCGGTGGTGACGCGGCGGAGCCGGTGGAGCTGATGGACGTCGGGGTGCCGGTGCCGGGCTGCTCGGTGCGGATCACCGACGAGGCGGGCCGGCCCCTGGGCGACCGGCGGGTGGGGCACATCGAGGTGAGCGGTCCGCAGATCGCACGCGGCTACCACGGCCTGCCCGAGGCGACGGCGCGGTCCTTCACCGACGGATGGCTGCGCACCGGCGACCTGGGCTTCCTCCGGGACGGCCGGCTGTGTGTCAGTGGCCGGTCCAAGGACGTCCTGTTCGTCAACGGCCGTACGTTCCATGCCCCGGACCTGGAGGAGGTGGCGTCCGGCACACCGGGGGTGCCGGCCGGGACGACGGTGGTGGTCGGGTCGACCGATCCGGTGACCGGTGGGGAGCGGGTGGTGGTGTTCGTCGCCTGGGCGCGGCCGCCGCGTACCGCGTCCGAGGTGCTGGACCGGGTCGCGCGGCGGGTCCGCGCGGCGCTGGGCCACGACGACGTGCGGGTGTTCGCGCTGCCGCCGTCCGCGTTCCCCCGGACGACGAGCGGCAAGGTGCAGCGGCAGCGGATGCGGTCCCGGTTCGAGGCGGACGGGTACCGGCCGTCGGTTCGTTCCGGTGCGGTGGCCGGTTCCGGCGCGGTGGCCGACTCGGGTGCGGTGGCCGACTCGGGTGCGGTGGAACGGCCTCGGCGGCCGTCGTCGTCCGGGGGCCGGGGTGCGGTGCCCCGGTCGCGCGGGGACGTGCGGCGGGTGGTGCGCGAGGCGTGGGCTGCGGTGCTGGGGCTGCCCGAGGCGTCGTTCGGGGACCGGGACCGGTTCGCCGAACTGGGCGGTACCTCGCTCCGGGCCATGGAGGCGCTCGCCGCGCTGGAACGTTCCCTCGGTGTCTCGCTGGGTCCGGCGGTGATGCGCAACGACACGGTCGCCACGCTCACCGACCATCTCATGGACGTCGTCGAGGCGCACGGCACGTCGACGGACGGCACATCGACGGACGGAGCGGAAACGGGCGGGCAGAAGGTCGCGTCCGCTGCGGGCGGTGCGTCCGCGACCGCCGTGGTGGGACTGGCCTGCCGGTTCCCGGGGGCCGACACGCCGGAGGAGTTCTGGGACCTGCTCACCGCCGGCCGCGACACCGTGTCCGCGGTGCCCCCGGGCCGCTGGGGCACGGACCGCCGGCGCACGGACGGCTCCAGGGGACTCGAGGCGACCGGACGCTGGGGGGCGTTCCTGGACGACCCCGCCGCCTTCGACGCCGCCCACTTCGGCATCGGCGACGAGGAGGCGCGCGCGCTGGACCCGCAGGCACGTGTCTTCCTCGAGCTCGCCCACGAGGCGCTGGAACGCGCCGGATACGCCGGGCCCCGCCGCCGAGCCCTGCGGACCGGGGTCTTCGCCGTCGTCGGCGACAGCGGTTACCGGCAGCTCCTGGCGGACGCGGACACCGCCGGCACGCCGCCGACCGCCACGGCCCTGACCGGCAATCTCCCCAACCTGGTCGCCGCACGGCTGGCACACTGCCTCGACCTGGACGGTCCGGCGCTCGCCGTGGACACCGCGTGTTCCTCGGGTCTGGTGGCGCTGCATCTGGCCCGGCGCAGTCTCGCGGACGGCGAGTGCGACGTCGCGGTCGTGGGCGGGGTCAACCTGCACCTCACCGCGTCGGCGCACCAGGCCCTGGAGGCGGCCAAGGCCCTGTCGCCGACCGGACGCAGCCGTGCCTTCAGCACGTCGGCCGACGGGTTCGTGCCCGGCGAGGGCGGCGCGGTCCTCGTCCTGCGGCGGCTCGACGAGGCCCAGCGGGACGACGACGAGGTCCTGGCCGTCGTACGCGGCACCGCCGTCAACAACGACGGTACGTCGCTGAGTCTGATGGCACCCAACCCGCTGCGCCAGCGCGAGGTGATCGGCCGTGCCTACGAGCAGTGCGGGGTCGACCCGGCGTCGGTCTCGTACGTCGAGGCCCACGGCACGGGGACGGCCGTCGGCGATCCGATCGAACTGCGGTCCCTCGCCCATGCCTTCCCGGCCCGCCCGGACGGCCGTCCCCGGCTGCTCGGCTCGGTGAAGACCAACATCGGGCACCTGCTGAACGCGGCGGCACTTCCCTCGCTCGTGAAGGTGGTCCTGGCCCTCGGGCACGGACGTCTCCCGGCCTCGCTGCATCACACACCGGTCTCGCCCGCCGTCGGGCAGTCGGGGTTCGCCCTCGTGACGGAGGTGACGGCCTGGGAGTCGTCCGGGCCGCGCAGGGCGGGAATCAACGCCTTCGGCTTCGGCGGCACCAACGCGCACGCCGTCCTGGAGCAGGCCCCACCGCGAACGGCGCACGCGCCGCGCGGGGTCCGTCGGGAAGAGGACCGGGACCGTCGCGGTCCGAGCCTGCTCACCCTCTCAGCGGGCAGCGCGGCCGGGCTCGACGCGTGGACGGCGCGCGTCTCGGACCATCTGGGCGACCATCCGGAGTCCGAGGAGGGCGACGTCTGCCTGGCGGCGGGCGCCGCACGCGACGAACGGCCGCACCGTCTCGCCGTCGTGGCCGCCGGCGACCTGCGCGAACGGCTCGCCTCGGTACGCGCCGCCGACGGCTCGCCCGTGCCGGGCTCGGCCGCCGGGACGGTGACGCACCGGCCCCGGACCGTCTACGTGTTCCCCGGTCAGGGCGGTCTGCGGCCGGGGCAGGGGCGGGAGTTGTACGCCACGGCACCCGTGTACCGCGCGACGCTGGACGAGGCGTCGGGGCTGGTGGGGGCCGTGCACGGGCGGGAGTTGACGGCCTGGTGCGTGGACGGCGACGCCGACGGCGACGCGCTCGCCGCGACCGAGGTGGCGCAGCCGCTGCTGGTGGCACACGGGGTCGCGCTGGCCCGGCAGTTGACCGCCTGGGGGGTGCGGCCCGACGCCCTGGTCGGGCACAGCGTCGGTGAACTGGCGGCCGCCTGTGCCGGCGGCATGCTGTCGCTGTCCGACGCGGTGCTGTTCGCGGCGGAACGGGGACGGCTCATGGGCGGGTCGACCGCACCGGGTGCCATGGCCGCGGTGCGGGGCGCCGAGGAACGCGAGGTGGAGTCACTGGTGGCCGCGTCCCCGGGCGACCTCGCGGTGGCGGCGTACAACGGTCCCGGCCGGCTGGTGCTGTCCGGCTCTCCGGACGCGGTCCGGCGGGCGTCGGAGCGGCTCACCGCGCGCGGCGCGACGGTCCGTCCGCTGCGGGTGTCGCGCGCCTTCCACTCGCCCCTGATGGAGCCGGTGGCGCATGCTCTGAGCGGTGCGGCGCACAGGCTGACGGTGTCGGCTCCCGAACTCGCGGTGATGAGTACGCTCACCGCCGAGTGGCAGCCCCGGATGGATCCGGACCATCTGCGGGAACACGCCTTGCGACCGGTGCTGTTCGGCCGGGCCGTGGAGCGCCTGCTGGACGAGGGCTACGACACGTTCGTGGAACTCGGGGCGGATGAGAACCTCGCGGGTCCGATCCGTGCGGTGGCCGCCGGACGCCGGGCCGACGGCGCAGCGCCCGGCGCCCTTGTGGTGTCCGCCCCCGCAGCACCGTTCGACGGCGGAGAAGCACCGGGCGGAGCCCGGGAGTTGATGGAGACGGTGGCACGGCTGTGGGTGCGCGGGGTGCCCCTCGACCGTACGGCGCTCGACGCGGGCAACCGCAGGGTGCCGCTGCCGCCGTACCCGTACCAGCGGCGCAGGTACTGGCCCGAGCCCGATGCGCGCGGGCTGCTGCACCGCATCGAGTGGCGGCCCGCTCCCCTGTCCGGCGACGGTCTCCCCCCTACCGGTCCTCCCGGTGCCGGCTTTCCCGGCCCGGTGCTGGTGACCGGAGCGGACGCCTCGGCGGTACGCCGGACCGCGGACGGGTTCGCGGCCCTCGGCGTACGGGCGGTCACTGCCGACCACGGTGACGTCCGTCCGCAGGCCGTGGTCCTCCTCGGCCGCGGGGTCCGCCAGGACGCGCCGGACCCCGCGAACCCGGCGGGCGGCCTCGACGCGGAGCTGCGGCAGGCGGTCGCGGCGTTCCAGGACGCCCTCGCGTTGCTGGACCGGACCGGAGCCCGCCGCCTGCTGGTCGTGACCGAGGACGCGCACGTCACCGGGCACGGCGTGGAGCAGCCGGTGCCGGCGCAGGCGGTCCTGGGCGGTCTGGCCCTGGCCGTACCGGAGGAGTCGGCCGGCGCGGTCGCGAACTGGGTGGACCTCTCGTCCCACGACCTCCCCGGCACTCCCGGCACTCCCGGCACTCCCGGCGCTCCCGGCGCTCCCGGCGCTCCCGGTGAAGGGTGGCTGCGGTGCCTGGCCGCCGAGTTGACGGCGCCGCAGGCGACGGGAGCGATCGCCTGGCGGGCCGGAGAGCGCCTCGTGCGTTCCGTCGTGCCGGCAGCGGGGGAAGATCCGGGAACGGGGGGAGAACCGGGCGGGCCGGACCACCCGGAGCGCCTGCCGGCCGACGGTACGTTCCTCATCACGGGCGGTGCCGGAGGCATCGGATCCGCGCTGGCCCGGGACCTGGCGGGCCGGGGCCGGCCGGTCCTGGTGCTGGCGGGACGTTCCCCGCAGCCGCCCGCGGCCCTGTTGAAGGAGCTCGCCGGTCTCGGCGCCGAGGCACGCTACGTCCCGGCCGACCTCACGGTGCCCGGTGACGTGGAGCGGCTCGTGGGCGAACTGCCGCCGCTGGATGCCGTGTTCCACGCGGCCGGTGTCGTACGGCCCGGCAGCCTGCGCGGGGCGGACGTGCCGGAGACCGTGGAGGCGCTGGGCGCGAAGACCCTCGGCACGGTGCTGCTGTCCGGGGCACTGCACCGGCACGGTCAGCGGCCGGGGGTGTGCGTCGCGTTCTCCTCGGTGTCGTCGGTGCTGCACGGCCTGGCGGGTGCGCTGGGCGCCTACGCCGCGGCGAACGCCTTCCTCGACTCCTTCGCCGGAGCCGAGTGCCTGGCGGGCCGGCCCTGGCTCTCGGTGAACCTGGGTCCGTTCGCCGAGACGGGCCTCGCGGTCGCCGCGGGCGCCGGGACACTCGCCTCCGGCGCGGGCGGCGGGGGCCGTCCTCTGGCGACCGCGCCCGCGCTGGCCGCGCTGCGCGCGGCGTGCGCCACCGGCGCGACACAGCTGGTCGTCGCCGACCTGACGCCCGGGGCCCGACCGGCCGCCGCCCCACCGCGTCCGGTGCGGCCCACGGGCGTCGAGAGCGTCAAGGGCGCCACCGGGCCGACCGGCACCGACCGGCACCGGCCCCCGGTGTCCTCCGGCACCGCTGTCGTCCTGCGGGAACTGCTGGCCCAGTCGCTCGGCATCCCGGCGTCGGGCGTCGACGACGACACGCCGTTCCTGCGGCTCGGGCTGGACTCGCTGGGCGCCGTCGACCTCGTCAAGAGGCTGGAGCGGAAGCTCGGGCGGCAGCTGCCCACCACGCTCTTCTTCGAACACCGGACGGTGCGCGAACTCTCCGCCCACCTGGACCTGGAGGGCCGCACCGGTGTGCCGTCCCGGGCAGCAGCGGCGGACCAGGGGACGGGTGCGGGGAGCGGACTCGGAGACGGACCGGGTCACGCGTCCGGGGACGGGAGCGACGACGGACGGGCGTTCGCGCTGACCCCCGTACAGCTGGCGTTGTACACCAGCAGCCGGCTGCGTCCGGACCTCCCCGCCCGGGGTCATCTGCGGCTGACCGTGCGGGGCCCGCTCGACACGGGTCTGCTGGGCCGGGCGCTGGCGGCGCTGGCCGAACGGCACGGCATGCTCCGGCTGCGGGTGGAGGCCCCGGACGGGCTGCCCGTGCAACGTGTGGCGCCTCCGGTACCGCTGCGGGACTGGTTCGAGGTGCGCGACTGCGCCTCCGACGAGGTGGCCGATGCCGAGACGGCCGTGTGCAACCGGCCGTTCGACCTGGCGGCGCTGCCGCCCGTCCGGGCCGTGCTGCTCCGCCAGGATCCGGGGCTCGCCCATCTGGTGCTGGTGGTGCACCACGCGGCGGCGGACGGCTACAGCTTGAACGTCCTCGCCGAGGAGCTGTGCCACACGTACACCGATCTGTACCACGGGCGGCGTCCGCGACAGGCTCTTCCCGCACCGGACTTCGCACGGTATGCGTCGAGCCTGCCGCTCTCCGGATCCGCCGGGCGGCAGGCCGACCGGCAGTACTGGGCCGAGCGGCTCGCCACCCGCGGCGAACCCCTCCGGCTGCCCTACGACGACGTTCCCGACACGTCGGCCTCCGACCCGTCCGGCCCGATCGTGCAGTACTACGGCGAGCTCGGCGCGGATCTCACCACCGGCCTGGAACGACTGGCCGCCGCGCGGGGTGTCTCCCTGTTCCACCTGCTGCTCGCCGCGTATGTGCGCTGTCTGGCGCGGTGGTCGGGGCGCCGGGACGTGGCCGTGAACGTGGCCAGGGCACGTCGCGAGGACCGTTTCGAGGGCGTGGAACGGCTGGTCGGTCCGCTCGCCGACACCCTTCCCCTGCTCTGTGGGACGGCGGACGACGAGACGGTCGTCGCCCTGGCGGAGCGGTTGCGCGGGATATGGCTGCAGAACGAGCGGCACGCCGGGCTCAGCAGCCTGGACCTGGCCGCGCTGCTGCCCGGCGCGCGGCCCGGTGCCGACACCGACGCACGTGCCGGTACCGAAACCGGCACCGACACCGGTTTCGGCGACCGCACGGTGAGTCCGGCGGGCTTCAGCTTCGCCCGCTTCCCGGCGGAGCCGGCCGCCGACTGTCCGGTGGAGGTACGGGCGACCGCGGCCGGCACCGGATCGGCGGCGACCCGGCTGAGTCTGCTGTGCTGGGCGGACGGCCCGCAGCTGCGGCTGTCGTGGAACTATCCGGAGCCACTGTTCCGGCGGGCCACCGTGGCACGTCTGGACCGGGAGTTCCGCGCCGAACTGGCCGCGCTGTGCACACCGCGGCCGTCGCAGCCGTCGCCGGACACCGGCCCCGCCCCCGCCCCCGCCCCCGCGCCGGTGGTGCCGTCCTCGTCCGTGCGGGGCGACGGGAGTGTCCCGCTGGTCGCGCGACTGCTCGCCCGGTTCCGGGCGACACCCGGCGCGGTCGCCGTGGACGCCGTCGATGCCACGGGCGCCGTGGGCACCGCGGACGCGTCGCTCACGTACGGGGCGCTCGACCATGCCTCCGCTCGGCTCGCCGCACGCCTGCACGCCCGCGGCGTACGTCCCGGTGATCTGGTCGGGCTGCTCACCGAGCCGGGCGCCGACACCGTCGTCGGTGTCGTGGGCATCCTGCGCGCCGGGGCCGGCTGGGTCCCGCTCGACCCGGAGCACCCCACCGCACGGCTGGCCGGCCAACTGGCCCTCACCGGCGCGACCACCGTGGTGTGCCACGCCGCCACCCGGCGCACCGCCGCCGCTCTGACGGCCGTACGGGCGGTGCCCGTCGCCGACGACAGCCTGCCGGACGCGGACACCGGGGCCGGCGTGACCGCGCCTGCGGCCACGGCCGCTCCTGCCGCGTCGTCCGACGCCGAGGCGATCGCGTACGTCATCTTCACCTCCGGTTCCACGGGACGCCCGAAGGCGGTGCCGATCACTCACCGGGCGACGGAGAACTACCTCGACTGGGCGGTCGCCACCTTCGGCTACGGCCCCGGCGACCGCCTCGCGCAGACCGCGTCGCCCTGCTTCGACGCCTCGGTACGCCAGGTGCTCGCACCGCTCCTGGTCGGTGGCACCGTCGTGACCGTGCCGCGTGACCTGCTGCGGGATCCCGAGCTGCTGCTCACGCGGGTCGAGCGCGCGCGGGTCACCGTGTGGAGTTCGGTGCCCACGCTGTGGGAGCAGTTGCTGTCGGCCGCCGAGGAAAGGGCACGCAGTGGGGCGGGGCTGCCCGATCTGACGGCGCTGCGGTGGGTGCACGTGGGCGGGGAGGCACTGCCCGTGGACCATGTGCGCCGCTGGTTCGACCTGTTCGGGAACGGCGCGCGGATCGCCAACCTGTACGGGCCCACCGAGACGACCGTCAACGCCACCTGCCAGATCCTCGACGCCCGTCCCGGCGACGAGGTGCGGCAGGTGCCGATCGGACGCCCCGTGGCCGGTACGGACCTGGAAGTGGTCCGCGCCGACGGGACCGCCTGCGAGCCGGACGAGCCGGGGGAACTGCTCATCGCCGGCGTCGGTCTGACCCCCGGCTACCTGGGTGAACCGGAGCTGACCGCACGGGCGTTCACCGTGCGGACGGGCCGGCGCTGGTACCGCAGCGGGGACCGGGTCCGCCGGTCGGCCGACGGCACCGTGGAGTTCCTCGGCCGGGTCGACGACCAGGTGAAGATCCGCGGGAACCGGGTGGAGCCGGGAGAGGTCGAGGCGGCGCTCCAGGAGTGCCCCGGGATCGCGCGGGCGGTGGTGACGGCGCACGAGGGGCAGTTGCTCGCCTTCGTCACCCTCCGGTCCTCGGCCGGCCGGCCCGACACCCGGGAGATGCGCCGCCGTCTGGCCGGCGTTCTGCCGTCGTACATGATCCCGGCCCGGATCACGTGCGTCGACGCGCTGCCCCTCACGGGCACCGGCAAGGTCGACCGCCTGGCGCTGGTGGGCCCGTTCTCCCGGTCCGGTCCGGCGGCACCGGACGACGACGGGGCTTCCCCGCCGGTCACGGCGACCGAACGACGCGTGGCAGCGGTCTGGTCGGACCTGCTCCGGGTGGAATCGGTCCACCGGGAGGACGACTTCTTCGACCTGGGCGGGGACTCGCTGCTCGTCCTGCGCGTGTTCGCCCGGCTCGCGGAGCACGGAGCGCCGCTGCCGCGGCCGACGGTGGTCTACCGTCATCGCACGCTCGCGGCACTGTCCGCGGCCCTCGACGCCGCCGCGGCAGAAGCGGAGCCTCGTTCCGCCGCCACGGCCTCGGCCTCCTCCGTCACCGCGCCCCCGGCCGTCCGGTCGCTTCCGGCCGATGACGACCGGACGTCCCCGTTCCCCGTCACACCCGGCCAGCGCGGGTTCCTGCTCGCGGAGGCTCTCGCGCCGGGCGGCGGGACCTGGCTGGCGCGGATCCGGCTGTCCGGGCCGCTGGACCCCGAGGTGTTCCAGGCGGCGGTCGACCTGCTGGTGGAGCGGCACGGCATGCTCCGCACCGTCTTTCCCGCCGGTGCCCGTCCGCCCGTCCAGCAGGAACTGCCCCCGTCGCTGCGTCTGCCGGTCGTCTTCGAGACGGTCACGTCCGACGCGGAGGTGGACGAACGGGCCACGGCCGAGGCGCAACGGCGCCTGGAGACCTGGGCCTGGCCGCTGATGCGCCTTCAGGTGCTCAGTCTCGCCGCACGGGAGCACACCCTGCTGGTGCACGCCCATCACGTCATCGGCGACGGCTACAGCGCGGCGCTGCTCCTGCGGGAACTGACCGAGGTGTACGACCGGTTGGCGGGCGGCAGCGGCACCACGCCCCATCTCGCGCCGCTGCGCAGCGACTTCCGTGACCATGTCCGGTGGTCGGCCGGGACCGGCCACGGGACCGGCGTCACCGGGGCGGCCGCGGCAGAACGCCGGGCGCGGGTGTGCGCCCCGTACCGGTCGCCCGTGCTGCGCCCCGCGGCGGTGGCCGGTGACGGTGACGCGACGGACCGTGCCGGGGCCGCCACCGGCGGGGTCCGCTTCGACTCCTCGGAGTTCACGCTCGGAGCCTCCCCGACAGCGGCGTTGCGCGCGCTCGCGTCCGACGCGCGAACCACTCTGTACGTGCCTCTGCTGACCGCCTACCACCAGGAACTCACGGCACTGACCGGCCGGCCCGATCTGATCGTGGGACTGGCGGTGAGCGGCCGGGACGGCGCGTTGCCCGACGCGCACCGGATCTTCGGCCCGTTCGCCTCGGCCGTCCCGGTGCGGCCCGCCCCCGCCGGCTCGACCGGCACCGACCCGGCCGACGCAGGGGACTTCGCCTGCGCCCTGCGGCGCATGGCGGCCGAGGCCGAGGAGGCACGCGCCCACGAGGACGTGGTCCCACGGCGTGCCGACGGGCTTCCCCTGACCTCCCAGTTCTTCTTCACCTTCCTCGACTTCTCCGCACTGGCGCCCGCGGCCGGCGGCACTCCGCGGTTGTCGTGGGAGGCGGGAGACAGTACGTTCCTGCCGCCGTCGTCCATGACGGACGTGTTCATGGCGGTACGGCCCGACGGGGACGGGCTGCGGGTGACGGTCCGGGGCGCGAGCCCGGCGTTCGCACCCGGCGCGCTCGACCGTTTCGCCGGCTCACTGCGCCGGCGTCTCGAACGGGCCGCGGCGGGTGACAGCGGCGTACCGAGCCGGCCGGGGACGGGCCGTCCCGAAACGGGCGGTCCCCTGGCACAAAGGCCTGCCGCCCACCGGTCCGGGACGCGGGGGCCCGGGACGCGGGACACGATGGACGCGGCCCTGGTCGGCTACCTGCCCGCGCCGGAGCATCTGGCGCACCTGGCGGGCCTGCCCGCGTCGGCGCTGCCCCGGGAAGAAGTGCGCGCCATGCTGTTCCCCGACGGCACCCCACGCCTGGTGGAGACGGTGGGTACGCCGCTGGGCCGGTCCGGCTTCGTCTCCGTCCCGCTGTTCGCCGACGAACTCGCGGCGGACACCGGGCTGGTGGAGCACACCGCCCGTGCGGTGGCGCTCGCCGCCGCACGGGGTGCGCGATGTGTGTCCCTGGCGGGGATGATTCCGTCGCTGACCGGCTACGGCTTCGACGTGCTGCGGTCCGGACGCCATCCGGCGGCCGTGACGACGGGGCACGCGGCGACGGTCGTGTCCGTGGTGAAAACGGTGCACGCGGCGCTGGAGGCCACCGGCCGGGACCTCTCGGACCTCGACGTGGCGTTCGCCGGTCTGGGCTCGATCGGTGCCTCCTCACTGGAGTTGCTGCTGTCCCTGGCCGCCCGGCCTCCCCGGCGGCTGCTCCTGTGCGATGTGCGGGGCAGCGGGCCGCGGCTGACCGCCCTGGGGCGGCGGTTGCGGGAGCGGGGACTGGTCGGTGCGGCCGGGTTCGAGGTCGTGGAGTCGGAGCGGGTGCTGCCGGACGCGGTCCACGGCGCGGACCTTCTGGTGACGGCGGTGAGCGGTGCCACCGCGGTGCTCGATGTCGACCGGCTCCGGCCCGGGGCCATCGTGGTCGACGACTCCTTCCCGCACTGCTTCGACACCGGGCGGGCCCTCTCCCGCATGCGGGAGCGGAAGGACGTCCTGGTGCTGGGCGGCGGGCTGCTGCACGTCGGCAGCACCGACCGGGAGGTCGCCGGGGACCTGCCGGACGCGGCGGCGGCCGGCTATCTCGCCCAGCCCTGGCTCGAGGGCACCCTGGCCTCCTGCCGGTTCGAGTCCCTGCTCCACGCCTCCGGTCACGAACTGCCGCCGGTGCACGGCCTGGTGGACGCCGGGGTGGCCCTGGCCCACTGGGACGCGGTGGAACGGGCCGGGGTGTCGGCCGCGCCGCTGCACCTGCTCGGTCACGCCGTGGACACCGCGGTGACGAGCGGGGCGACGGCGGGGAACTGACCGTCGGCCGAGGCGGCTCCCCACCGCTCCCACCGCTCCCGCCGTCCGCCCC
>NZ_LIQT01000221.1 GCF_001418415.1 Streptomyces hirsutus
ACCGGGACCGCGACCGGCACCACAGGGCGGCGGCCTCCCGCACCTATCGCCTGCCCGGCACCGACCGCCTGCTACGCGTCCACGGCACCCGGCGCCCCACCGCACCCGAGGTACGCGCGGAGGACGGCACGTGGCGCCGCCTGGGCCACCCGGAACTGGTGAAACTCGTCGCCGAGGAGCTGCGCCGGCACACCGGCGTGCCCAACCAGGAACTGCCGGCCGAGATGGCCGACAGCCGCGACGCGGTGGCCGCGCTGCTCGCCGCACGGGCAGGCGCCACCCCACCCGCCGACCCCTACCTCCGCTCCGAACAGTCCCTGCTCACCGGCCACACCCACCACCCCGCCCCCAAGGCGCGCGGCACCGGCCCCACGGCGAGCTGGCTGCCGTACGCACCGGAGGCGTACGCCCACTTCCCGCTGACGCTGCTGGGACTGCGCGAGGACACGGTGGTGGAGGAGGGCGACACCTCGTCCCTGGACCGGCTGGGCTCCGCCCCGCCCGGCTACCGCCTCCTGCCGGCCCATCCCTGGCAGGTGGAGCTGGCGGCCCGGAGCCTGGCCCCCGCGTTCGCCGACGGCCGCCTGATCAGGCTCGGCACGACCGGGTTCCCGGTATGGCCCACGGCCGCGATCCGCACCGTGTACACGCCCGCGCACGACCTGTTCCTGAAGTTCAGCCTGGACGTGCGCATCACCAACGACATCCGCCGCTTGTGGCGTCACGACCTGCTGAGGCGGAGCCGGGCCGACCGGGCCACCCGCGAGGCGTTCGCCGCTTCGGCCACTCCCGCCGCCCCCGCGGCCTGGCTCAGCGACCGCGGTCACCGCACCGCGGACTTCGCCTTCGAGGANNGTCCGCGACGGCCTGCACCGCCACCTGCTGCCCGGCACGACCCCGCACCTCGCCGCGGCCCTGACCGAGGACTACGAGGGCAACCCGCTCGCCGCCACCACCGCCCCCGCCGCTTGGTGGGAGGCCTACCTGGCCCAGGTCGTCCCCCCGGTGCTGAAGGCCTTCGCCCACCACGGAGTCGTGGTCGAGGCCCACCTGCAGAACGCCCTGATCGCCGTCGACACCGAGGGCATGCCCGTCCAGGCCCTGTACCGGGACGTGGAGGGCGTGAAACTGCTGCCGGAGGTGACGAGGGAAGCGGGCTGGGAGCGTCTGGTGTACTGCCTGGTCGTCAACCACCTGACCGAAGTCGCCGCCGCCCTGACCGATCACCACCCGGGCTTCACCCCCTGGCCCGCGGCCCGCCGGGAACTCTCCCGCCA
>NZ_LIQT01000222.1 GCF_001418415.1 Streptomyces hirsutus
GCCCTCCCGGGCGCGCACGATGGTCATGAGGTCCGCCCCCCGGCGGCCCGTAGGACCGCGCACTCGGGAGGATCGCCGTGACCGCCAGGCTGGAGCAGTTGCGCCGCTGCCACTTCGCCGTCGACCTGGGAGCGGCCCGCACCCGGGTCTACGTCAAGGGTGCCGGTCTCGTCGTCGACCAGCCGTCCGCCGCCGCCGTGAACACCCGTACCGGCGCGCTGATCGCGGTCGGCGAGCTCGCGGAGCGGATGAAGGGGCGGACGCCGAGCTACATCCGGGTCGTACGGCCCGTGTCGGGCGGCACCGTCGTCGACATCGACATGGCGCAGCGCATGCTGCNNNGCCCGCCGGGTGGAGCTGGTCGACACGCTCATCGCCGCCGCCGTCGGCTGCGGGCTGCCCGTGGAACGTCCCGAGGCGACCATGATCCTGGTGTGCGGGGCGGCGACCACGCAGGTGGCCGTGCTCTCCCTCGGCTCGATCGTGACGGCCGAGCGTATGTCGGTCGGCGGTGACGCCGTGGACCACGCCATCGTCCAGCACCTGCGCCACCAGCACGAGCTGATGCTGCCGAGCCAGTCCGTACGGCCGTTGCAGCTGGCCCTGTCCGGCAACGGGCTCACTCCGCAGGGCCCGGAGTCGACGGAGATCCACGGCCGGGACGTCGCCACCGGCCTCGCCCGCTCGGTCAAGGTCGACACGGCCGCCGTGCGGCACGCCATCCAGACCCCGTTGACGGCGGTACTGGACGGGATCGGCAAAGTGCTGCGGGGCTGCCCGCCCGACCTGGTCGCCGACCTCGTCGACCGCGGGATCATGATGGTCGGCGGCAGCGCCCTGCTGCCGGGCCTCGACCAGATGCTGCGGCAGGCGACGGGCATGCCGGTGCACATCGCCGAACGGCCGGACGTGTGCGCCGTCCAGGGCCTGGGCGCCATGCTGGAGGGCAAGATCGCCCCCCTGGTACTGAACCCGCTGGCGACCTGAGCCCCCGGGCCCGCCGTACCCGCCATACCCGCCGTACCCTCCGTACCCGCCGTGTCCGGATACCCTCCGTACCCGCCGTGTCCGGCCGGAATTCCGGCCGGTTCGACGACAAGGGGTGTGAGGCGCGGCAAACCGGGCAGGCGCATCCGCGAGCACTGCATGGACCGCGCACGTTCCGCCCTCCGGCATGTCCCGCATGCCCTGCCGCCCGGTCCACGGCGACCGAACCGTACGCCCGACGGCCCGCACGCGTACCGACAAGGCGGTGTCATGACCTCCGCGGCCCCACCCCCTTTCCCTGGACGACCTTTCTCGGGACGACGCGGCACCCTGGTCATCGGTGGGCGCATGGACGCGGACCGGGCGCTGCTCACCCCGCGCGGTGAACTGGTCCACGGCTGCGCGGACGCCCTCGCCCGGAAGCTGGCCCGGCTGCCCGCCCGCACGGCCCGGGTCGACCTGGACATGAGCGGAGTGCGCTTCATGGACACGGCGGGCCTGCGGTTCCTGGAGGTCCTGCGCGATCACGGCCGCCGGCGGTCGGTGCCGGTGACGGCCACCGGCTGGACCGGTCAGCCGCGCCGCATCCTGGCGCTCGTCGGCCTGGACACCACCGACCCGCTGCGCACTCCCGGCAGGGACCGCGCGCCGGCGCCCGCCACCGCCCCGGCGGTGGCGGGGGAGCCGGCGAAACGGCCGCCCGTGCGGGAGGAGGCCGAGCGGCTCCGGGCGGCGATCGCCGCCCGGCCGGCCGTCGACCGGGCCCGCGGCCTCCTCATGGCCGCCCACGGCTGCGACTCGGACACCGCCTGGCTCATCCTGCGCGAGGCCTCCCGGCTGTCCGGCGCCCCGCTGCGTACCGTCGCCGCGGCGGTGACCGCCGATGCCGACCGGGCGGGCCCCCGCCCTCCGGAGGAGGTGCGGAAGGCCCTGGTCACGGCCCTCGCCCACCACCTCCGCCCGCCCCGGGCCGGAACGGACCCGGAGGGAGCGGACCCGGAGGGAGCGGACCCGGGCACGCCCCACCGGTGAGCGCGCCGAGCGGTGTCACCAGGTCCGGAACGCCAGCACCACGTTGTGGCCGCCGAACCCGAAGGAATTGTTCAGGGCGGCGATACGCCCCTCGGGCAGCGGACGCGGCTCGTCGCGGACGATGTCCGCGGCCACCTCGGGGTCGACGGTGTCCAGGTTGACGGTCGGGGGCGCGAGCCGGTCCCGCAGCGCGAGGATCGCGGCGACGGACTCGACCCCGCCGGCCCCGCCCATCAGGTGGCCCGTCATGGACTTGGTGGCGGAGACCGCGAAGCGGTCGGTGTCGTCGCCGAACACCGTGCGCAGCGCGGTGATCTCGGCGACGTCCCCCATCGGGGTCGAGGTGGCGTGCGCGTTGACGTGCACGATCTCGGCGGGTTTCAGGTCGTTCGCCTCCAGCAGGTTGCTCAGCGCGGCGGCGATGCCGCGGCCCGTCGGCTCGGGCCGGGTGATGTGGTGGCTGTCCGCGGAGAGCCCCTGCCCGACGGCTTCCGCGTACACGCGGGCGCCGCGCCGGGCCGCGTGCTCGGCCGCCTCGAGCACCAGGACGCCCGCGCCCTCGCCCATGACGAAGCCGTCCCGGTCGACGTCGTAGGGGCGGGAGGCCGCCTCCGGGTCGTCGTTGCGCTTGGACATCGCCATCATGTTGCCGAAGGCGGCCATGTTCAGCGAGCAGACGGCCGCCTCGGTGCCGCCCGCGAGGACGATGTCGGCGCGTCCGGTACGGATCATCTCGATGGCGTAGCCGATGCCTTCGGCGCCCGTGGCGCAGGCGCTGACCGGACTGTGCACTCCGGCGCGGGCGTTGACGTCCCGGCCGACGGTGGCCGACGGCGTGCTGGCCATCATCATCTGCATCGCGTGCGGGGAAACCCCGCGCGGGCCCTGCTGCTTGAGCATCTCGTACTGGTCGAGCAGCGAGGTCATCCCTCCGATGGCGGAGGCGACGACCACGCCGAGCCGGTCCGGGTCCACCGGGGCGTCCGCGCCGGCCCGGCCGGTGAACCCGGCGTCGGCCCACGCTTCGCGCGCCGCGACGAGGGCGAACTGGGCCGCGCGGTCCAGCTTGCCGGTCTCGGAGGCGGGCAGCACCTCCCTCGGTTCCACGGCGGCCTCGGCGGCGATGCGCACCTGGACCTCGCGGGCCCAGTCGTGCCTCAGCGGGCGGACCCCGGAGCGGCCGGCCAGCAGCCCCCGCCAGGTGGAGGCGGCGTTCCCGCCGAGTGGTGTGGTGGCACCGAGACCGGTGACGACCACGGTGCGGTCAATCGCTGTCACTGGAACAACTCCACGTCTGGATACGGGTGTTACCGGTGCTGTTGTTACGGGTGCTGTTGTTACGGGTGCCGGCGGGCGGGGACGCCGCGGAAGGTGAGGGCGACGTTGTGCCCGCCGAACCCGGCCGAGTTCTTCACCGCGACGTTCCGCTCGCCCTCCAGCTTCCGCGGGCTGCCGTGCACGATGTCGGCCGACAGGTCCTCATCGAGCCGGGTGAAGTTGCGGGTCGGCGGCACGATGCCGTGGTGCAGGGAGAGCACGGTGGCGATCGACTCGATCGCGCCGGCCGCGCCCAGGCTGTGCCCGGTCATCGACTTGTTCGCCGAGACCGCGGGTCCCCGGCCGGCGTCCCCGAACACGGCCCGGATGCCGTGTCCCTCGGCCGCGTCGCCGGGGAGCGTGGCCGTGCCGTTGGCGTTCAGGTGGACCACCTCCTCGGGCCGGGCCCCGGCGTCGGCGAGCGAGTCCCGGATGGCCCTGGCGGTGCCGGCCCCGGCCGGGTCGGGCTGCACCATGTCGTAGGCGTCCGAGGAACTGCCCACGCCGGCGAGTTCGGCGTAGATCCGCGCGCCGCGCTCCCGTGCGTGCTCCTCGGACTCCAGGACGAGGATGCCCGACCCCTCGCCGAGCACCATTCCGTCGCGGTCCGCGTCGTACGGGCGGGACGCCGAGGCCGGGTCGTCCAGCCGCTTCGACAGGGCCCGCATCGACCCGAACGAGGCGAGGACCAGCGGGTGCAGCGGTGCCTCGGTGCCGCCGGCCACGACGACGTCCGCCTCGCCGCGGCGGATCAGCTCGGCCGCGGTGGCCAGCGCCTGCGTCCCGGAGGAGCAGGCGTTGACCGTGGCGTGCACTCCCGCTCGCGCGTTCACCAGCAGGGCGACGGCGGCCGCGGAGCCGTTGCCCATGGACATCGGCACCGTCAGCGGGGGCACCCGGTTCCAGCCCCGGCTCTTGAGCGCCTCCCAGCCGCTGATCATCGCGTTCATGTCGCCCAGGGCGGCCGACACGACCACGGCCACCCGGCGTGACCCCGCCGGGGCGCCGTCGAGGCCGGCGTCGTTCCAGGCCTCCGCGGCGGCCGTCACGGCGAGCTGGGCGGAACGGCTCAGCCGGCGGCGCTGCTTGTGCTCGAGCGCGGGCCCGGGTTCGGCCTTCACCCGCCCGCCGAGCGCCGGGGGCATGTGTGTCGTCCAGTCCTCGTCGTCCAGCAGCCGGATGCCGTTCTCGCCGCGGAGCAGCGCCTCCCAGGTGGTGGCCACGTCACCGCCGAGCGCGGTGGTGGCGCCGACACCGGTGACGACGGTCTTCGGGCGCGGTCGGCCCGCGGACCGCGGTGTGCGCGTGTGCGTGGGCGTGTTCCCTTGCTGTGGCGTGTTCCCTTGCTGTGGTGTGGTCCCGTGCTGAGGGGTTTCCCCTGGCATGGCTTCTCCTGTCAGGACGCGGGTGTGGTCGGTGCGGGCGCGCCGGGGCCCGGGTCAGGACGACCGGGGCCGTTCCGCCTGCGCGAGCCGGTCGGCGAGCCGGCCGGAGTCCTTCTTGACCTGGCTGACCAGCACCTTGCGCAGCAGGGACTTCGGCATGATCCCGAAGTAGTCCCCGGGCTCCACGTCGAACGTCCAGTGCACGCCGGTGGTGCCGTCCGGGCGCTCGGTGTAGTCGTAGGTGCCGGTGTAGCCGAACGGCCCGTGCACCACGTGGAACCGGGACCGGCGGCCCGGCTCGTACGCGGTGATGTCGACGGTGAACGTCATCCGCTTGCCGATCAGCGCGAAGGTGATCTCGTACCGGCAGCCCTCGCGCGCGGCCCCGTTGAGCAGCTTCGTGTCCACGCAGCCGGCCTGCCACTCGGGGTCGCGGGCGGGGTCGGACAGCCAGGCGAAGGCCTCCTTCGGCGGCACCGGAAGGTCGAACTCGTACTCGGCCCTGAGGGATGCGGTGTTCATCGCTGGTGTGCTCCCATGTGCGGTGCGATCGCCTCGGCGGCGACGGCGGCGTGCGGCGGATACATGACGGAGTTGTGGTCGCCGCAGACGTCGACGACCTGGAGCGATCCCTTGATCAGCGTGTCCCAGCCGAGCTTCGGCCCGTAGTCGACGGGCTCGTCCACGGCGCGGAGCAGCAGGAGTTCGAGGTCGTTCGGCTCGGGCAGATAGGTCTGCAGGGCGATGCCGTTGGCGAGGTACGCCTCGAAGTAGCGCAGGATCTGGTCGCGGTCCGCGTCCTCGGCGAGGACGCCGATGGCGGCGGCCCGGGCCAGGATGTGGTCGAACGCGGCGTCGCCGCCGAGTTCCCGCAGCTCCTCGGCGGGGATGTCGAGGCTCTTCCCGTAGGGCACCGCGAGGTCCCGCGCGAACCACGACAGGATCGTCGCGTCGTCCGCGGTCTCCGGGATGTTCTCCTCGATCGGGGCGCGGCTGTCGATGGCGGCGAGGAGTTCGATCTCCTCGCCGGCGGCGCGCAGTTGGCCGGCCACCTCGTAGGCGATCACCCCGCCGAAGCACCAGCCGCCGAGGGCGTACGGCCCGGTGGGCTGGATCTCCCTGAGGTACTCGATGTACCGGGCGGCCATCCCCTCGACGCTCACCTCGGCCTCGCCCGTGCTCTCGATGCCGGGCGCCTCCACCGCCAGGACCGCGCGGCCCGGGGGGAGGTGGCGGGTCAGCTCGACGTAGCAGAAGACGGTGCCGCCGAAGGGGTGGAACAGGAACAGCGGCCTGCTCCCCTCCTCCCCTTCGCGCAGGGTGACGACCGGGACGCGGGGGGTCTCCTGGCCGCCGCGCCGTACGGTCGTGGCCAGTTCGGCGATGGTGCCCTGCCGCAGCAGTTCGGAGATCGGGATCTCCACGTCCCATTCCTCGCGGATGGCGGCGCTGAGCCGCACGGCGAGCAGCGAATGGCCGCCCACGTCGAAGAAGTTGTCGTGCACGCCGACCTCGGGGATGCCGAGGATCTCCGTCCACATGCGGGCCAGCGTGATCTCCGTGGCGTCGCGCGGCTTCTCGAAGACGGCGTCCGAGGTGACCTCGGGCTCCGGCAGCCGGTTGCGGTCGATCTTCTTGTTGGCCGTCAGCGGGAGTTCGTCCAGGACGACGAGGATGCCCGGGACCATGTACGGGGGCAGCGACACGGCCGCCGCCTTCTTGATCGCGGCCGTACTCGGTCCGGTGCCGGGCTCGGTGCCGGGCTCGGGCACCACGTAGCCGACGAGCCGGTCGTCGCGGACCACCACGACGGCCGCGGAGACGCCGTCCACCGCCTGCAGCACGGCCTCGACCTCGGCGAGTTCGATGCGGTAGCCGCGCAGTTTGACCTGGTTGTCGAGGCGGCCGTGGTGCAGCAGCCGGCCGTCGCTGGTCCAGCGGGCCCGGTCGCCGGTGCGGTACAGCCGCTGCCGCGGGGCGGCGGGCAGCCCGGTGACGAACCGTTCCGCGGTCAGCTCGGGCCGGTCCCAGTACCCGGCCGCGAGGCCCTCGCCGCCGATCCACAGCTCGCCGGGGAAGCCCGGTTCGACGGCTCGTCCCCGCGGATCCAGCACATACAGCTGCGTGTTGGCGAGGGGGCGGCCGATGTCGATGCCGGCGGCGGGGTCGACCAGGCCCTCGGTGGACCAGATGGTCGTCTCGGTCGGCCCGTACACGTTGCGCAGGCTCGCCACCCGGCCGGACAGGAACTCGGCCAGCTCCAGAGGCAGTTCCTCGCCGCCGCAGAGGACGTTCAGCCGTGGGGAGCCGTCCCAGCCGGCGTCGCGCAGCATGCGCCACGAGGTGGGGGTGGCCTGCATCCAGGTCGCGCCGGATTCCTCGATGCGGACCGCGAGCCGGGCGCCGTCGGCGGCCGTGTCGCTGTCGCACACGATCACGCGCCCGCCGGCCACCAGGGGCATGAACAGTTCCAGCCCGGCGACGTCGAACGAGACGGTGGTGACGGCGAGCAGGCTGTCATCGGCGCCGAACCCGGTGGTGTCGCGCATCGACAGCAGCAGGTTGACCAGGGCGCGGTGCCCGATCGCCACGCCCTTGGGGCGGCCGGTGGAACCGGAGGTGTAGAGGATGTATGCCAGCCCCCTGCCGTCCGGGCCCGTCCCCTTCCTGTCCGTCCCCTCCCTGTCCGGCGCCTCCC
>NZ_LIQT01000223.1 GCF_001418415.1 Streptomyces hirsutus
CTTAGTACTGCAACGGTGCTTGCCGTGACTGCTGGCCAGCTCGGTCGTTGATGTGGTCATGGGTGGGGACCTTGCTGATGTCAGGCTGTGGGCGGGTGAACTCGAGGCGGTGCATGAGCGGTTTGTGCACCGGTTCAATCGGGAGGAGCCACGCCAGTCGGCGCTGGCGTACATGCGGGGCCTAATCGCTCCGCTGCAGCGCAAGAACGGCTGGACCCTGGCGGAGGAAGCCGGCCATGCCGGGCCGGATCGCATCCAGCGGATGCTGAACCGGATCGAGTGGGACACCGACGAGGTCCTCGACGACGTGCGCCGATACGTAGTCGACAACCTCGGTGATCAGGACGCGGTGCTCATCATCGACGACACCGGTTTCCTGAAGAAGGGCACCCGCTCGGCCGGGGTGCAAAGGCAGTACTCCGGCACCGCGGGACGCACCGAGAACTCCCAGATCGGGGTGTTCCTCGCCTACGCCACCGACCGCGGCCGCACGCTGATCGACCGCAGGCTGTATCTGCCCACGTCCTGGACGGACGACCGGGAACGGTGCCGGCAGGCCGGCATCGGCGACGAGGTCGGCTTCGCCACCAAGGTGGCCATCGCCAAGGCGATGATCCGCCGGGCGATCGCCGAGAAGATTCCGTTCCGGTGGGTGACGGCAGATGCCGCCTACGGCTTCAGCAAGGGCTGGCGCTTCGAACTCGAGCAGGCGGACGTCTTCCACGTCATGGCCACCACCCGACACGACACCGTCGTCACCCGCTTTGCGCTCGACCACCCCGTCCACGAGCTGTTCCCGGGCCTGCCACGGCAGAAGTGGAAACGCCGTTCCTGCGGTGAAGGAGCCCACGGCCGGCGCATCTACGACTGGGCCCGCGTCGAAGTCCGTCCCTGGCACCGGCCCGATCGTCGGCACTGGGTGTTGGCCCGCCGCAGCGTCAGCCGCCCCGAGGAGATCTCCTACTACATCGCCTACTGCCCCGCCGGCACCACGCTGGACCAGCTCATCCGCATCGCGGGCAGCCGATGGGCGATCGAGGAGTGCTTTCAGACGGCGAAGCAGGAGTGCGGCCTGGACGACTACCAGGTCCGCCGCTACCCCGGCTGGCACCGCCACATGACATTGGCCATGGCCGCCCACGCCTGCCTGACCGTCCTGCGCGCCCGCCAGCTGGATGCGGAGAAAGCAGAAACGGATCCTCCCCGCTCATCCACCTGAGCATCGCCGAGATCCGACGGCTGATCACCCGCCTCACCGACCGCCGCCCCGCACCGGTCGAGCACATCCTGCACTGGTCGACATGGCGGCGCAGACGACAACGTCAGGCCCGCGTCAGTCACTACAAACGGCGTGGCCACAGTCCCTGAACTGGTCAGCAATCAGCACAAGCACCGTTGCAGTATTAGAGGTCATCTCATTTGGCTCGGTAGGCTGTCGGCCATGGCAGGGATCGTTGAACGGCTGGTGCCGGACGAGCTGTGGGAACTGTTCCAGCGGGTGGTGCCGGAGGCGCCCTCACGGCCCCAGGGAGGCGGCCGGCGCCGGCACGGTGACCGCGAGGTGCTGGCCGCGATCGTGTTCGTGGCCACGTCGGGCTGCACCTGGCAGCAGGTGCCCGCAGCATCGTTCGGGCCGTCGGGGGCAACGGCTCACCGCAGGTTCACCGAGTGGTCCAAGGCCGGGGTCTGGGCCAAGCTGCACCGCCTGGTCCTGGACGAACTCGGCTCCCGCGGCGACCTGGACTGGTCCCGTTGCGCGATCGACTCGGTGAACATGCGGGCCCTGAAAAGGGGGAGCTGACGGGTCCGAATCCTGTC
>NZ_LIQT01000224.1 GCF_001418415.1 Streptomyces hirsutus
CGCCGCCCCGGGCCTGGGCGCTCGGTGCGGCCGTCAGGTGGTCCAGGCCCAGGAGGGCCGCGCCCAGGACCGGGGCGGCGGTGACGACCCGGGGGACGGCCTTGGGCGCGTGCTCGGCGAGCAGGGCGCGGACGCGGTCGTCCAGCCGGGGGTGCCGGGCGGCCAGGACGCTGCCGCCCAGCAGGACGGGTGTCTCCTCGGCGAGCAGGTCCAGTCGGGTCAGCGCCACGACGGCCATCGACGCCACCTCGTCGGCCTGGCGGTCGACGATCGCGCCCGCGACCGGGTCGCCGCCGGCCGCCGTGGCGAAGAGCACCGGCGCCAGTTCGTGACGGCGCCGGGGCGCGAGGCGCTCCAGGTGCAGGGCCTCGATGAGGGCCGGCATGTCCGGGAGGCCGAAGTGCGCCGGAAGGGTGCCGGCGAGGGCGGTGGCGGGACCGCGGCCGTCCTCGGCACGGGCCGCGTGCCACAGGGCCTCCTCCGCCAGGGCCCAACCGCCGCCCCAGTCACCGGAGATGCGGCCGAGCGCCGGGAAGCGCGCGGTACGGCCGTCCGGGCGCATGCCGACGCAGTTGATGCCCGCCCCGCACACGACGGCCACCCCGCGGGGCTCGGTGACCCCGGCGCGCAGGAGGGCGAAGGTGTCGTTGCGGACCTCCACGGTGTCGCCCCAGCCGCGTGCCGCCAGAGCCGCCGTCAGCCGTTCCTCCTCGACGGGGAGGTCCGCGTTGGCCAGGCAGGCCGAGACGTGCGCGACGCCGGAGGCGCCGGCGGCGGTGAGCGCGGCGGCGACGGTCCCGGCGAGGGCGTCCACCGCCGCCGGCACGCCGACGGCGGGCGGTTGGAACCCCCCGCCCCGCACGGTGGCCAGGACCTCGCCGTCGTGGGTGACCACGGCGACGTCCGTCTTGCTGTTGCCGGCGTCGACGGCGAGGACGCCCGCGGTCAGGCCCACGTGAGGTGCTCCCGGTTGTGTGCGACGAGGTGGTCGGTGAGCTTCTCGGCGTACTCGTACTGGCCGATCAGGGGGTGGGCGAGCAGGGCGCGGAAGACCCGCTCGCGGCCGCCGCGCAGGGCCGCGTCGAGCGCCAGGTCCTCGTAGGCGGTGACGTTCGCCATCAGGCCCGCGAAGAGGGGGTCCACACGCGGGACGGGCAGCGGGCTCGCGCCCTCGGGGCCCACGGCCGCCTGCACCTCGATCACCGCGTCCTCGGGGAGGAACGGCAGCGTGGAGCCGTTGCGCGTGTTCACCACCTGGTACGGGCTGCCGGCGCCGCGCAGCAGGGCCGCCGCCAGGTCCACGGCCGCCTCGGAGTAGTAGGCGCCGCCGCGCCGGGCCAGCAGCGCCGGTTTCTCGTCGAGGGCGGGGTCGGCGTAGAGGGCGAGCAGCCGGCGCTCCATGTCGGCCACCTCGGCGGCCCGGGACGGCTTGGTGCGCAGTTCCCGTACGACCTCGTCATGCGCGTAGTAGTACCGCAGGTAGTACGAGGGGACCACGCCCAGCCGGTCCAGGACGGCGCGGGGCAGCCGGAGATCGGCGGCGATCACGTCGCCGTGGTCCCGCAGCAGCGCGGGCAGCACGTTCTCGCCGCCGGGGCCGCCCCGGCGCACCGCGGTCTCCCAGGTGAGGTGGTTCAGGCCCACGTGGTCGAGGTGCAGTCCGGCGGGGTCCACGCCGAGACGTGCGGCGAACTTCCGCTGGAGCCCGATGGCGACGTTGCACAGCCCCACCGCCCGGTGCCCGGCCTCCAGCAGGGCCCGGGTGACGATGCCGACGGGGTTGGTGAAGTCGATGATCCAGGCGTCGGGGTTGGTGCGCCGGACCCGCTCGGCGATGTCGAGCACCACCGGGACGGTGCGCAGCGCCTTGGCCAGGCCGCCGGCACCGGTGGTCTCCTGGCCGACGCAGCCGCACTCCAGCGGCCAGGTCTCGTCCTGCTGCCTGGCCGCCTGTCCGCCCACCCGCAGCTGGAGCAGCACCGCGTCGGCGCCGTCCACGGCCGCGTCCAGGTCCGACGTGGTGACGATCCGCCCGCCGTGCCCCTGACGGGCGAAGATCCGGCGGGCCAGACCGCCCACCAACTCCAGCCGGTCCGCCGCCGGATCGACCAGCACCAGCTCCTCGACCGGCAGGGTGTCCCGCAACCGGGCGAAACCGTCGACGAGTTCGGGCGTGTAGGTCGAACCCCCGCCGACCACGGTGAGTTTCATGATGCCAACCCTTTCAACCCTCTCAGCTCTCTCAGCTCTCTCAACCCCCTTTCGGGGGCGTGTGGAACGGTCGCGGATCAGCGGGCGGTGTCGAAGACCTCGTCGCGGGCGGCCGCCAGCGCGCTCTCCAACGCGCCGCGCACCACGGGGTGTTCACGGACGTCGCCCACGACCAGGCGCGGGCGGGGCGCGGCCAGCTCCTCCAACTCGGCCTGGACGAGGGCGCGCAGCACCTCGCCGCCGGACGTGAGGACGGTGCCGCTCAGTACGACGAGTTCGGGGTCGAGGACGGAGACGAGCGAGGCGAGACCGGTCGCCAGCCGGGTGGCGTAGGTCTCCAGGAGCCGGCGGTGCGCCCCGTCGTCCGGCGCGGCGGCGGCACGTTCCACCAGGGCGGCGGCCACCTCGGGGTACGGGCCCTGCGGGATGCCGGTGACGCCCAGCTCGCGGGCCAGTCCCGGTACGGCCTGGGCGCCGGCCAGCTCCTGGTAGCCGCCGCCGTTGGCCCGGGTGACCTGGCGGACCAGGGGGGTGCCCGGCACCGGCAGGAAGCCGACCTCGCCCGCGCCGCCGGTCCAGCCCCGGTGCAGCCGCCCGCCGAGCACCAGGGCGGCGCCCAGGCCCTCCTGGTTCCACAGCAGGACGAAGTCGGTGTGCCCCCGGGCCGCGCCCAGGCGCTGCTCGGCGAGGGCGACCAGGTTGACGTCGTTCTCGTACGCGAACGGCATCGGCAGCGCGGCGGTGAGTTCGTCGAGCACCGTGGGGGAGTGCCAGCCGGGCAGGTGGGAGGCGTAGCGCAGGCGGCCGGTGCCCGGGTCGAAGGCGCCCGGGGTCCCTATGACCAGGCGGTGGACGTCGGCGCGGGCCAGGCCCGCCGCCTTCACCGCGCCGTCCAGGGCGTCGGTGACCTGCTGGACCACGGGGGCGGCACCGGCGCCCGCGCGGCGGCCGGGGGTGGCCAGTTCGTACCGGCCGACGGTGCGGCCCGTGATGTCGGCGACGGCGGCCCGGATCAGTCCGGGGGTGACGTCGAGTCCGGCGGCGTACGCGGCGGCCGGGTCGACCTCGTAGAGCTGGGCTCCCGGCCCCGGACGGCCCTCGGTGGTACCGGTGGCGAGTACCAGCCCGGCCGCCTCCAGCCGGGCCAGGAGCTGGGAGGCGGTCGGCTTGGACAGGCCGGTGAGCTTGCCGATCCGGGTGCGGGACAGGGGGCCGTGCTCCAGCAGCAGATCCAGGGCGGCGCGGTCGTTCATGGCGCGCAGGACGCGCGGCGTGCCCGGTGTGCCGGCGGTTCCTGCCATGGAGTGCGGCACCTGCCCCTCTGTCGGCTGCCCAGCTTCTCAGCGGTCGGCGCGGGACGTCCATCCGGACCCTGCCCGCCGGACGGGAAACCTTTGTTAGGAAGGTTTCCTGTCGGATGGAGAGGAAAGTAGGCCCCGGGCGGAGGGAGCGTCAAGAGGGGGCGCGGCAGAGAGACGGGAAGGGGCGCGGCAGGGACACGGGAAGGGGCGCGGCAGGGATACGGGAAAGAGCGGTACCCGGGACTCCCGGATACCGCCCTTTCATGCGCCGCGTCCTCCGCCGTGGCTCTCCGCCCCGGCCCTCCGCCGTGCCGTCGGCTACTTCTTCGTGTTCGGCGGCGGGGTCAGCGGGGACGCCGCGAGGGACTGCGGCGAAACGCTGCTCGCGTACGCGGACGGGGGCGCGACGGACGCCGCCGGGTCGGGGCCCTCCATCTCCACCGGGGCGGTGGCGCCCCCGACGATGCGGATGCCGGCCGCGTCGAAGGCGCGCTTGATGCGCCAGCGCAGCTCGCGCTCCACGGTCAGGGACTTGCCGGGCATGGTCTTCGCCGAGACGCGGACCACCATCGAGTCCAGCAGGACGGAGTCGAGGCCGAGGATCTCGATGGAGCTCCACAGGAGCTCGTTCCAGGGCTCCTCCTTGCTCATCCTCTCGGCGACGGCGACGAGGGTGGCCTTGACGTGGTCCAGGTCCTCGTCCGCGCGGACCGTGACGTCGACGTTGGCGGTCGCCCAGCCCTGGGAGAGGTTCCCGATGCGCTTGACCTCGCCGTTGCGCACGTACCAGATCTCGCCGTCGGCGCCGCGCAGCTTGGTCACCCGCAGGCCGACCTCGATGACCTCGCCGGTGGCGACGCCCGCGTCGACGGTGTCGCCGACGCCGTACTGGTCCTCGAGGATCATGAACACGCCGGAGAGGAAGTCCGTCACCAGGTTGCGGGCACCGAAACCGATCGCCACACCGGCGACACCGGCCGAGGCCAGCAGCGGGGCCAGGTTGATCTGGAAGGTGCCCAGGACCATCAGCGCGGCCGTGCCCAGGATCAGGAACGACGCGACCGAGCGCAGCACCGAGCCGATCGCCTGCGAGCGCTGGCGCCGCCGCTCGGAGTTGACCAGGAGCCCGCCGATCCCGGTGCCGTCCACGGCCTGGCCGGTCCGGGACATCCGGTCGATGAGCTTGGTGATCGCCCGCCGCACGAACACTCTCAGCACGGCGGCTATCACCACGATGAGCAGGACCCTGAGCCCGATCGCGAGCCAGGTGGACCAGTTCTCCTCGACCCAGCCGGCGGCGTTGGTGGCGCTCTCGTGGGCGTCCTTGAGCGTGGGCACCATCGGGGTCCCGGAATCCGAGGGGGTCGGGGACGGCTCCTCGGCCAGGGGGACGGCGGACAGGGACACGGCGGGTACCTCCAGGTGGCACGGTCTGCCCCCGGTGCGCGGTCAAGGTCTTCAAGGTGTTCAAGGTCACGAAAAGGTCACCGGTGTGGACAGAACCACCACACTAACGGGGCATTGCGGGTGGACCGGCACGATGAGGGAAGAAGAGACGGCCCTCACCCGGGCCCGCCCCGGCCGCCACCCGGCCCGGACCGGATGTGATCCCGGAAGCCGGACCGCGTCCGGACCGCGTGTGGTCGAAAACACTCTCAGCCCGTTACCGGTACATGGTGGCGCGACGACCAGGCATGAGGGGAGACTGACTACGGATCGTCCCGGCGCGAGCCACGCGCCGCCGGCGTACAAGGAGGCATCCGTGCCGCATGTCCTGGTTCTCAACGCGTCGTACGAGCCGCTCGGCGTCGTACCGCTCCGCCGCGCGCTCGTCCTCGTCCTCGAGAGCAAGGCCGTGTGCCTCGAGGAGTCCGGCGCCTACCTGCACAGCGCGACCGTCACAGTCCCCGCACCCAGCGTGGTCCGGCTCAAGCGATTCGTGCGGGTCCCCTACCGGGGGCCCGTTCCACTCACCCGCCGCGCGCTCTTCGCCCGCGACGGGGGCCGGTGCATGTACTGCGGTGGTGTCGCAACCAGCGTCGACCACGTCATCCCGCGCAGCCGCGGGGGCAAGCACGTCTGGGACAACGTGGTGGCGTCCTGCCGCCGCTGCAACCACGTGAAGGCCGACCGTCACCTGTTCGAGCTGGGCTGGCGGCTGCGCCACAAACCGGCCCCGCCCACCGGCCTGGCCTGGCGCATCATCGGCACGGGCCACCGCGACCCGTGCTGGCTCCCGTACCTCCAGCCCTACGGCGCGGACGACGCGATGGCCCGCATCGACGGCCTGTCCCGGGTGGACGGGATATCCGCCTGAGCGGTCCGGGCCCGGGCCGTACGGCCCCGGCCCGCATCGAGCACCCGGCCCGCATTGAGCACGACGGCACGACGACCACGCCCCGGCCCCGGTGGCCCCCGTTCCCCCGGGCACCGGGGCATGGCCGTCGCACCGGCCGGTCAGGCGTACCGCAGCTGGGTCGGGTCGGCCGAGCGGCGCAGCAGGGGGAGTGCCGTTGCCGAGGCCAGGAGGCAGGCGGCGTAGGCCGCCGGGGGCACCAGCAGGGCCGCCCAGGGCAGGGACGGTGCGTTCGTCAGCGTGCCGTAGCCGGCGCCGACCGCCATGCCGCCGACGCCCGCGAGCAGCAGGGCCGGGGCCAGGGGCAGCGCGGTCTCCAGGAGCAGCGCCCGGTTCAGCACCGAGCGCGGCACACCGGCGGCGGTCTGCGCGGCCAGTCCCCGTCGACGGGTGGCCAGCGACTCGGCGGTGCCGACGGCGAGAGCGGTCAGGGTGATCAGTACCGCCACCGAGATCGCCGCGGCGGTCAGGTTCAGGCCCGTCGTGTAGTACGACATGGACCCGCCCAGGGACCCCTGGTTGCGGTGCAGTGCCGCGAGGAACGCGTGGCGCACGCCCATGAACCCGGTGCCGACGACCGTCACCAGCAGCATGGCCGCATGCGTACGGGCCGCCGCCCACGGGTCGGCGCGCAGCCGCTCCGCCGCGATCAGCACCGCCGCCGACCGGGCCCGGCCCGCGAGCACCCGCCCCATCAGCCGGGAGGAGGCTCCGGCCAGCCACACCGCGCCCGCGCCGACCGCGAGCAGCGCGGCGAACATCATCACCGGGAACTGCCAGTTCGCCTCGCGGGTCGCTGTGCGGTCGGTCAGCGCGGTCGCCACGCCCACCGCCACCACCAGCGCCGCCCCGCCCAGGAACAGCCGGCCGGGCCCGCGGGCCGAACGGATCTCCGTCACCCGGCGTACCCGGCCGAGCGGTGAGGCCACCACCCGGCGCAGTGCCAGCGCGCCCACCGCCGCGCCCAGTGCCGGTACCGCGAGGGCGACCAGCGCGACCACCACCCAGGCGAGGGCGTCCGGCCGTGCCTCCAGGCCCAGCAGGAGCAGGACCGAGACGACGGTCGCGACCGCCGAGCCGAGCAGGCAGGCCAGTCCGGTCTCCAGCGCGGCGATCCGCCGCACCTGCCAGGGCGTCGCCCCGGCCAGCCGCAGTCCGGCCAGCCGCCGGTCCCGGTGCACGGCGCCGACGCGGGCGCATTGCCCGAGGAACCCGAGGACCGGAACCAGCAGGAGCAGCAGACCGAGGATCACCCCGGCGCGCGTCCCCGGCTCGTCGACCAGTCCCTCGGCGACGGACGTGCTGGTGCTGCGCCCGCCCAGCGACAGCAGGACTCCGGCGGCGAGCGCGCACCCGGTGGCCAGCGCCGCGCCGGTCGCGGTGAGTGCGACCCGCCACCACTCCCGCCGGTCCGAACCGTGCGTGAGCAGCCAGGCCAGCCGCAGGTCGGAACGCCAGGTGTCCGAGGAGGGGCGGGTACCCGAGGAGGCTCGGGTGTTCGAGGAGCCGGAGGTGTTCACGCGGTCACCTCCAGCGGTGTCAGTGTCCCGTCGCGCAGCTGCGCCTCGCGGTCGGCGTACGCGGCCACCTGGGCGTCGTGCGTGATCAGCAGCACCGCCGTGCCCGCCTCCCGGGCCGTGTGCGTCAGCGCCGTCATCACCTGCTCGCCGGCCAGCGAGTCCAGTGCGCCGGTCGGCTCGTCCGCGAAGACCACCCTCGGGCCGGTGACCAGGGCCCGCGCCAGCGCGGCCCGTTGGGCCTGCCCGCCGCTCATCTCGCCCGGCCGCAACTCCGCCTGCCCGCGCACCCCGAACCGCTCCAGCCACTCCCCGGCCCGCTCCCGTGCCCGGGTCCGCCCGGTGCCGGCCAGCATCAGCGGCAGCGCCACGTTGTCGAGCGCGGTCAGCTCCGGAACGAGCTGCCCGAACTGGAACACCACCCCGAAGTCGGTACGGCGCAGCTCGCTCAGCCGCTTCTCCGGCAGTTCCTCCAGCCGCTGTCCGTCGTACGTCACCGTGCCGGCGTCGGGGCGGACGATCCCGGCCAGGCAGTGCAGCAGCGTCGACTTGCCGCTG
>NZ_LIQT01000225.1 GCF_001418415.1 Streptomyces hirsutus
CGCCGCCGTCGACCCGGCCGGAGCGGGGGTGTCCTGCGCCGGGACAGCCGTGCGGCTCACCGCTGCGCCCCGCGGTCGGGGGCGTCGTCCCGCAGCCGCCCGGCGAAGCGCCTGAGCTCCGCGTACTGTTCGGCCAGCGAGGACGGGCCGTCCCCCACCGGGTCCTTGAAGTAGAAGCCCAGTTCGCTCAGAGGACCGGACAGGCCCCTCTCCCGGGCGCGGGCGACCAGCCGGGCCAGGTCGAGGACGAGCGGCGCGGCGAGCGCCGAGTCGCAGCCCTGCCAGGTGGTCTGCAGGATCATGCGGGCGCCGAGGAAGCCGTCGAAGGCGATGTGGTCCCAGGCCGTCTTCCAGTCGCCGAGCGCGGGCACGTCGTCGATGTGGACCTCGCCCTCGGGGGCGGTGCCGAGGGTGTCGGCGAGGACGCGTTCCTTGCCGGCGTTCTTGGCGGCGGCGGTCGCGGGGTCGGCGAGGGCGGCGCCGTCGCCGCCGCCCAGGAGGTTGGTGCCGGACCAGGCGCGCACGGCGAGGGCGCGCTGCAGGAACATCGGGCCGAGCACGGAGCGCAGCAGGGTCTGCCCGGTCTTGCCGTCGCGGCCCGCGTGGGGGACGGAAGCCGTCGCCGCCTGCTCGGCCAGCGCCGGGTGGTGCAGGCCCGCGGAGGGGGTGAAGTTGACATAGGGGCAGCCGGCACGCAGGGCGGCCGCCGCGTAGAGGGAGCTCGGCGGCAGGGAGCCGTCGGCGGGAGCGGGCTCGGTGGAGGCGACGTTCACCACGACGGCGCCCGCGAGTCCCCGGCGGCGCACGAAGTCGCGCATGTCGGCCGCGAACACGTCGATCAGTTCGTCGTCGTGGCGGCCCGAGCCGCCGTCCGTGTCACCGGTCGGGGGGCCGCCGGGCCTGATCTCCCGGTCGGCGGCGACGAGTTCGGCGTGTACGGCGGAGGGCAGACCGTGCGGCAGGACGCCGCCGGCGGCGAGGTGTTCGGCGCGTTTGGGCAGCGGGCAGTCGACGGTGTCGTGGCCGCCGAAGACGAGGGACGACAGCGGCGGCAGGCCGCACGAGGTGAAGTCGGGGGTCTCGGTGACCATGCCGGTCGGCGGATGGAGTCCGGCGGCGACGGCGGCGCAGCCCGTGATCGCGGTCGTGGCGACGGATCCGCGCGCCCCGATGAGCCAGACGCCGA
>NZ_LIQT01000226.1 GCF_001418415.1 Streptomyces hirsutus
GCGGCGGGGGTGGTGAAGCGGGCGTTGGGGTGGGCGGCCGGGGTGCCCGACTCGGGCGTCCAGTCGTTGCCCTTCCAGTCGGTCAGGTGGGCCGGGGTCTCCTCGGTCATGCCCTCCCACCACACGTCTCCGTCGTCGGTGAGGGCGACGTTGGTGAAGACGGAGTTGCCCCACAGCGTCTTCATCGCGTTGGCGTTGGTGTGCTCACCGGTGCCGGGCGCGACGCCGAAGAAGCCGGCCTCGGGGTTGATCGCGTAGAGGCGGCCGTCCTCGCCGAACCGCATCCAGGCGATGTCGTCGCCGATCGTCTCGACGGTCCAGCCGGAGATCGTGGGCTCCAGCATGGCGAGGTTGGTCTTGCCGCAGGCGCTCGGGAAGGCGGCGGCGACGTACTTCGACTCCCCCTGCGGCGGGGTCAGCTTGAGGATCAGCATGTGCTCGGCGAGCCAGCCCTCGTCGCGGGCCATGACGGAGGCGATGCGCAGGGCGTAGCACTTCTTGCCGAGCAGGGCGTTGCCGCCGTAGCCGGAGCCGTAGGACCAGATCTCGCGGTCCTCGGGGAAGTGCGAGATGTACTTGGTTTGGTTGCAGGGCCAGGGCACGTCCTCCTGGCCGGGCTCCAGGGGAGCCCCGACGGAGTGCACGGCCTTGACGAAGAAGCCGTCGTCGCCGAGTTCGTCCAGGACGTCCTGGCCCATACGGGTCATGGTGCGCATGGAGACGGCGACGTACGCGGAGTCGGTGATCTCGACACCGATCGCGGACAGCGGCGAGCCGAGGGGGCCCATGCAGAAGGGCACGACGTACATCGTGCGGCCCTTCATGGAGCCGCGGAAGACGCCCTTCTCACCGGTGAAGATCTCCCGCATCTCGCCGGGGGCCTTCCAGTGGTTGGTGGGCCCGGCGTCCTCCTCCTTCTCGGAGCAGATGAAGGTGCGGTCCTCCACGCGGGCGACGTCGCTGGGGTCGGAGGCCGCGTAGTAGGAGTTGGGGCGCTTGATCGGGTCGAGTTTGCGGAACGTGCCCTTGTCGACCAGTTCCTCGCTCAGCCGCTGGTACTCGGCCTCGGAACCGTCGCACCAGACCACGTGGTCCGGCTGGGTCAGCTCGGCGATCTCGTTGACCCAGGAGATGAGTCCCTGGTGGGTGGTGGGGACGCTGGGAGCCGCGATGTCGCGCGCCACGATTGCTCCTAAGTGAGGGTTCTTTGTCTGGAGGGCCCCGTGGGGGCTGCGGCCCGGATGCTTCACGGTGGAGTCTTGGGCGCTCATCCGGTGCCGACCGCACTCATTTGATCCTCTGATGCGAGTGCCCATCTGTCCAGGGGGTCTCACATGTGAGCAGAGTGATGCTGGCCACGGTTTCCCGAAAGGCCGGGCACGCACGCTGGGTTTCTTTACGGACACGTTGCGTTCACCCGACCATCCCTTTACCACCTCGCCCGCGGCTCCCTCACGGCTCCCTCGGGAGGCTTCCGCGCGCGACCTCCCCCGCGCGGCCTTCCCGCCGGCCCGGGATGCGCCATGGGGCGTACTGGCGAGTACGTCCCGTGAGAGGATGGCCACTCCGGCGAGATCGATCCCGGTGCACCGACCTGTAACTTACGGTTCCGTAGGTACGATGGCGGCTATGACAGCGCTCGCCCCCGACGCACCCGACGCGCCTGACGCACCCGCAGGCCGACCGGCCGAAGGCCGCGGCCCGGTCCCGCTCTCCCTCCCCCACCCGGTCAAACCCAAGCTCCGCGGCTGGCTGCACCTGGGCATGTTCCCCGCCGCGCTGGTCGCCGGGCTGGTGCTCGTCGCCCTCGCCGACTCGACCCGGGGGCGCGTCGCCTGCGCGGTCTTCGCGCTGACGGCCTGCCTGCTGTTCGGCGTGAGCGCCCTGTACCACCGGGGCGACTGGAGCCCGCGCATGGACGGAGTGCTCCGCCGCCTCGATCACGCCAACATCTTCCTGATCATCGCCGGCACCTACACGCCGCTCACCCTGCTGCTCCTGCCGGAGGCCAAGGGCCAGTGGCTGCTGTGGGGCATCTGGGCGGCCGCCCTCGCCGGGATCGCCTTCCGCGTGTTCTGGGTGGGCGCCCCCCGCTGGCTCTACACCCCCTGCTACATCGCGATGGGCTGGGCCGCCGTCTTCTACCTCCCCGACTTCATGCGCACCGGCGGCATCGCCGTCCTGGTCCTGGTGATCGTGGGCGGTCTGCTCTACAGCGCGGGCGGGGTGATCTACGGCCTCCAGAAGCCCAACCCGTCACCGCGCTGGTTCGGCTTCCACGAGGTCTTCCACTCCTTCACCCTGGCCGCCTTCATCGCCCACTACGTGGGCATCTTCCTGGTGGCCTCCCAGCACGGATGAGTCGAGGAGCGCCCCGGGCCACCGGGCCGGGGCGCCCGGAAATCCCGGAGCCGCGGGCCCCGCGCATGACATCCTGGCCCGGTGAACGGTCCCGAGATCCACGTCGAGTTCGCCCCCGAACTGCTCGTCTTCGTCCCCCGGGCACGCACCACCGGCGCCACGACGGCCCCGGCCGACGGCGTCTCCAGCCTCGGTCACGTCGTCGAGTCCCTCGGCGTCCCGCTGACCGAGGTCGGCGCACTGCTCGTGGACGGCCACGAGGTGCCCGTCTCGCACCTGCCGGCCGCGGGCGAATCGGTCACCGTCCGCCCCGTCGCCCGCCCCCAGCGCGTACCCGGCGCCCCGCTCCGCTTCCTCCTCGACGTCCACCTCGGCACGCTGGCCCGCCGGCTGCGGCTGCTGGGCGTGGACACGGCGTACGAGTCGACGGACATCGGCGATCCCGCCCTGGCCGCCCGGTCCGCGTCCGAGAAGCGGGTGATGCTCAGCCGCGACCGCGGACTGCTGCGCCGCCGGGAACTGTGGGCCGGCGCGTTCGTCTACAGCACCGGGCCCGACGAGCAGCTCCCGTACGTCCTGGACCGGTTCCGGCCCGAGCTGCGCCCCTGGACCCGCTGCACCGCCTGCAACGGACTGCTCCGCGCCGCCACCAAGGACGAGGTCGCCGACCAGCTGAAGAGCGGCACGCACCGCTCGTACGACGTGTTCGCCCAGTGCGCCGCATGCGGCCGCGCCTACTGGCAGGGCGCGCACCACGACCAGCTGGAGGCGATCGTGGAACGCGCGCTGAGCCGGGTCGCCCAGGAGAACTGAGCGGCCCGGCCCGTTCGGCGGTGCGCCGCGCGGCTTCGTGCGGCCCGTCCTCAGCCGCGCCGGACGTCGCCCTTGCCGCAGGCGACGCCGTCCCGGTTCCGGTCCAGCCGCAGCGGGTCGTCCTTGCCGTTGACCTCGAGCGTGCCGTACTCGTTCTGCTCCAGCCAGGCGCAGCGGGCGGCGGCCGTCGCCCCGACCTCGGCCGGGAAGGCGGTCGGTACGCAGACGTCGGCCGAGCCGTAGTGCCGGTCGCAGCCCGAGACGGTCGGCGGGACCGGCTCCGCGGCGCGCTTCTTCCCGGGCCCGGTGACCTTGCCCGCCGGGGCCTCGGCGAAGTCGTGCACATGGGCGCCGGAGTCCTTGGCGGTCAGCGCCGCCGGGCCCTGGAGGTGCACCCACTCGGCGACCGAGGGCACGCCGTTGGCGTCCACCGCGAACAGCATGTACCAGCCGGGCGGCGCCAGATCGGGGTTGCTCGTCACGTTCAGGTCGACGGTGTTCTCGTCGTTTCCGTCCACGGACAGGGGCAGGTCCACGAACCGCTGGTTCGGGTCGGAGGAGTGGGTGACGGCCGCCGGGCGGATCAGCTCGGCCTTGGCGATGGGCCGGTCGACGGTGATCCGCTGGGTGTCGCCGTAGGTCCACTCGCTGTCGATCAGCGAGGTGATCACCGGCCGCTCGCCCTTGAACAGGTAGGACGGGCTGTAAACCGACACGTTGTGGTTCCAGCTGCCGTTGCCCGGGTTGTCGCCCGTGGTCATGACCCGGCCGTCGGGCAGCAGGAACGCCGAGGAGTGGTACCCGCGCGCCTCCGGATCGACGGCCACCGGGTCGAAGGTCTCCGAAGCAGGGTCGAAGACCGACGTCTCGAAGACCGGGTCGGCCCGGTTGTGCAGCCCGCCGCCGGTCTCCAGCACCTTGCCGTCGGGCAGCAGGACCGCGGAGAGGTACATCTTGCCCTGGTCGCCGGTCTGCGGCACCGGGCCGTCACCGTAGTCGACCGTGCCCTGCGGGATCGGCGGCCCCGCGACGTAGGAGGGGTTCGCCTCCTTGAGGTCGATGATGTCGGTCAGCCGGTTCGCGTTCGGGTTGGAGTCGATGTTGCCGCCGCCCAGGGTGAGCACCTTCTGGTCCTGCGCCGGGGGCAGCAGCACACTCGCCGACTGGTCCCGCTCGTCCTTGTTCCGCAGGCCCGGGACCTCGGTGACCGTGTTGGCGTCGTAGTCGTAGATCGCGGAGCCGGTGCCCGGGATGTTGTTGCCGAAGACATGGCTGCCCGAGTAGAACAGGCGCCCGTCCTGCATCAGGATCATCGACGGGTACAGGCCCCAGTACGACCAGGTCTGGTGGACCCGGTTCATCGGCAGCCACCGCTGCTCGGCGTCGGACCAGAGGTCGGCGGTGACCGAACCCGTGGAGTCCTCGCGCAGACCGCCGAAGCTGATCACGTCACCGTTGCCGAGGATCGTCGCCGACGGGTACCAGTGGCCGTCGTTCATGTCGTTGGTCCTGCTGTAGGTCTCGGTCTCCGGGTCGAAGACGTACGAGTCCTTGTAGCCCTGGTAGCCGATCGTGCCGTCGGCGGACGGGTAGCCCTTGTTGCCGCTCATCACCAGCACCCGGCCGTCCTGGAGTTGCACGTGTCCGGCGCAGAACATGTCGTCCGGCGTGGGGACGACCTCGTACGTGCCGTCCTCGGGGTCGTAGACGGCACTGGTGAAGGTGCCGGCCTCGAAGAGCTCCTCGCTGTTGCCGGAGCCCGCGATCAGCAGCACCTTGCCGTTGTGCAGCACCACGGAGTGCATCGAGCGGACCGGGTTCTGCGTGGGCAGCACCTCCCACCCGCCGTCGGCGCACTCCCGGGCGGTGCCGGTGCAGCCCGGCTCCGGGACCGGCTCGGTGACCTGCTCCATCGTGTAGTCGTCGGTGGTGGCCGCGCCGGTGCCGTAGACGGAGACGCCCCAGGAGATGCGGTCGGTGCCGGCCGGGACCTCCGGGGTGCGGACGGTGGCCTCGGTCCAGACGGCGGGCTGCATGTCCAGCGTCTTCAGGTCCGTCCAGTACTGCCAGCCGGCCGTCCCGTCGTGCCGGAACAGGGTGAGGGACGCGTCCGGGGTCGTCGACTTGTACCAGAGGCCCAGGTCGTACTGCTTGCCCGGCGTCACCACCGGCGCGCACGCGGCGGACTCGGTGATCAGCGCCTTGCGGTCGCCCTCGGTGCGGCGGGTCAGCTCGACCTTCATCGCCCTGTCGCCGGAGTGGGCGTCGGAGGTGGTGGTGAAGGAGAAGTCGTTGTCGCCCCAGCCGGACTTCTCCCAGCAGTGCGGCATGTCGTCCGCGCCGGCGGTCTCGAAGCCGGGGTTCGTGATCAGGTTGGCGGCCGAGGCGGGCTGCGGGGCGGTGAGGAGGAGACCGGTGGTCAGGGCACCGACGGCCAGCAGGGCGGTACGGCGTCCGGCTCGCGCAGGTGTTCTCGTACGGATCGTTCTCGCTCTCATACGGCGCTCCTTGCGGTGCGGCTCTCTTCGGTGCGGCTCTCTTGCGGACGACGCCTCGCGGTGCGGCCCTTCCCGGTGCGGTCCTTGCGGGGCAGGTACACCAGCGCCTCGGTGGCGGCGAAGCGCAGGACGAAGGTGGTGACGAGGGCCAGCGCGGTGGCCGGCAGGACGGCCGTCCCGAACGGGCCGACCAGCAGGGCGATCAGCGGCAGCCGCAGCAGCAGATCGGCGTTGGCCAGCAGCGCGAACCGCGCCGTGCGGTCGGCCCAGTGCCGGTGCCGCCGCCGCTCGCGGAACAGCAGTGTCTCGATCAGCAGGAAGTTCCAGGCCACGCCGAACTGGTTGGCGACGATCTCGGCCGGCAGGTAGTGCAGGCCCGCCCCGGTCAGCGCCCACAGCGCCAGCAGGTTGGGCACGAAGCCGGTCAGCCCGATCAGCCCGAAGGCGATCATGCGGGCCGGCGAGGACGCCATGCGCAGCCCGGCGAGGTGCCGCAGGAAGCGTAGCCCTTCCCTGGCGGTCGACTTGGACTCCCCGGCGAACCGGTCCCGGAAGACGAACGGCACCTCGCCGACCGTGCGGGGGCGGCTGCGGACGGCCAGTTCGAGGAGGATCTTGTAGCCGAGGGGCTTGAGGACATCGGCCGTGACGGCGCTGCGGCGGATGGCGAAGAAGCCGCTCATCGGGTCGCTGATGCCGCGCAGCCGCCGTGGGAACAGGGACTTGGCCAGCCAGGTCGCCCCGCGCGAGACGGCCACCCGGTAGCCACCGGCCAGCCCGGCGCGGCTGCCTCCCTCGATGTACCGGGAGGCGACGACCAGTTGGGCCTGCGCCCGCTCCCCCGTCGCCACCAGTTCCGGTACCAGGGAGGGCGGGTGCTGGCAGTCGCCGTCCATGACGACGACCCAGTCCGAGGAGGCCGCCCCGATGCCCTCCACGACGGCACCGCCGAGGCCGCCCACCGCCTCCTGGCGGTGCAGCACGGTCACCGGAAAGGGGCAGTCGCGGGCCGCCTCGCGGACGACGTCGGGGGTGTCGTCGGTGGAGTCGTCCACGAAGAGGACCTCGCAGGGCAGCCGGACCGGCACCGACTCGGTGATCAGCCGCAGCAACTGCCGCACGTTCGCCGACTCGTTGAACGTCGGCACGACGATCGTGACCGCGCCGGGCTCCGGCACACTCGCGGTGGCCGGGGCCTCCAGCTCGCCGGGGGCCGTGGACTCCTGGCTCATCGGGTACCTCCGGTGGCGACGACCTGGCGGATCTCGATACGGTCCGCGCCCGTGCCGAACACGGCGACCGGCTCCGAGTGCTCGATGGCCGCCTTGACGTTGGGCAGGTCCACCGCGTCGCGCCGCACGGTCGGCGAGGCGACCACGTAGTCGAGGTCCCGCCAGCCGCGCGGCATCGTCTTCGTCACCGCCGGGTCCAGGTCGGCCTTGTAGAACCAGATGACGCCGAGCCCCGGCCGGTACCCGGCGTGCACCAGGTCCAGCCACATCGCGTCGTCCACCAGCACCCGGGTGCCGCCCGGGTCGGCCACCTCGGTGGCCATCCAGTGCGACGCGGCCTCGTAGGGGGCGTTGGCGTCCGCGGTGACGGCGGTGCGGGCGCCGTCGTACCAGCGGGGCACGACGTAGGAGCAGGCGGCGAGGGCGAGGGCGGCGGCGAGCGCGTACCGGGCGTACCCGACGGACCGGTGCTCGGCGCCGGACCGCCACCGGCGCAGTACGGCGTGGGCGATGCTCGCGGTGCCGCCGGCGAGGACGAGCGCGAGGAACGGCAGTGCCTGGATCACGTACATGGCGGGCAGGTAGCCGCTCGGGCGCAGGGCGAGCGCGGCGAGGATCGCCACGGTCAGTGCCGGTCCGGCGAGCGCGCGGGCGGTGACCGACCAGCGCCAGGTGGCGAGCAGCAGCAGCGCGCCGGCCAGGCCGCCCAGCGGCAGCACCCGGTCGTAGTACAGCCAGGACTGCAGGACGCCCCACGAGCCGGAGCCTTGGTCGAGGATGAATCCCGAACCGGGTCTGGTCAGCTGGTACTGGACGCCCTCCCACAGGGAGACGTGTCCGCCGCCCGGGAACAGCTCGCCCTTGAGCAGCGCGAACAGCGGATACGAGAACCCGATCAGCGCGCAGGCCGTGACGGCTCCGGTCAGCGCGAACTTGCGGGTGTCCCGGTGGCTGTGCAGCCACGCGGTGACGAACAGGGCGGGCAGGACGACGAGCATCGTCTCCTTGGTGAGCACCGCCGTGGCGGCGGCGATCCCGGCGCCGAAGTGGTGCCAGAGGTGACGGCTCGGGGAGGCGGCGAGGGTGAACGCGAGCAGCGTCCACATCACCGCGAGGTTGTCGAGGAAGATCTCGCGCTGGAGCACCACCGACAGCGGGGACAGCCCGAACAGGAGCATGCCGAGGCCGGCTGCCCAGCGGGGCAGCGCGAACCGTCGTCCGAGGACGTAGACGAGGACCGCGCTGATACCGCTGATCAGCAGCATCACGGCCCGCATGGTGCCGACGGTCATCGACTCGGGGCTGATCATCGCGGGGATCCAGGTCAGCACGGCGAGCTGGATCCAGCCGAAGGGCGGGTGGTCGTACCAGTAGGTGTAGTGGGCGAGGCCCCTGCCCTCCTGGACGGCCCAGGCCTGGGCGAGNNCGGATAGGAGCCGATGTTCCAGCCCTGGACGACGAGGATCGCCACCAGGAGGACACCGCACAGGAGGAGGTCGGAGCGGGAGGAGCGCAGGCGGCTCGGCGGTCCCGGCGGCCGGCGGG
>NZ_LIQT01000227.1 GCF_001418415.1 Streptomyces hirsutus
TCGCTACGCCCCCGAACCGTCCAGCCCGCCAGGAGGCCGTCATGACACCAGCCCCGCGCACCGACGGGGAGCGAGCGGCACAGTCCACGCTGCCGCTGCTCGTGGAACACAACGCCCGCGCCCACCCGGACCGGCCCGCCCTGTCCTGGCGCAGGCCGGACGGCGCGGGATGGGCCACGCTCGACTGGGCGCAGGTCCGGGAGCACACCGGACAACTCGCCGCCGGGTACGCGGCGCTCGGCGTCGGCCGCGGCGACCACGTCCTGCTGATGATGGCCAACCGGTCCGAGCACTGGCTGTCCGACCTCGCCCTGGTACGCCTCGGCGCCGTGCCCGTCAGTGTCTACGGCACCTCGGCGCCCGAACAGATCGCCCACATCGCCCGCAACTGCCGAGCGGCGGTGGCGGTCGTGGAGGGCGCCGCCCAGGCCCGGGTGTGGGCGCCGCTGCTGGACGACGACGCCACACCCCTGGCCCGGCTCGTGGTCGTGGAACCCGGAGAGGAGGGCCCGCACCTGCCGTACGCGGCACTGACCCGCGAACCCGTCCCGGAGGGGTTCGAGAAGGCGCTGGACACGGCCGGCCCCGACGACCCGCTGACCGTCGTCTACACCTCGGGCACCACCGGCGAGCCCAAGGGTGTGGTCCTCACCCACCGGCAGGTGATCGCCAACGCCCTCGCGCTCGACGCGGCGGTGGAACTGCCGCCGCACGTCGAGCACATCTGCTACCTGCCGTTCGCCCACATCGCGGAACGCATGCTGGGCATCTACCTGCCCTGTCACCGCGCCTCGCACGTCTACCTGTGTGCCGACCCGACCGTCGTCGCCGAGACGGTGCGCGAGGTGCGGCCGCGGCAGTTCTTCGGGGTGCCGAGGATCTGGGAGAAACTGGCCGTGGCGGTACGCGCCGGGCTGGCCATGCTTCCCGAGGAGCAGCGCCACGGCGTGGAGAAGGCCATGGAAGTGGCCCGCGAGCACGTCGGTTTCCGGGAGCGGGGGGAGACCCCGCCCCCCGAACTGGATGCGGCGTACGCCCGGATGAGGGAGAAAGTGCTCCAGCCGCTGCTGGCCGCGGGCGGACTCGACCGGGTGACCTGGACCGCCAGCGCCTCCGCCCCCATGTCCCTGGACGTGGTGAGGTTCTGGTCCGGCCTGGGCGTCGTGATCATGGATGCGTGGGGCCTGACCGAGACGACGGGCGTGGCCACGACCAACAGCCCCCGCACCGGGTTCCGGCTGGGCTCGGTCGGACGCCCGGTCTCGTCGGTGGAGGTCCGCCTCGCCGAGGACGGGGAGATCGAGGTACGGGGCGCCTCCGTCTTCTCCGGATACCTTCAGCAGGACGGTTCCGTGCGGTCGGCACTGGACGACGACGGATGGCTGGCCACGGGGGACATCGGCCGGATCGACGACGACGGCTATGTGTGGCTCACCGACCGCAAGAAGGAAATGATCATCACCTCGACGGGGAAGAACGTCTCCCCGGCCCTGGTGGAGAACACCCTGAAGGAACACCCCCTGATCGGGCAGGCGCTGGTGCACGGCGACAACCGTTCCTACCTCGTCGCCCTGCTGGTGCTCGACCCGGAGGCCGCCCCCGCCTGGGCCGCCGCCCACGGCATCGACGCCGGCGACGACCTCGCGGCCCTGGCCGCCCACCCCGCCGTGCGCGAGGAGGTCGACCGTGCGGTCGCCGCGGCCAACACCCGGCTCAACCGGACCGAACAGGTCAAGCGGTACCGGCTGCTGGCCCGGGAGTGGGGACCGGCGACCGGTGAGCTGACGCCGTCGCTGAAGATGCGCCGCCGCGTCATCCGCGCCCGGCACGCCACCGAACTGACGGAGCTCTACGCCGACTGACGGCGGCATCGCTCCAACGCCCCGTCCACCGACGTCCGCCCCGTCCACCGACGGCCGCCCCACACGTCGACGGCCGTCAGCGACTTCTACAGCCCGTAGCTCCTGCCGATGATGTCGCGCTGGATCTCGCTGGTTCCGCCGTAGACGGTGGAGACCACCGCGGACCGCAGATGGCGTTCCATCCCGTACTCGGTGGCGTAGCCGTAGCCGCCCATCATCTGCATGCACTCCAGGGCGACCCGCTTGGCCGTCTCGGTGGCCTTGAGCTTGGCCATCGAGGCCTCCCGGGGGAAGAGCCGGTCGGGCTCGGCGTCGCAGTCCGACGCCACCTCGCGCACCAGCAGCCGCGTGCACTCGATCTCCGTGGCGAGATCGGCGACGCGGTGCCGCAGCGCCTGGAAGCTCCCGACGGGCCGGCCGAACTGCTCGCGTTCGCCGATGTAGGCGACCGCGTCGTCGAAGGCCCTGCGCGCCAGGCCCAGCATGTTGGCGGCCAGGAACAGCCGCTCGTGGTTCAGCCCGGCCATCAACTGCTTCCATCCCCCGTCGACTTCCCCGACCACCGCGTCGGCGGGCAGCCGTACGCCGGTGAAGAAGACGTCGTTGACCTCCTTGCCGCCCATGGTCTCGATGCCGCGGATCTCGATGCCCGGCGTGCCCGCCGGCACGTGGAACATGGTGAGCCCCTTGTGCTTGTCGCCGCCCGTCCGGGCCACCAGCAGCATGCTGTCGGCGAGGTGGGCGTTGGAGATCCAGGTCTTCTGACCGTCGATCAGCCAGTCGCCGTCCGCCTGCCGTTCGGCACGGCAGCGCAGGGCCCCCACGTCGGATCCGGCGCCGGGCTCCGACATGGCGATGGCGAGGACGCCGCCGCGCGCCGCGCCGCCGAGCACCTCCCGCCGCTGCCGCTCGGAGCCGAACCGTTCGTACGCCTTGGCGGTGATGACGGTGGTGATGAAACCTCCCGCGGGCACCATTCCGTAGGAGGTCTCCTCGAGGAACACGCAGGCGTCGCCGATGCCGCCGCCCGCCCCGCCGTACTCCTCGGGCAGGCAGACCCCGAGCCAGCCGAGTTCGGCGAGCATGCCGTAGATCTTGGGGTTGTGCGGCTCCCGGCCGTCCTGCGTCAGCGCGGCGCGCTGCTCCCGCGATCCGCACTCGCGCTGGGCGAAGTCACGGATGGCGGCGGCGAAGTCCGCCTGCTGTGCGGTGAGACGACTTCCCATGTGGGGCCTCCGAACGTGGTGGGACACAGCGTTGAGATACATGTATATGGAGTGTGTTTCAATGTTGCTCACTGGAGGTGGGCCGGTACCGTGAAAGACACCATGAAGACTTCTGCGAACGACTCCTTGCTCGCCCGTGCCCTCGCACGGCCGGAGACAGAGGAAAGGCTGGCGCGGCAGATCCTCGATGCCGCCGTGGAGCAGTTCACGACCTTCGGCCTGCGCCGCTCCTCGGTGGACGACGTCGCCAAACGGGCCGGCGTCTCGCGGGTGACGGTGTACCGCCGTTTCCGGAACAAGGACGGACTGGTCGAGGCGTGCCTGCTGCGCGAGGTCAGCCGCTTCTTCCAGGAACTGGACGACGCGGTCGCTCCGTTGCCGACCATGCAGGACAGGGTCGTCGAGGGCTTCGTGGTCGCCCTGCGCCACACCAGGGCCCACCCGCTCTTCGGCGGGCTGCTGCGGCTCGAACCCGAGGTGGTGCTGCCCTACCTGACCGTCCAGGGCGGCCCCGCCCTCACCGTCACCACCGATTACCTGACGTCCCATCTGCGGCGGGCCCAGCACACCGAGGGCCGCTCGGACTCCGACCCGCGGCCGGTGGCGGAGCTGATGGTGCGTGTCGCCGTCTCCTTCCTCCTCAACCCGGCCGGCTGCATCGAACTGGACGACGAGGAGCAGTCGCGCGCCTTCGCCCGGCGCTACCTCGCGCCGCTGCTCGACGCCTGACGGGGGCTGCCGGACCCGCGTCGCGTCCCGCGGCGGGTCCGGTCGGCCACCCCTCAACGCCTCGTGTGCAGCCACCGCGTGAGCGCGACGGCACGGGCCTTCGCGGCGGCCGGGGTGGCGAAGGACGTCAGGTCGACCGGAGGCGCGAAGCGCCGGACCGTGACCGACTGCGGCGCGGTGAACCCCCGCAGCCCCTCCGCACCGTGGATACGGCCGAAGCCGGAGTCGCCCGATCCGCCGAACGGCAGGGCCGGAACGGCGGCGAAGCCGAGCACCGAGTTCACCGACACCGCTCCCGCGCGCAGCCGGGACGCGATCGCGGCGCCTTCGCGGCGGCTGCCGCAGAACACCGCCGCGCCCAGTGCGTAACGGGACGCGTTGGCGCGGCGCACCGCCTCGTCGACGTCCGCCACGGCGTTGATCGCGACGGTCGGCCCGAACGTCTCCTCGGTCATCGCGGGACAGTCCTCCGGTACGTCGACCAGAACCACCGGTGCCACGAACGGCCCGCCCGGCGGCTTTGCCGAATCCGACGGCTCCGGCGACGCCGACGCATCCGTGTCACCGAGTGGTGCGCCCGCGCCGGCCGCCAGCGCGGCGTCGACGTGCCGGCGCACCACGTCGCTCTGGCCCGGCATCGTCATCGGACCGTAGGCGGCGTCCGGGCCCGTGCCGGGCCGCAGCAGGCGGGCCCGCTCCACGACCCGGTCGCACAGTTGCGCGTGCACCGCGCGGACCGCGTAGACGCGCTCCACACCCGCACAGGTCTGGCCCGCGTTGCCCAGTGCTCCCCACACGACGGCGTCCGCGGCGGCGTCGAGGTCCGCGTCCGCGGTGACGAGGACGGCGTCCTTGCCCCCGCATTCGGCCAGGAACGGCGTCAGCGACCGGGCGCACACCTCCATCACCTTGCGCGCGGTCCCCGGCGAGCCGGTGAAGGCGAGCTTGTCGACCCCGGAGGCGGCCAGCGCCGCGCCGGTTTCGGCGGCGCCCGTGACGACGGTGAACAGACCCGCGAAGTCGGGCACGGCCGCGTCGAAGAGCCGGGCGAGCAGCACGCCGGTGCCCGGGGTGTACTCGGACGGTTTGAACACCACGGCGTTGCCCGCCGCCAGGGCGTAGCCGATCGACCCCATCGGCGTGTAGACGGGATAGTTCCAGGGGCCGATCACCCCGACCACGCCGAGCGGCCGGTGGACGACGGAGGCCGCCTGGTTCGACGCCGGCAGCCCGGTGCGGACACGGCGCCTGCGCAGTACGCGGCCTGCGTTGCGCGCCGCCCAGGACAGGTGCTCCAGGGTCAGCAGCACTTCCAGCTCCGCGTCCTGGAGCGGCTTGCCCGTCTCCGCCGCGACGGACGCCGCCACCGCGTCCAGCTCCGCTGCCAGCAGCCGCTTCCAGCTCAGCAGATGGCCGCGCCGGCGGGCGGCCGGGAGCGCCGCCCAGCGCGCGCCGGCCGCCCGGCCCCGTTCCACCGCCGGCGCGACGTCCTCGGGTCCGTGGACCGGATGGTCGGCGAGCGGCCGGCCGGTGGCCGGGTCCCGGGACGTGAACGTCGCCGTCGGCGGCGCCTTTCGGGAGGTGCCGGTGTCGGTGTCGGTCATCTGTTCTCCAGAGGTGAGGTCTCGTCGGCGAGCGGTTCCAGTGGCCTGCCGTGCGCCCAGTGCGGGCCGAGGTCGTCCAGCGTCCACCCGAACGGGTAGCTGCGCGGCTTGTGCCGGAACCCCCACCACGCGGGCCGGGGCGGAAGCAGGCGTACCACCGCGGCACGGGTGCGCAGGGCGCGGTGGGCGGTGGCGCGCAGCCAGCGGGGCTGCGGGGCGAAGCCGAGCGCGGTCAGCAGTGGTTCGTCCAGAACCGCCATCGACAAGCGCGAGACGAGCGGACGCAGCGGCCGGGGATACCAGTCGGTCATGATCCGCAGGGTGGCCGCGGCCACCCGCCGGTTGGCGGGGTCGTACGCGAACATCTCCTTCTCGTAGGAGTCGAGGAGATGCTCGAAACCGGCGTAGTCGGCGGGCACGTCGGCGATGCCCATCATCTCGCCCATCCGCCGTCCGACCAGGGCCAGGCTCTCGGTCTCCTGCCAGGACAGCGGGCGCCAGCCGTAGCGGTCGATCCACCGTTTCGGGCCGACCACGGTGGTGGCCAGCACGTACAGGTAGTCCTCGTTCGGTATGCGGTAGCGGCCGTGGATACGGTTGAGGTGCCGGGCGGTGGCCCGCCCGTGCGGTGAGTCCATGCCGTCGCGGACCATCTCGTACGCGATCAGGACCGTGTCGTCGAAGCGCTTCTGCCCCGCGCGCTCGAACTCCTGCGTGCGGTCCAGCAGCCGGGAGATGCGGGGGACGCCGTAGTCGCGCAGGAACGCGACGGAGACGCCCTGAAGGTAGTCCCAGGGGAACTCGTACCGGGTGACCAGGGCGAAGATCTCCTCGTAGTCCTGCTGCGGGTCCATCTTCCGGATCCGGCGGAGCCGGGTGTAACGGCCCATCGGGGGTCCCTCCTCATCGAGACAGGGTGCGCGCTTTCAGGCCGGAGAAGTTGACCGTCTCGGCGTCGACGAGTACCTGTCCGGCCTCCACCGCGGTGACCGACAGCTCGGGCAGGTGCACGGCGATCGGCAGGTTGGCCGGGACGATGTCGGCCCCGATGCAGATCCGGGGCGTGGCGACGTCGATGACGGGGATGGTGATCGAGCCGGTGAGCTGGGTGACGTAGATGTCGACCTGGGGGATGTCGAGGTCCACGTCGATGGTCTGCACCTGGCCGGCGGTCTCCAGCCGGAAGGTGTAGTCGTCGGCGACCAGTCGGTCGGCGTGCACCCACAGCACCTTCATCCGCCCGCCGTCGGCCGTCCTGAGGTAGGTCGCGCCGTGGATGACGGCTCCGTGGGCGGTCAGGCTGTCCGCACCGACCTCCGGGTAGAGGGTGTTGACCGGATACGTCGAGCGGGGGCGGCCCGGCTGGTCCCCGATGACGATCGGCGGGCGCAGGGCCGTCAGATCGTCGGGGTCCTCGGGCATGGCACCGGACTCGGCCTCCTCGCCGGAACCCGGGGCGTCCTGGCCGGGGTTGGGCAGCCCGCCGGTGTCGATGCCGGTCAGGCACGGGAGGGTGACCTGGGCGGCGTCCTTCCTCGGATCGTTCTTGTCCTGGTCCTTCTTGTCCTCGTCCTTGCCCTGGTCGTCCTTCTCGTCCTCCCCGTCGCGCGAGGGGGACGAGGACGGGCCGGGGGAGGGCTGCGACGTCGCGGACGGGGCGTCGCCGGGCGACGGAGTGGGCGACGGGCCGGGTGACCCGGTCGGCCCGAGGTCCCACGGCCAGGTGAACGTGGGCCAGGGCAGCGGGGAGACGCCAGCGCCCGGAGCCGCCGCCGCGCTGCCGGTGCCGGCCGGCAGTGCGGCCGCCGCCAGCACCGTACTCAGCGCGAAGAGGACCGCGCCCCGGGCACGGCCGCGCCGCCGGGCATGCCGGGCGCGGTCCTCACCGGCTTTTGGGAGGCCTCCGCCTCCCTCCGCGGCCAGGGGAGGGGCGGCCGGGACGGGCCCGGCCGTCGACGGGACGCGAGGTGCGTCGCGGTCCGGGGAGGCGGCCGGGTCCTTGTCCCCGTCCGCCCTCCCGGCGCCGTCCGGTTTCCCGGCGTCGGGCGAGGCCGCCTCCTCCCGCGGCGCCGGGGCGGGATGCGGCATCCACCCGAACGCCATGGAGGAGCCGACCAGCCCCGCCGCCATCCCCATGCCGAAGCCCCCCAGGTTCGTCGTCGCCAGCGACGTCAGGGACGCGACGGCGGTGACGATCGAGACGAACATGCGCTGGTCGGGCTTGAAGAGGAAGAACAACCCGCCCGCGACCAGCACCACGCTGATGCCGACGGCCGACATCGCGCCGATGCCCACCTTGATCATCAGGGGCAGTGGGGCCAGCGGGATCGCGACCATCTCCACGCCGCCCGCGATGACCCACATCGCCGCCCAGAACGGCCGGCTCCTGCGCCACCGGCGGAACGCGCGCCGCGCCCGGGGCGCCGGCAGGATCCGGTCGAGCCAGTCGCCGACCTCCCGGGAAAGCTCCGAGAGGAATCCGAGAACGAAACTGAACATGTCGTGAGTCCGTCTCTCGGCGTCGTCAGAAGCACTGCTTGCCGGTGCGGCTGAACTCGATCTCCAGCTTCTCCAGCGTCAGCGTGCCGCTGTTGGCGGAGTACGCGGTGCTGTTGACGTCGTGCGCGACGGCGCTGTCCGCCTGGACGCCGAAGACGCCCTTGGGGCCGGTCACGCCCGGTGCGCCGGACAGGGTGGAGGCGTCGCGGCCGGCCTGGACCCCGGTGACCTTCCCGCCGCCACCGGTGAGCGCGTCCGCGTTCACGATGAGGTTGCTGCCCTTGAGCGGCTTGTCCGAGCCGGAGCGGACCAGCATCGAGATCTCCCCGACCACCGGCACCTTCTGCTTCAGTGAGACGCACACGCCCAAGACCGTGCCGTCCTTGACGGCGGCCAGCAGAACCGGCTTGGCGTCGCCGCCGGAGCCGATGGAGGACGGGAACGAGGACAGGCCGTTCGCGGTGACCTCCTCGGCGCGCACCTTGAACGCGGTGCCGGACACCGCGAAGGAGGCGGCGATCGCACCCTGGGCGAGGGCGATGCCCATGGCCCCCACGGCCAGGGTGCAGGGGACGAGCATGACGGCGCTGCGCTTCCAGTGGGTGCGGCCCTCCCCGGTGGGGATGTCGCCGTTGCGTGCCTCTCTGTCCCTCATGAGAGTTCCTTCACGTTGGAGTGATGGTGCGGGATGACGTGCCGGCCGGACCGTGAGAGAGTCGAAGATACAAAAACTATTGACTTGTTTCACGGGGCGCGTCAATACTCCGGACACGACGGAGAATCGGAGGCCTCATGAGTGGCATGCCGCACACATCCGACCCACCAACTCCCTTTCAGGTAAGGCAAAGTGACGTGACGTCACATATTCGGGCGCCACGCAGAGGCGGGGCGGTCTGGCGCTACTTCGGTGACGCCCGCTCCACGCTGATGGCCCCCCAGCTGCTGTTGCTGCAGGTGTCGCACCCGGTGGTCGGGGCCGGCGTCGCGGACCACAGCACCTTCCGCGCCGAACCCTGGCCCCGCCTGATCCGTACGCTCCTCTCGCTCACCACGGTCGTCTACGGAGGGCAGGAGGCCGCCACCGCCGAGGCACGCCGCCTCATACGGGTGCACACGCCGATGAAGGGCACCGACTCGGCGGGCCGCCGCTACCACGCACTGAACCCCGAGGCCTACCACTGGGTCCACGCCACCCTCGTCAAGGGCCCCGTGGACGCCCAGCGCCTGTTCGGCAAGGGCATGCCGGAGGAGGAACTGGAGGAGTACTACCGCGGGATGCGGGACGTCGGCCGCGTATGGGGACTGAAGGACCATCACCTTCCCCCGGACTGGCCGTCCTTCGTCGAGTACTACGACGAGATGGTGGCCCAGCGCCTGGAACACAATCAGTCGGTCCAGGACGTCCTGGACGAACTCGCCCGCCCCGCCAAGCCGTTCCGCCGGCTCCCCGGCCTGCTCTGGTGGCCGTTCGCCCGGATCACCGCGCACTACGCCCTGCTGGTCACCGTCGGCACCCTGCCCCCCGAGCTGCGGGAACGGCTGCACCTGAACTGGAGCAAGCGGCAGGAACGCGCCCTGCGGCGTTTCGCGCGACTGGTGCGCCTCCTGATGGCACTCGTCCCTCCGCCGCTGAGGATCACCCTCTCCCTGGCCATCGCCTACTGGGCCACCCACCGGCCGGGCACCGACCCCGCCGCCCGGCGGCCCCTCGGAGCGTGGTGACAGCCATGGACAGCGGTCACGCACACGCGGCCGGCCCGGACACGGGTCCCGAGCCCGTTCCGGACCCCCGCTCCGAGCCCGTTCCGTTCGAGCCGGGCTCCCTCCTCTGGGACATCGCCGGTGACGTCCGGCTCCTGCTCTCCCTGCCCGCCGCCCTGGTGCTCCAGGTCGCCCACCCGGCGGTCGGCGCGGGGGTCGACGAGCACTCCGTGTTCCGCACCGACCCCTGGGGCCGGGCCGAGCGCTCACTGGACTCCCTGCAGCTGTGGGTCTACGGCGGCGAACAGGCCCTCGAGGAGGGCCGCAGGCTCCGCAGACTGCACAGGACCATCAGCGGCACCGACACCCGAGGCCGCCCCTACCACGCGCTCTCCCCCGCCCCCTACACCTGGGTGCACGCCACCGCCTACCCGGTCTTCCTGAGAGCGGCGCAGTACCTGTCCCACCCGCTCGACGAGCGGGACGAACGCCGCCTCTACGACGAACTCCTCCACCTCGGCGCCATCCTCGGCATCAAACAACGCGACATGCCGCGCACGCCGGAGGAGTTCTGGCCGTACTTCGACACGATGGTCCGGGAAGAGCTGGAGAGGACGCCCGTCGTGGCGGAACTGCTCGACCCGCGGCGGCCGATCCCTCCGCCGGACGGCGCGGGCGCGTTCCTGCGCCGGACCTGGCCGGTGCTCCGCCCGCCCTTGGCGCGGCTGCACGTCTTCGTCACGACCGGCCTGCTCCCGCCGGCCGTCCGCGAGCACCTCGGCCTGGCCTGGACGGCACGGGACGAACGCGGACTGCGCCGCCTGGGCGCCGTCGTCCGCACGGTGGTCCCGCTGCTGCCCGAGCGCCTGCGCTACCTGCCCAGGGCCCGCGCCGCCCGCCGCGCAGCCCGTACGTGACCCCGACACCCTTACGGCGGCCCGGACGGGCCGCCCCGAGCGGCCGGTGACCGCTTCCTCCGCTCGTTTCACCCCCGTGGAAGGGACCCCATGCACAGCGGCACGGACCGCGGCACGGACCGCGGCATGGACCTCGACAAGGCTCGGACCCGGTTCGCCGAACTGCGCGGCAGGAAGACCACCGTCCCGGCCGCCGAACTCGACGAGATCTGGGCCGCGTTGCCGACCGTCCGCGTCGAGGAGATCCTCGGCACCTGGCAGGGCAGCGGCTTCGACACCGGACATCCGGTCCACCGCCGCCTGTCGGCGTCCGGCTGGTACGGCAAGACATTCCTCGCGGCCGACGACGCCAAGCCGCTGATCATGCGCGGGGAGGACGGCCGCCTGTACTCCGACACCGAGCTGGGCAAGGGCGAAGCCAGCCTGTGGATGGTCGAGTTCCGGGGCGAGGTGACGGCCACCATGGTCTACGACGGCCAGCCGGTCCTGGACCACTTCAAGGCGGTCGACGACCGCACCCTCATGGGGGTCATGAACGGCAAGGGCTTCGGCGAGAGCGGCCCCTTCTACTACTTCGTCCTCGAACGAGCATGAGCGGGAGGGCGCCGACGCGGGCCGACGGGAGCGGGGTTCGGGCGACCGGCGGCGCCGGAGCACGCCGGTGAAGGCCGCGGTGGTGGACACGACGGGCGGCGGTTTCACCGTCCAGGACGTCGACATCGCCGAACCCCTGGGCCGCGAGGTACTGGTGGAGGTGCGGGCGTCCGGCCTCTGTCACACCGACCTCACCCTCGCCGGACAGGCCACCTCGCCGTATCCGCCGCCGGTCGTCCTGGGCCACGAGATCGCCGGTGTCGTCACCGCCGTCGGACCGCACGCCACCGAGTTCACCGCCGGCGACCATGTGGTGGGCTGCCTCGTCCAGTGGTGCGGCACCTGCCCGGCCTGCCACGACGACAGGCCGTACCAGTGCCGCCGTCCCGAGACCACCCTGCGCGACCCGAAGCGGCACGGCCTCCCACGGCTCAGCCGCGACGGCCGCCGCGTCACCCAGGGGATGGGCCTGGGCGGCTTCGCCCAGCAGGCACTCGTCCACGAGAACCAACTCACCGCCGTCCCTCACCGCTTGCCGCCCGCCCCCGCCGCCCTGCTGGGCTGCGCGGTGCTGACCGGCGCCGGGTCCGTCCTCAACGCCGCGCGCGTCCGGGAGGGCGACACCGTGGCCGTGATCGGAACGGGCGGCGTCGGGCTCAACACGATCGGCGCGGCGGGACGTGCCGGTGCCTCGCGCATCGTCGCGGTCGACATCCAGGACGTCCGATTACGGCGTGCACGCGCCTTCGGTGCCACCGATGTCGTCAACTCCACGACCACGGAGGCCGTTTCGGCGGTCCGCGACCTCACCGGCGGTGGCGTGCGGCACGCCTTCGACATCGTCGGCACGGCGGCGACGGCGGACCGGGCCTTGCGCATGACCGCCCCCGGCGGGGACGTGTACGTAGTGGGCCTGGCCGGCGGCGACACAGGCGAACTGAGCCTCTCCCTGCCCCGGCTGCTCCTCCAGCAGAAGCGGATCCAAGGGCTGATCATGGGGTCGGCCACTCCTCGCCGGGACATCGCCCACTACGCCGAGCTGTATCTGCGCGGGCTCCTGAACCTCGACGACCTCGTGTCCCGGCGGATCTCCCTGGACGAGATCGACGTGGGTTACGCGGCCCTCCAGGACCCGGAGGTGGCACGCGTTGTCGTCACGTCGTTCTGAGAGCCGCTGCCACCGCCGGGCGGAGAACGCGGCATCCGCCCGGGCCGCGACGGCGACGTCAGCCCGCGGAACTCCGCTTCCCCGGCGCCCCCACGTGAACCGCCCCCACCCTCGGGGCCTGTTCGCCGAAGTGCCGCCGAAGATTCCGCTCGATGAACCGGTCGCCGCGGCGCAGCAGGTACGCGCGGCCCGCCGGCGTACGGCCGAGGACGTGGTACCGCAGAAGGTTGCCGACGAGCAGAGGTGGCACGGCCCATGGCAGAGCCGCGGGCAGCTGCAGATCCCGCATGCCCCGCCGCCCGAGGAAGTACCGCAGCATGCTCAGCAGCCGCGCCCGCGCACAGGCGCGACGCACCCGGGCGAAGCGGTCGAAGTGCAGGGCGCCCTGGGCCTCCACCAGGGCGTTGGCCAAGGGCGGCCCCGCCGGGCCGCCGTAGCTCTGAGCGAGCAACAGGTGGTAATTGAAACGGTGCTGGAGAATCTCGCGGTCGCAGAGCCAGTCCTCGTCCACACCCATCAGATGGCCGACGTACTTCCACAGGTGCATGAGCGCGCGCGACTCGGCGCGGGTGACACGCACCCCGAGCAGCCGGACGCCGAGCAGATGCATCGCGTTGAACAGACCGAGGGTGGCCGCCAGATCGGACTGGTTGACCGGCAGCCCCAGCCGGGCGACGTCCCACCGTCCCCCGCTCTCCACCTCATGGTTGACCAGGGCGTGCATGAGGCGGACATGGACCGTGAGGCGGAAGCCCTGACCCCGGCGGCGCATCGCGCCCGGTCCGGTGACCGCGGACGCCCACTGCTGGGTCTCGGCGATCCTGCGCAGCGCGGACCCACCGGCCAGACCGCCGGTCTCGACCAGCAGCCTGGGCGGCCCGTCGAACCGGTACGAGCCGATCAACGCCAGCTGCAGCATGACGTCGGCGGAGTTGCGGCCGAACCTGCGGGCCACCCGGCCGCCCTCGTCGACCAGGTCGAAGTCCACCCAGTCCGGCACCGGGTCGACGGCGGCGAAGAAGTTCCGCAGCGCCGCCGGAGGACCGGGCACCGAGTCGATCCCGTCGGCGAGCGCGGTCCTGAACTGGCCCATCGTCACCCGGCCCGGATGTGCCGGGTCGGTGATCCGGAGCGCGCTCGCCAGCTCCGCCGCGATCACGTCGCGCGCCGTCAGCCGCTCACCGATGGACGCCAGCAGCGCCGGATCCACCCTGCCCCGGCGCCCCAGCAGCAGCCGCAGCGGTCTGCCCAGACGCCGGTTGAGGCTCTCGGTCTCGCGAAAGCGCCGCGGATACAGGGCCGGATGCGGGGCCGGATGCGGGGCGGGGTGCGGG
>NZ_LIQT01000228.1 GCF_001418415.1 Streptomyces hirsutus
GTTGGCGGGCTTGATGTCACGGTGGACGACGCCCTCCGTGTGCACCGCGGTGAGTCCCGCCAGGAGCTGGTCGAGCAGGGTGCTGACGAACACCGGCGGCAGGGGGCCGTAGTCGCCGATGAGATGGACCAGGGAACCTCCGCCGACCAGGTCCATGGTGAACAGAACCTTGTCGTCGTCGGCGGCCCAGCTGGTCGGGGCGAGCACATGGGGGTGGTCGATCCGCAGGGCCTGCTCGCGCACGAAACGGAGCAGGGAGTGGGCGTCGCTCTGCAGCAGGACCTTGGCGGCCGCGTAGCGGCGGCGACGGTGGTCCCAGGCACGCCAGACGGCGCCGACACCTCCGCGCCCGATCGGGTCGGCCAGTTCGTACCGGCCGGCAAAGACCTCACCCATGGCTGTGCGTCGCTCCTCCCCCAGCGGTGCCGTGCCCGGTCCTGCCCTACCCCTTACCCCTTCTGCCTCACGCCGACTGCTTCCCCTCGACTGCTTCCCCCGTGACGAGCGGTTCGACTCCCCCCAGCCGACCCTCCCGTGTTCCCGGCCGCCGGACCCCCTCCGGCGACCGGGAGCTCAGCTCTGGTGGGACTGGTAGTGCGTGACCGCGTCGGAGGTACGGCCGGCACCGTAGACCCGGAGGAACTCTGCCAGTTCGGGGTGGGTCGGGGCGAGGGTGTCGGCGGCGTCGATGATGTCACCGGCGGCCGCCACCGAGCGCAGCAGCGACTGGATCTCACGCACCACCCGCTTGACCGTGGGCGCCCCCGAACTGCTCGTCGTCTGCGTGGTGTTGCTGAGTACCGAGCCGCCCTGCGACTTCTTGATCTCCTCCATGCGCTCGGTCGCCTCGGCCGCGCTGACGCTTCCGTCCGCGACCTGTCCCGCCAGGTCCTGCAGCAGTTGCACCCGCTGGACCACCGCGGGATTGCCGATCTTCGCCCGCTGGCCGCTCATCAGCTGCGACAGCATCGGAGCGGACAGTCCCAGGACCCCCGCGAGACGAGCCTGGTTGAGGCCGAGATCGTCTATGAGCTTACGGAAGAGCGCCCCCAGTGGCTCCCCGTACCAGTTCCGCTGCAGTTCCCGCGCTCTGGCGGTGGCTTCCTGCTGTGCGGCGTCCATTGCGTCTCCCCATCGCTTCCCCAAGAACCGTGCTTCGCTGTAGCGAACCACGCCGAGCATCTTACGGAGAGTGGTCGGTCACGGGGACCCCCAATCCTTTTTGCGGAACCCCCCGGGTGACCCGGTACTCTGGTTCCGGCGCCCACCCGGATGTCCTTCTTCCTGGTGGACGCTTCGTCCACGGGGCCTTAGCTCAGTTGGTAGAGCGCTGTCTTTGCATGGCAGATGTCAGGGGTTCGACTCCCCTAGGCTCCACAAGGGAACCCCTCCCACCTGCGAAAACACAGGTGGGAGGGGTTTTTCGTCGGCCTTTTTCCTGGCCTCGCTTCCCGGCCTCCGGCCTCGCTTCCCGGCCTCCGGACCGGGCTTCCTGCCCTGGCCCGGCCTTCGGGATTCCCGACTTTCCGCAGCCCGGCTCCCGTTCACCGCCCCCGGGGACCTGTTTCACGTGAAACAGCCCGGTGGTGCAGGAGACACTGAACTCTCCTGCCCCACCGGGCTGTTCATGCCGCAGGCGGGCGTGCCGCCGCGCGCGGACAGACCTACGGCTGTTCGTCGCGCTTGGCGGCCTCCTCCTCGGCCTCCTTGGCCCGGACCTCGGGGTCGAGCGCGGCCTCGCGGCTGCCGTCCACCGACGTCAGCGTGCCGGACTCCCGGACGTCGGTCGCGGGCGGCGGCTCCACCAGCCAGTCCGGGTTGGCCTGCTTGTCCCACCACTTCCAGGCGGCGAAGGCACCGCCGGCAACGGCGCCCAGGACGACGATCACCTTCGCGGCACGACCGGCCTTCGCGCGCCGCTGCTGCTTACGGACCAGCTTCTGGATCTGCTGGGCCGAGACCTGACCGCGCAGGGCGGCCAGCACCGCAGCGCTGCGCGCCGCCGCCTCTTCCTTCGCCGGGCCGGCGGCGGCCCTGGCGTGCTCGAGCCTCGGCCGGGAGTAGTCTGCCGCCTGCTGGGCGGCCTTACGGGTGCGGACGGCGGCCTCATGGGCGGCCAGATCGACCTTCGGCGGCATATGGGTGCGGGCCTGCTCCAGATACGGCTGGACATGGGTGCCGTACTGGACGAGGGCATGCCCTGCGGCCTGTGTCACCTTGGGCGCCAGCCGTACGCGTGCCTCCTGCGCGTAGTGCGCGGCCTTCACCTTGGCTGTGTCGGCGTAGGGCGCCACCACGTCCGCGGCGTGCAGCACGCTGTCCTTTGCCGAATCAGTCGCGGCGCGCACGCTTTCGATGCGGGTCACGGTTCCTCCTCCTCGGTGGCGTACGTTTTTCGACTGTCCACCCTTTTACGGATCATGCCTCCCGCGTCGGCGCTGGGCATCTGTGGGCGGGCATACGGGTGCCGATGGCATTGATCGAGTGCAATAGCGGATGAATGCGGGGGAACAGGAGCTAGTCGTCGACAATGCCACGGATCGTTGCCGAGTGCCCCCATCGCGACGGCACTCACCCGGTTTCCGCAAGCTGTTCGGCCCTGTTGCCCCCCGGGAACGGGCGTCGGGCGACTGCGCGCTCCGTCCGTGCGAGGATCAGGGTGTTACGGAAAGACAACGGAAGGCACACCGTGGCTGACCAGCTCTACGCCACCCTGAAGACCAACAACGGCGACATCGAGGTCCGGCTCTTCGCGAACCAGGCGCCGATCACCGTCAAGAACTTCGTCGAGCTCGCCAAGGGCGAGCGGGAGTGGACGCACCCGGAGACCGGGGCGAAGTCCACGGCCAAGCTCTACGACGGCACGGTCTTCCACCGGGTGATCAGTGGATTCATGATTCAGGGCGGGGACCCGCTGGGCAACGGCACCGGCGGTCCCGGCTACCAGTTCGAGGACGAGTTCCACCCGGACCTGCGCTTCGACAAGCCCTACCTGCTGGCGATGGCCAACGCCGGTCCGGGTACCAACGGCTCGCAGTTCTTCATCACCGTCTCCCCGACGGCGTGGCTGAACCGCAAGCACACCATTTTCGGCGAGGTCACCGACGCCGCGAGCCAGAAGGTCATCGACACCATCGCGGCCGCGCAGACCAACCCGCGCACCGACCGTCCGCTCAATGACGTCGTCATCGAGTCGGTCGAGATCCGCGAGGGCTGAGGACGGCCCTGCCCCCGAGGAGTGCGCAAGCCCCCCAGAGGGAACCAAACGCCCCGCTCATCCGTAAGGATGGGCGGGGCGGGGCTTTTCCACACGACCTAGGGGATCCCATGGACGACCAGGCTGCCGGCAGCCCGCAGGACGCCCGCGGCGTCCTCGTCTGCTATCGCCACCCGGACCGTGAGACCGGCATTCGCTGTACCCGCTGTGAGCGTCCGATCTGCCCCGAGTGCATGATCAGTGCCTCGGTCGGTTTCCAGTGCCCCGAATGCGTCCGCGGCGGCTCGGGCACCGGCCACGCGCCCACGGCCTCCATGCCCCGCACGATCGCGGGCGGCACCATCGCCGCGGACCCCCGACTGGTCACCAAGATCCTCCTCGGGATCAATGCCGCGGTGTTCATCGCGGTGCATGTCTGGTCGTCGCTGCTGGGCCATCTCGTGCTGATCGGGGTCTGGCCCCCGGCGCCGTTCCATCCCACCGAGGGCGTCGCCGAGGGCGAGTGGTACCGCCTGGTCACCTCGATGTTCACGCACGAGGCGATCTGGCACATCGCCTTCAACATGCTCAGCCTGTGGTGGCTCGGCGGCCCGCTCGAGCAAGCCCTCGGCCGGGCCCGCTATCTCGCGCTCTATCTGATCTCGGGCCTGGCGGGCAGCGCGCTGACCTATCTGCTGGCCTCGGGGTCCACGGCCTCGCTCGGTGCCTCCGGCGCCATCTTCGGGCTGTTCGGCGCGACCGCGGTCCTGGTGCGCCGGCTCAACTACGACATGCGGCCGATCATCGCTCTGCTGGTGATCAACTTGATCTTCACCTTCGGCTGGAGCAACATCGCATGGCAGGCCCATATCGGAGGACTTGTCGCCGGTGTCGTGATCGGCTACGCCATGGTCCATGCCCCGCGTGAGCGGCGGGCACTGATCCAGTACGGGACCTGTGCGCTGGTTCTTGCCGTGGTTGTGTCGGTGACCCTGGTGAGGACGGCTCAGCTCGTCTGAGTGCACGTTGTCCACAGCACGTGGCGGATCTTGTGCATACTGTGCGGGAACATCTGTGCCCGTTGTCACTGGCTGGAGTTTCCCCAGGTCAGAGGCGCGCGAACAGGTATTCGGTTACCGGTACTTCCGTCACACAGGGGTCAACGCCCGGCAAGGTCCGACGGGTTATCCACAGATCGTCGTTTCTTTTCCCCACGCTGTGGAAACGCCTGTGGATAACTCGGTGGATAGTTCTGCCCAGAGCTGAGAACAGCCCTGCCCGGAGCTGTCGGGCAGCTCCGGGCAGGGCCTGGTCCAGCGGGCGGTGAGCGCTGCGGGGCGCTACTTCCACTGCGTCGAGACGCCGAATCCGGCGGCGATGAAGCCGAAGCCCACCACGATGTTCCAGTTGCCCAGATCGTCGATGGGCAACTGGCCGTCGGTGACATAGAACACGACGATCCAGGCCAGGCCGATCAGGAACAGGGTCAGCATCACCGGCGCGACCCAGGCGCGGCTGGTCAGCTTGAGGGCGGTCGTCTGCTTCGCCGCCGCCGCCGGCGGCGTGTAGTCGGCCTTCTTGCGGATACGTGACTTCGGCACGAGGGTCTCTCCTGTCGATGCGCTGCGTGGCCGCGCAGGGAACTGGGTCGGGCTCGGGGCGGTGGGAAGGGGACTCCGAGCGCTCCCCGGGCGTCCGTTAGCGTAGTCCTTCCGTGGCGCTGAAGGAGATAAGGGTACGTTGAGCAATTCTGCCGACTCTCCCGGAACGGAATCCAGCCCTGTCCGCCGACGGGGTTTCCGGCCCGTCCGGATCCTCACCGCGGGTGTCTTCGCCCTCGCGGGTCTGATCTTCTTCACCAGCTTCAACACGGCGAAGGGGACCAACATCCGTACGGACGACTCCCTGCTGAAGCTGTCCGATCTCATCCATGAGCGCAGCCGCAAGAACGGTGAGCTGGAGGAGTCCAACGGGGCCCTGCGCGGGGACGTCGAGTCCCTCGCCGAGCGTGATGCCGGCAGGAGTGCGGCGGAGGACGGCGAACTCGCCGGCCTGGAGCGCCGCGCGGGGACGCAGGAGCTCAAGGGCGAGGCCGTCACGGTCACGCTCGACGACGCTCCGCCGGACGCCACCGCCAAGCTTCCCGGCTACCCCGAGCCGGAACCCGATTACCTGGTCATCCACCAGCAGGACCTCCAGGCCGTGGTGAACGCGATGTGGCAGGGCGGTGCCGAGGGCATCAAGGTCATGGACCAGCGGCTGATCTCCACCAGTGCGGTGCGCTGCGTGGGCAACACCCTGATTCTCCAGGGCCGCGTCTACTCACCGCCGTACAAGATCACGGCGGTCGGTGATCCGGAGAAACTGAAGAACGCGCTCGCCGCCTCCCCGTCGATCCAGAACTACATGGTGTACGTCAACGTCTACGGGCTCGGCTGGAAGGTCGAGGACGACGGGCCGGTGACTCTGCCCGGCTACTCGGGCACAGTGGACCTGCACTACGCGAAGCCCGTGGAGTAGCGGCCACGGGGCAGACCCCGGGCCGGGACGGGCTCCGGGGGCGAGGCCGGGGGCTGCCGGTGCGTGTGATCGTCAGGACCGTCAGCGAACTGTGCGTCACCGTCGGCACCCTGATGGTGCTCTTCGTCGTCCACCTCCTCTTCCGGACCGGAGTCAGGGCCGATCAGGTCATGGAGGATCAGATCGCCCTCCTCGAGGACCAGTGGGCGAGGGGGAGCGCTCTGCCGGCCGTCACGCCCGCGCCCGGGGCCACCCCGGGTTCCCGTACCGGCGCCGCCCCTGCCGGCCCTCCGAAACCGAAACCGAAGCCGTACGTCGCGGGAAAGCCCTTCGCGATCATGTACATCCCGCGTCTTGGTTTCACGTGGAACAAGCCCGTGCTCGAAGGCACGGAGGCCGGCACCCTGAAGAAGGGACTCGGTCACTACGCGAACACCGCGCAGCTGGGCGGCGAGGACAACTTCGCCGTCGCCGGCCACCGGCGCACCCATGGCGATCCGTTCAAGGACTTTCCCCGGCTCGGACGGGGCGACGCGGTGGTGCTGACCGACGGGACGACCTGGTTCACGTACCGGATCGACCGGGATCCGTACAAAACCGTGCCCACGGACATCGAGGTGATCGACCCTGTGCCACGTACTTCCGGGTACACGCGTCCGGGCCGCTACCTGACGCTGACGACGTGCGCACCGGAATGGGGGCACAGTCACCGGCTGATCGTCTGGGCTCATCTGGACTCCACGCAGCCTGTGGAGGCCGGGAAACCGGAGGCGTTGCGCCGTTAGTCTGGTGACGTACGGCGTGGGTCTGGTGCCGTGGTGCGACGGAAGGGACGGCATGTACAGCTGGATCTGGCGGCATCTGCCGGGGAACGGATGGGTGAGGGCGCTCATCTCGCTCGTGCTGATCACCGCTGTGGTCTATGTCCTCTTCCAGTACGTCTTTCCCTGGGCCGAGCCGCTGCTGCCCTTCAACGATGTGACGGTGGACAACCAGTGAGCACGCGCATTCTCGTCGTCGACAACTACGACAGCTTCGTCTTCAACCTGGTTCAGTACCTGTACCAACTGGGCGCCGAGTGCGAGGTCCTGCGCAACGACGAGGTGTCGACGGCGCATGCCCAGGACGGGTTCGACGGTGTGCTGCTGTCCCCGGGGCCCGGCACTCCGGAGCAGGCGGGGGTCTGTGTGGAGATGGTGCGGCACTGTGCGTCGACCGGGGTGCCCGTCTTCGGTGTCTGCCTCGGCATGCAGTCCATGCAGGTGGCCTACGGCGGTGTCGTGGACCGCGCCCCCGAGTTGCTGCACGGGAAGACCTCGCCGGTCGAGCACGGGGGCAAGGGCGTTTTCGCGGGTCTGCCGTCGCCGTTCACGGCGACGCGCTACCACTCGCTGGCCGCCGAGCCGGCCACCGTACCGGAGGAGCTGGAAGTGACGGCCCGGACGCCGGACGGCATCGTGATGGGTCTGCGTCACCGTGAACTGCGCGTCGAGGGTGTGCAGTTCCACCCCGAGTCGGTGCTCACCGAGCACGGCCACCGGATGCTGGCCAACTGGCTGGTGGAGTGCGGGGACGAGGCAGCGGTGGCGAGATCGGCGGGGCTCGCCCCGGTGGTGGGCAGGTCGCCGGCGTGACCGCCCTGCGCCCCGAGCGCGAGTCCGGCGCCGGACACGGGGAGTCCTTCACGGACGGCTTCTCGTACGGCACCGGCGGCGAGCAGGGGACCTCGTACGGGCAGCAGCAGCCGTACGGGGCCCCCGGCACGCTCGGGGGCGGCGACTGGTACGACACCACCCAGCAGGGCGCCTACTCCTACGGCGGTGCGGGCTCGGCCGGCAGCGGTGCTGCCGGGGCCGACGACAGCACCGCGTATCTGCCGCCCGTCGATGAACACGCGTACCTGCCGCCCGTCGACGAGGAGACGGTGGCGCTGCGGATCCCCGATCCGCCGCCGCAGCGCGGGCAGCGCACGCAGCGCACGCAGAGTACGGACGGCACGGGGTACACGACGGGCACGGGCGGTGCCGCGGCGTACGGGACGAACGGGACGAACGGGGCGGACGGGGCGCGCACGGAGCCCCCGGCGGCTTCCGGGGGCCGGGCGGAGCGCAGGAAGGCCGCCAAGAAGCGTCACGGGCGCCGTGGCGGCGCGAACAGCCCCTCCGAGGGCCACGATGCCCCGCAGGGTCGCAGTGCGCCTCAGGCGCCGCTCTCGCGCGTGGAAGCACGGCGGCGGGCCCGGGAGCGGAAGGTCAGCCCCGTCGTCGTCGCGAGCCGGGGCATCGGCGAGGTGTTCATCACCTGCGGTGTGCTGATGCTGCTGTTCGTGACGTACCAGCTGTGGTGGACGAATGTGCGGGCGCAGGCACAGGCCGGCCAGGAGGCCAGCGATCTCCAGAAGGACTGGGCCAACGGCAAGCGCAATCCAGGAGTGTTCGAGCCGGGTCAGGGTTTCGCGCTGCTGCACATCCCGAAGCTGGACGTGGTCGTGCCGATCGCCGAGGGCATCGACAGCAAGAAGGTGCTCGACCGGGGCATGGTGGGCCACTACGCGGAGGGGGCCCTGAAGACGGCGATGCCGAACGACAAGAAGGGCAACTTCGGGGTGGCGGGGCACCGCAACACGCACGGGGAGCCGTTCCGGTACATCAACCGGCTGGAGCAGGGCGACCCGATCGTCGTGGAGACGCAGGACACGTACTTCGTCTACAAGATGGAGTCGATCCTGCCGGTGACGCCGCCGAGCAACGTGAGCGTCCTCGAGCCCGTCCCGAAGGGATCGGGCTTCACCGGACCGGGCCGCTACATCACGCTGACCACGTGCACGCCGGAGTTCACCAGCAAGTACCGCATGATCGTCTGGGGCAAGATGGACGAGGAACGGCCGCGCAGCAAGGGCAAGCCGGATGCGCTCGTCAGTTAAGGGCAGAGGAAACGTGGCAGCGACCGCCGACGACACCGAAGAGCACACCGCCAGGTCCGCGTCACCGTCGCCTCCGGCCCGCCGCCGTATGGGGCCGGGCGCGATGCTGGTCAGCGCCCTCGGGGAACTCCTCATCACCGCGGGCCTGGTGCTCGGCCTGTTCGTCGTCTACTCCCTGTGGTGGACGAACGTGCTCGCCGACCGCGCGGCGGACAAGCAGGCGGACAAGGTACGGGACAACTGGGCCCAGGGGCCCGGTGCCGGTACCGGTGACGGTCCCGCTTCCTTCGACAGCAAGAGCGGCATCGGTTTCCTGCACGTGCCCGCGATGGGGGGCGACGACATCCTGATCGAGAAGGGCACCACGATGAAGGTGCTCAACGACGGCGTCGCCGGCTACTACACCGACCCGGTGAAGGCGACCCTGCCGACGTCCGGCAAGAAGGGCAACTTCTCGCTGGCCGCGCACCGGGACGGCCACGGGGCCAAGTTCCACGACATCCACAAGATCAAGGACGGCGACCCGATCGTCTTCGAGACGAAGGACACCTGGTACGTCTACAAGACCTACGCGATCCTTCCCGAGACCTCGAAGTACAACGTGGACGTCCTCGCGAAGGTCCCCGAGGAGTCCGGACGCAAGAAGGCCGGCCACTACATCACCCTGACGACCTGCACACCGGTGTACACCAGCAAGTACCGCTACATCGTCTGGGGCGAGCTGGTCCGCAAGGAGAAGGTCGACGAGGACCGGACGCCGCCGAAGGAACTGCGCTGAGGCGACCGGGGCCCTTGAGGGACCTCGGTCCACTAACCTGACGGAGGCCCGAAGCCGCAACTTCCTCTTGCGGCTTCGGGCCTTCGCGATTCGCCGTTGCTGCCGTTACCGCAGAGCCTTGAGACGAACTCCTGCGGTCCAGGCCTCCACTTCTTCCCGATTGACCGTGACGACTCCGGTCAGGTCGGCGATCGCCTGCGACTCGTGGCTGAAGTTGCAGGTAGTGACGAAGAGCGCGAGGTCCACACGATCGATGGCACGCGCCGCGCCCGCGAACTTCTGCAGGTCGGTACTGGGCACTGTCCGGCGGCCGGACCGGTTCTTGCACTGGACGGCCACGGTCCGCCCGTCCGCGGCGCGGCCGGTGATGTCGATGCCCCTGTCGCTGCGGGCCTGCCGCACGACGACATCGGTGCAGCCGTCGCGCCGCAGCAGGGCGGCGACGTGCTGTTCGAACGCCTGCCAGGTCATCGCCTTGAGCGTCGACCTGACGTTCTCCGCGGGGGCCTCTCCTTCCAGGGTGGCCAGGCGCTTGTGGTGCCAGCACATCCTGCGCTCGACGTTCTCGATGTCCTCACGGAGTTCGATGAGCTCGCGGCGGTGTTCGCCGGATGTGGCGATCAGGGCATTGAACATCGGCACGACCGTCTTGCCGAGGACGTGGGTGATGCGCTGGTCGATGCGTGTATCGAGGGAGGCGAAGTCCGCAGCGACAAGGTTTTCCACAGGCTGTGTGCGGGCCAGATACTCCGTGTCGAGCAGATACACACGCACCTGACGTGCCACGTCGCTGTCCCGGAGCAGCATGGCGACGTTGAGGACGGCGCGACGGGAGAAGAGGGCCAGGGAAGGCGTCCGTGACTGGATACCACTGAGTTGCTTGAAGTCACTCAGTTCTGTCCCTGACAGAACTCGGTACCCGCTCGCCTCCAACTCTGGGCGGTGGTCGTGCACGAGGGCGCGGATGGTCTCCACCGTGGCGCCGAAGTAGGCCGCCACCATCGCTGTCGTCACGTGCATCCCGTCCGGCAGCAAGGACAGGGCCTTCACCCTGTCCAGAACCTCAGTGCGGCCCAGGACGCCGCTGCGCAGCGTCTTGGATTCCAGCAGAACTGATTCCTTGAGCACCCGATGCCCCTTGTGGTGTCGTGGTCAGGGCAGACCGGATGACCCGCCCCACCCGATCAACGAGCGGTGGCAGGCGAAGGCACGAGCGGGGTGAGGACGTGCGTTCAAGGGACGGGGCTCCGCCATGGGCGGGTAGGAAGGGTCCGCTGGTGAGGCTCCGGCGGGCCTGTGTTCCCACTGCTCTCCTTGAAGGGGGCCTGTTCTGTACCTGCCAGCATGGGGAAGGACGGAGCCCCGGCTCCCTCCGAAGAGGGGCCGGGGCTCCGTCGTGTCCGGGGGTGCCCGAAGGTGTCAGTCCCTGTTGCCGGTGAGGCCGCCGAGGAAGCCTCCGCCGTTGTCGCCTCCGCCGTTGTCGCCCTGTTGCTGGTTGATGGCGATGAGGGTGACCTTGTCGCCCTTCTTGACTTCCTGGCCCTCGGACGGGTTGCTCTGGAACACCGTGGCGGTGTCCTCCTGAGCGCCCTCGATGCTTTTGAGCTCCAGGCCGGCCTGGGCAAGGATCTGCTTGGCCTGGGCGACGGTGATCTCGGTGACCTTCGGCATCGCGAACTTGTCGTTCGCCGGAGCCTTGGCGATCTTGATGGTGACCGTGCTGCCCCGGTCGACGTCCGTGCCCGGGTTGAGGCTCTGCTCGAAGACCGTTCCTTCGGCCTGGGCCGTCGACTCCTCCTCCGTCTGGGCTCCGAGCACCAGGCCCTTCGACTCCAGCAGCGTCTTGGCCGCGTCGGGGGTACTGCCCAGGAGGTTGGGCACGGTCACCTGGGATGCCTCCCTGGCGACGGTGAGGGTGATGGTGGTTCCCTTTTCGCGGGTGGTTCCGCCCGCGGGATCCTGGGAGAGCACGGTGTCCGGTGTGTCACTGGACTCCTGGCTCTTCTTCTCGGTCTCGAAGCCCTTTTCCTTCAGGGACTTCTCCGCATCGGCGAAGCTGAGGCCCTTGACATCCGGAACCTCGACCTTGGGCGCCCCGGTGGACACCACCAGGTTGACGGTGGACTCCTTCTCGACGCTGGTGCCCTCATCGGGGTCCTGGTCGCAGATGTTTCCCTTGGCCTGGTCCTCGCAGGGTTCCTCGGTGAACTTCAGGATCAGGTCGACGTTGGTGGCCTGTTTTTCGGCGGCTTCCTTCGTGAGGCCGACGAAGTTCGGGGCCTCGATGGTGTCGTTGCCCACGCCTCCGTCGCCGGAGAAGGCCCAGCGGCCGATCAGGATGGCGCCGACCAGGACCAGGACACCCGCCGCGACCAGCAGGATCGTCGAGGTGTTGTTCTTCTTCTGCTGGCGGCGCCGGCCGGGGCGGTCGTCGTAGCCGTAGCCGCCGTCGTCCGGGTTCATGGGGGGCAGCATCGACGTCGCGGCGCCGGAGTCCGAGCGCAGGGCGGTCGTCGGCTGGTCGTTGGGGTAGCCGCCGTAGCCGGCCGCGCCCATCGCGGCGGTGGCGGCGACGGGCTGGCCGTCGAGGTAGGCCTCGATGTCGACCCGCATCTCGTCGGCCGACTGGTAGCGGTAGTCGGGGTCCTTGACGAGCGCCTTCAGCGTGATCGCGTCTATCTCGGGCGTGACCTCGGGGTCGAAGACGCTCGGCGCCTGCGGTTCCTCCCGGACGTGCTGGTAGGCGACCGCCACCGGGGAGTCGCCGACGAACGGCGGGCGGACGGTGAGGAGTTCGTACAGCAGACAGCCGGTGGAGTACAGGTCGGAGCGGGCGTCGACCTGCTCGCCTTTGGCCTGCTCGGGCGAGAGGTACTGCGCGGTGCCGATGACCGCCGAGGTCTGGGTCATCGTCATGCCGGAGTCGCCCATGGCGCGGGCGATGCCGAAGTCCATGACCTTGACCTGGCCGTTGCGTGTCAGCATGACGTTCGCGGGCTTGATGTCGCGGTGGACGATGCCGGCCCGGTGCGAGTACTCCAGGGCCTGGAGGATGCCGATGGTCATCTCCAGCGTCCGCTCCGGCAGCAGCTTGCGGCCGCTGTGCAGGAGTTCACGGAGCGTGGAGCCGTCGACGTACTCCATGACGATGTACGGGATGGAGACCCCGTCGATGTAGTCCTCGCCCGTGTCGTAGACCGCGACGATCGCGGGATGGTTGAGCGAGGCGGCCGACTGGGCCTCCCGGCGGAACCGGGCCTGGAAGGACGGGTCGCGCGCGAGGTCGGCGCGGAGCGTCTTCACTGCAACGGTACGGCCGAGGCGGGTGTCATGGGCGAGGTAGACCTCCGCCATGCCACCGCGGCCGAGCACGTGGCCCAGTTCGTACCGGCCGCCGAGGCGACGCGGCTCTTCCATAGCTAACTACCAGCCCTCTCCGTCGGTCCCGGCCGGCACGTTCGTGCGGCCGGAGGCTGCCGTCCGGGCCTACCGTACCCGGCTCGCTTTGTGTGACCTGGCCAAGTACCGCAGCCGATACAGGACCGGTACCGCAACGTGCACCGATGGGAAGCGGACGTGAGCGGCGTCACTGCCTGCCCTTGACGACCGCCTCCATCACGCTCTTCGCGATGGGGGCCGCGAGGCCACCGCCGGAGATGTCGCCACGCACGGCGTCGTCGTCCTCGATGATCACGGCGACGGCCACCGGCGAGCTGCCGTCCTCGCCCTTGGCGTAGGAGATGAACCACGCGTAGGGGTTCTCACTGTTGTCCACACCGTGCTGGGCGGTACCGGTCTTGCCGCCGACGGTGACGCCGTCGATCTTGGCTTTGCCGCCGGTGCCCTCGGAGACGACGGTCTCCATCATCGACTGGAGGATCTGGGCGTTCTCCGCCGACATCGGCTTGCTCAGTTCCTCCGGTTCCGTCTTCTCGATGGTGTCGAGGCTGGGGGCCTGGAGTTCGTCGACCATGTACGGCTTCATCAGGGTGCCGTTGTTGGCGATGGCGGCGGTGACCATGGCCATCTGCAGCGGGGTGGTGGCGGTGTTGAACTGGCCGATGGAGGAGAGTGCGGTCTCCGAGGGCTCCATGTCGTCGGAGAAGACCGAGGCGCTGGAGCGGACCGGGGTGAACTGCTCTTCGGTGAAACCGAACTTCTTGGCGTACTCGAGCATCTTGTCGTTGCCGAGGTCTGCGCCGATCTTGCCGAAGACGGTGTTGCAGGAGACCCGGAGCGCTTCGCGCAGGGAGGCGTCCTTGCAGGGGAGGTCGCCGTCGTTCGGCAGGTCGGTCGTGGTGCCCGGCATGGTCCACGGCAGCGGCGTGTCCGTCTTCTCGTCCGCGCTCTTGTACAGCCCCTCCTCCAGGGCGGCGGCCGCGGTGAGGACCTTGAAGGTGGAGCCGGGCGGGTAGACCTCGCGCAGCGCCCGGTTCAGCATCGGGTCGTTGGGGTTTTCCTTCTTCTGCAGTTTCTGCCACGCCTCGGCGTCCTTGTCGCTGTTGCCGGCGATCGTGGACGGGTCGTAGGAGGGGAAGGAGGCCAGTGCCAGGATCTTGCCGGTGGACGGCTCGATCGCGACGACGGAGCCCTTGCCGCCCCGCTGCTTCAGGCCGTTGTAGGCGGCCTTCTGCGCGGCGCCGTCGAGGGTGGTGACGACATTGCCGCCCTCCTTGTTCTTGCCCGTCAGCATGTCGAGCGTGTTGCGGAAGAACAGGCGGTCGTCGTTGCCGGTGAGGATGCCGTCCTCGATGGACTCAAGCTGGTTGGCGCCGAAGGCCTGCGAGGCGTAGCCGGTGACCGGCGCCCACATCGGGCCGTCCTTGTAGGTGCGCTTGTACTCGAAGTCGCTGCCCGACGTCTCCTTGGAACCGGTGATCGGCTTGCCGTCGACGATGATGTCTCCGCGCGGCTGCTCGTAGCGCTCGATGGCGATGCGCCGGTTGTGCTTGTTCTTCTGCAGCTCGTCCGCCTGGACGTACTGGAGCCAGTTGCCGCGGATCAGGAGAGCGAGGACGAGGAACCCACAGAAGATGGCGATGCGGCGCAGGGGCTTGTTCACGGTCGGACCACCTGAGTCATCTCGGCGTCTGGGTTGCTGGCGGGCGCGGGGGCGGGGCGACGGGCGGTGTCACTGATGCGGAGCAGGATGCCGACCAGGGCCCAGTTGGCGATGACCGACGAGCCACCGGCGGCGAGGAACGGCATCGTCATACCCGTCAGCGGGATGAGCCCCATGACGCCGCCGGCCACCACGAAGACCTGCAGGGCGAAGGCGCCGGACAGACCGATCGCGAACAGCTTGCCGAAGGGGTCACGCGCTGCCAGGGCGGTCCGTACACCGCGCTCGATGATCAGCCCGTAGAGCAGGAAGATGGCCATGACGCCGGCCAGGCCGAGTTCCTCGCCGAAGGTGGAGAAGACGAAGTCGGAGTTGGCGGCGAAGCCGATCAGATCGGAGTTGCCCTGCCCGAGGCCGGTGCCGACGACGCCGCCGGATCCGAACGACATGATCGACTGGCCGATCTGCTCACAGGCGCCGGAGGTCTGGTAGCAGCCGAACGGGTCCAGCCAGGCGTCGACGCGGGCCTGGACGTGGCTGGCGAACGAGGCCACGCCCACGGCGCCGACGGAGGACATCAGCAGACCGATTACGATCCAGCTCGTCCGCTCCGTGGCGACGTACAGCATGATCACGAACATGCCGAAGAACAGCAGCGAGGTACCGAGGTCGTTCTCGAAGATGAGGATGAGCAGGCTGACGGCCCAGATGGTGATGATGGGTCCGAGGTCCCGGCCGCGGGGCAGGTACAGACCCATGAAGCGGCGGCTGGCCAGGGCCAGCGCGTCCCGCTTCACCATCAGGTAGCCGGAGAAGAAGATCGCGATGATGATCTTGGCGAACTCGCCGGGCTGGATGGAGAAACCGGCGACACTGATCCAGATCTTGGCGCCGAACACGTCGGCACCGACTCCGGGCACCAGCGGCAGCAGCAGCAGGACCAGTGCCCCCACCATCGAGATGTAGGTGTACCGCTGGAGAATCCGGTGGTCCTTCAGGAAGACGAGTACCGCCACGAACAGAGCCAGCCCGACGGCCGAGTACAGCAGCTGGTTCGGCGCCGACGGGCTGAACACCCCGTACTGGCGCTCCGCCAGGTTCTGCAACCGCTCGGACTGGTCCAGTCGCCAGATCACGACCAGCCCGAGACCGTTCAGCAACGTTGCGAGAGGCAACAGCAGGGGGTCGGCGTAGGCGGCGAACTTCCGCATCACGAGGTGTCCGACCGCCGCCATCAGGCCGAGCCCCAGCCCGTAGGCGAGCAGCCCGGAGGGGACGGAGCCGTCGATGGCCAAGCCGACGTTGGCGTAGGCGAAGACCGGGATGACGACGGCGAAGGCGAGCAGCGCGAGCTCGGTGTTGCGCCGGCTCGGCGCCCCGATCGCACCGATCGTGGACGTGTGCTGCGCCGATGGGTTGGTTGTACTGCTCATCGTGTGACAGGGCCTCTCACGGCTTGCCTACTGCTTACCGCACAGCGAGACGACCTTCTGCTCCTCCTCCGAGAGGCTGGGGCCGGGGCTGGGAGTAGGTGCGGACGGGGGCGTGGACTTCTGCGGGGCCTCGGTCGAGCCCGAGGGGGTCGGTGTCGGCGAGGCCTTGGACGTGAAGGAGGCGGGTGTGGTTCCCGTGGTGCCTCCGGCCTCGCCCTCGCCGGTCTTGGCGCTGTTCTTGCTCTCCGCGGTGCGGCGCTCGGCTTCCTTCCTGCAGGCGGAAGCCTGGACCGCGAGTTCGTCGATCTTCGACCGGGCGCCGTGCAGGTCGCCGTCGGCGATGGTCGCCTCGACCAGCTTCCGCTGGTAGGGCGGCAGGTACTTGAGTTCGATCTCGGGGTGGTCCTTCTCGACCTTCGAGAGCGAGACCCAGGCCAGGTCCTGGCTGATGCCCTGGTAGAGCGCGACGTGTTCGCCGTTGGTGCCGACGTAGTACTGGGTCTGCGTCCAGCGCCAGCCGCTGTACACGCCGCCGCCGATGACGGCGAGGGTGAGCAGACTGAAGAAGGAGCGTTTGAGCCACCGGCGGTTCTTGCGGGGCTTGACGAAGTCGCCCTCGTCGTAGTCGAAGCCGTCGGTCTGGATGAAGCCGGTGACGTCGCCGCTGCCGGGCGGGCCGAACTCGCCCCCGCCGCCGCCCTGGCCACGCCTGCGGCCGAGTCCGGCGGCACGGCCGGCCGGGGTCTGCATGGCGTTGTTGTCGTTCGGCTGGTTCTGGTTCTCGGCGACGGCGCCGACCACGACCGGGGTGTCGGACAGCTGGCCGGCCAGGGTGTCACCGGTGTCGAGGTCGAGGACGTCGGCGATGATCACGGTGATGTTGTCCGGGCCGCCGCCGCGCAGTGCCAGCTCGATCAGGGTCTGCACGGTGTCCTCGGGGCCCTGGTAGCCGGCGAGGGCCTCTTCCAGGGTCTGGTGGGAGACCACGCCGGACAGGCCGTCGGAGCAGATCAGGTACCGGTCGCCCGCCCGGACCTCGCGGATCGACAGGTCGGGTTCGACGTGCTCGCCGCTGCCGAGGGCCCGCATGAGCAGGGACCGCTGCGGGTGGGTGGTCGCCTCTTCCTCGGTGATCCGGCCCTCGTCCACCAGCCGCTGCACCCAGGTGTGGTCCTGGGTGATCTGGGTGAGGACGCCGTCGCGCAGCAGGTAGGCCCTGGAGTCGCCGACGTGGACCATGCCGAGGCGCTGGCCGGTCCACAGCAGTGCGGTCAGGGTGGTGCCCATGCCCTCGAGCTGGGGGTCCTCCTCGACCATCATGCGCAGCTGGTCGTTGGCGCGCTGCACGGCTGAGCCGAGGGAGGTGAGCAGGTCGGAGCCGGGGACGTCGTCGTCGAGCGAGACGATGGTGGAGATGGCCTCGGAGGAGGCGACCTCGCCGGCCGCGGCGCCGCCCATGCCGTCGGCGATGGCGAGCAGGCGGGGACCGGCGTAACCGGAGTCCTCGTTGCCCTCCCGGATCATTCCCTTGTGCGATCCGGCGGCGAAGCGCAGGGACAGACTCATGCGCACCTCGCCCGTCGGCTCCGGGTACAGCCGGTCGTGTCGAGCCACACTGCCCACCCTCCGGTCGGGAGCGCGCCGGGGCCCGGGGTGGGGGCCCCCACTGCGTGCTCGCTCCGCTCGCTCATTGTCGTACTACTTCCGCAGCTCGATGACGGTCTTGCCGATGCGGATCGGTGAACCCGGCCCGATCGGTGTGGGGGTCGTCAGCCTGGACCGGTCCAGATAGGTGCCGTTCGTGGAACCCAGGTCCTCGACGATCCACTGGCCGTCGCGGTCCGGGTAGATCCGGGCATGGCGGCTGGAGGCGTAGTCGTCGTCCAGCACGATGGTGCTGTCGTGCGCCCGGCCCAACGTGATGGTCTGGCCCTGGAGCGCGACGGTGGTGCCCGTGAGGATGCCCTCGGTCACGACCAGTTTGGTGGGGGCGTTGCGGCCGCGGCGGCCGCCCCCCGACTGCTGGCGCTGCGGCGGTGGTGCCTGCCGGGCGCCCTGTTGCGGCCGGGCGGTCTCCCGGCGCGCTCCGCGCTGGGTGACCCGTGTGCCGAACAGGTCGCTGCGGATGACCTGCACGGCCACGATCACGAACAGCCACAGAACGGCTAGAAAACCCAGCCGCATGACCGTGAGGGTCAGCTCTGACATTGCCCCCGCTTCACCCTTCGGCTTGCCGGTAAATGATGGTGGTGCTGCCCACGACGATCCGCGAGCCGTCGCGGAGCGTAGCGCGGGTGGTGTGCTGTCCGTCCACCACGATGCCGTTGGTGGATCCGAGATCCTGGATCGTCGAGGGCGTTCCGGTCCGGATCTCGCAGTGCCGGCGGGAGACGCCGGGGTCGTCGATCCGCACGTCGGCCTCGGTGCTGCGGCCCAGTACGAGCGTGGCGTCGGAGATCTGGTGGCGGTTGCCGTTGATCTCGATCCAGTACCGGGTGCGCCCGGCGGACGCGGGTGCGGCGGGGGGCCGCTGGGCGGCCGCGGGCTGCGGGTAGCCGTAACCGCCGGGCCGGCCGCCGGGCGGCGGCGCGGCCGGCATGGGCGGGGCGCCCGTGGGTCCGGCCGGCGGGTAGCCGTAGCCGCCGGGGCCGCTGGCGGGCGGGCCGCCCGTGCCGGGTCCGGCGGGGCCGGGGCCTGTGGGGCCCGCCTGGCTGCTGGAGGAGGCGAGCGTACGGCTGCGCACCCGGTACAGGCCGGTGTCGAGGTCGTCCGCCTTCTCCAGGTGCACCTTGATGGGGCCCATGAAGGTGTAGCGCTGCTGCTTGGCGTAGTCGCGCACCATGCCGGCGAGTTCGTCGCCGAGCTGCCCGGAGTACGGGCTGAGCCGCTCGAAGTCGGGGGTGCTCAACTCGACGATGAAGTCGTTGGGGACAACGGTGCGATCGCGGTTCCAGATGGTCGCGTTGTTGTCGCACTCCCGCTGGAGCGCTCCCGCGATCTCCACGGGCTGCACCTCGGACTTGAACACCTTGGCAAAGGTGCCGTTGACCAGGCCTTCGAGTCGCTGCTCGAACTTCTTCAGGACTCCCATGTGGCACCTCCTCCGTCGTTGCCGTCCTGTGTACTGCCCTGTCTTCTGCTGCGTCTACCGCGTCTACTGCCCGGTGCACTGTTCCGTGCACCGCATAACTGGTACTGCTTACTGATCGTATCCACGCCTCGGTCGATCGGCTGGTTCCCCCTGCCCGCCCGGACCGACGGGTGTCGGTGCCTGACGGAGTTCCCTTCGGGGCTCGCCTCCGAACTCCTTCGGCCGTGCTCGTGCGGAGCCCTCTGCCATGGATCGTAGAGGGGGCCGCAGACCAGTGTCCCGCACCCGGCTGTGGACTCTGCCCGGCACCTGGGGAGACGGGTGCTACCGGTACGAGGTTGATACGTGAAGCGGTTCTCATCGGTTCTCGTGGGCAGGTGTCCGGTGGCCGTCGGTACGTGTTCGTCCGGTGCGACGGGAGCTATACGGGGCGATACGGGACGGGCCGGTGCGACGGTGCCGTTGATCTTCTGTGACTGTTCGAGGGCGGCCGGGGGGCGGCTTGTGGGCTGCTCATGGGCGACGGTGCTGCTCAACGCGGATGGGTGCCGGGGCGGGTGGAAAGGGATGTGAGTCCACCCCCACCAGCGTGCTAATGTTCAGGAGTCGAAAGGCGCCGAACCCAACGGGGAAGGGCCTGATGACACACCCAATGCGCGGGTGGCGGAATAGGCAGACGCGCTGGATTCAGGTTCCAGTGCCCGCAAGGGCGTGGGGGTTCAACTCCCCCCTCGCGCACACCGTCGAACGGGCGGCATCTCTCACGGATGCCGCCCGTTTCGCATGCCCGGGCTTGGGTTCGGGG
>NZ_LIQT01000229.1 GCF_001418415.1 Streptomyces hirsutus
AGGTCGCGCGTGCCTGCCCGGCCCCCACCCGCGCCGACGACCGGGCCCGGGCAGGCACGCGCGACCTCCGTAGGGGCCCGCGAGACGGACCTCGCCCGGTTCGCCCGGTCGGCCCGGACCGACCCCGGCCACCGTCCGTGCCCGGATGCTCGTGGTGTAGCGCCGGCCGCATCCGGGCGGCTCTCACCCGGTCACGCGGCCGGGTGCGGTCCCGGTGCGCCGGTCCGGACACCGGGCCCTCACCGCGGCCGGCCGGACCGGAGCCGCTCAGGAGTCCGTCCCGGCCCCGGCCTCCCGGAGGCGGGTGCGGGCCTGCATCAGGGCGAAGCCCAGAAGGTTCGCGCCGCGCCACTGGGCGGGGTCCGACGCCCTCTCGTTCTTCGCCCCGAGCCCGATGCCCCAGACGCGGTCCCTGGGGCTCGCCTCGACCAGGACGCGGTCGCCCGTGTTCAGCAGGAAGGCGCGCAGGTCCGCGTGGGCGGCGAACTTGTGCGTGCTGCCCTCGACGACGACACGGAACCGCTCGCGCCGCCAGGTCGCCTCGTCGAAGTGCCGGACGAGGCGGCCCTCCTTCTTCGCGTCGGCGGGGTGCTCTGCGGCCAGGATCTTCCGTTCCGCCTCCGGGTCTGCGAAGATCCGGGCCTTGGCCGCCATCATCCAGTGCTCGGCGGTCTTGTAGGTCGCGCCGTCCACCGTGAACGGCGACGGCCACCACTGGCTCAGGCAGCCCGCCCCGATCCGGCCGTCGGGCAGGGGCTGGTGCCCCCAGAAGTGCAGGTACTTGATCCGCTGCCCGGTCGCCACTGCCTCGATCAGGGCCTCCCGGGAATCGATCGCCCCGGCTCCCACCGCGGTCACAGCCTTCTCCATGCCCTTCTCGGCCTCCGTGTTCATCCCCATGCGCGCGAGTTTCGCAGGCAGCACCGACAATCGGCCTGTCCTTTCCGTGTTCGCACAACGCTCCTCCGACAGATTTCGTTGCTTAACCAAATGGAAACAACGGAATCACTTGTTGGCATCGCATGCCTCTGTCAGGATCGGCACTCAAATCGAGCTGGCGCCACGCCGCCCCCTCGGGAAACGGAGGAGAGCGACATGCAGCACCCCGGCAACGCCACCCCGGAACGATTTCCGGCGCGGGAACGATTCGCCGACGGGGCGCAGTTCATCGCGGGACGCCTGACGAAGGGCACCTCGGGCCGTACGCACACGGTCGTCGACCCGGCCACCGGCGAGGACGTGTACGCCTACGAACTCGCCGGCACCGACGACGTGGACGCGGCCGTCGCCGCCGCGCGGAAGGCGTTCGGGGCGTGGGCCGGCGCCACCCCGGGCGAGCGGTCCGACGCGATGCACCGGTTCGCCGCCGTGGTCGCCGAGCGCGCCGAGGACTTCGCCCGCGCCGAGTCCCTGCAGTGCGGCAAGCCCCTGAAGCTGAGCCGGGAGTTCGACGTCCCCGGGAGCATCGACAACATCGCCTTCTTCGCCGGCGCCGCCCGGCACCTCCAGGGTCAGTCGGCCGGTGAGTACTCCGGCGACCACACCTCCTACGTGCGCCGCGAACCCATCGGCGTCGTCGGCTCCGTCGCACCCTGGAACTACCCCCTCCAGATGGCCGCGTGGAAGATCCTCCCGGCGATCGCCGCGGGCAACACGATCGTCCTCAAGCCCGCCGAGATCACCCCGCTGACCTCACTCCTCTTCGCCCGGGCCGCCACCGACGCCGGCATCCCGGACGGCGTGATCAACATCGTCACCGGCACCGGCCGGGAGGCGGGCGAGCACCTCGTCGGCCATCCCGACGTGGCCATGACCTCCTTCACCGGCTCCACCGCCGTGGGCAGGCGGGTCGCCGCCGTCGCCACCGCCACCGTCAAGCGCGTCCACCTCGAACTCGGCGGCAAGGCGCCCTTCGTCGTCTTCGACGACGCCGACCTCGACGCCGCCGTCAACGGAGCGGTCGCGGGCGCGCTCATCAACACCGGCCAGGACTGCACGGCCGCCACCCGCGCGTATGTGCAACGCCCCCTCTACGAGGCGTTCGTGGAACGCACCGCCGCGCTCATGGAGACCGTGCGGCTCGGCGACCCCTTCGCCGCCGGGACCGATCTCGGCCCGCTGGTCTCGCACGCGCAGCGCGAGAGGGTGGCCGGTTTCGTCGACCGGGCGCGCGCCTACGCGCGCGTGGTGACCGGCGGCCGGGCTCCGGGCGGGGAACTCGCCGCCGGCGCGTACTACCGGCCCACCCTGATCGCCGGCGCCCCGCAGGACAGCGAGGCCGTACAGGCCGAGATCTTCGGACCGGTACTGGTCGTCCTGCCCTTCGACACCGACGACGAGGGCATCGCGCTCGCCAACGACACGCCGTACGGACTCGCCGCCTCCGCCTGGAGCCGGGACGTGTACCGGACCGGCCGCGCCACACGCGAGATCAGGGCCGGGTGCGTGTGGATCAACGACCACATCCCGATCATCAGCGAGATGCCGCACGGCGGTTACCGGGCGTCCGGCCACGGCAAGGACATGTCCGCGTACTCGTTCGAGGAGTACACCCAGCTCAAGCACGTCATGTTCGACAATACGGCGGCGGTTCGCAAGGACTGGCACCGCACGATCTTCGGGGACCGATAGAAACCGGGCCGACCGACCGACGGCCTCACTCCGAAAGGCACCACGCGTATGGAGCAGTACGAGCCCGACCGCCTTTCCCCGGCCCAGGTGGCCGCCGTGCGGCGCAGCTTCCGCAACGGCAGGGCGGCCCTGTCGCGCCGGTCCCTGCTGCGCACCTCCGCGGGCGGCGCGCTCGCGTTCGGCGGCGTCGGGGCGCTGAGCGCCTGCGGCATCCCCCCGGCGGGCAGCACCCGGGGCGGCGTATCGGCCGAGGACCACTCGGAGAAGGAGAAGAGCGTCGCCTTCTCCAACTGGACCGAGTACATGGACGTCGACGACAGCGGGCGCGAACACCCCACGCTGGACGCGTTCACCGAGCGGACCGGCATCAAGGTCACGTACACCGAGGACATCAACGACAACACCGAGTTCTTCGGCAAGATCAAGCCGCAGCTCGCCGCCGGCCAGGACACCGGCCGCGACATCGTCGTCCTCACCGACTGGCTGGCCGCCCGCCTGATCCGGCTCGGCTGGGTGCAGAAGCTGGATCCGTCCCACCTGCCGCACGCCTACGCCAACCTGTCGTCGCAGTTCCGCAGCCCCGACTGGGACCCGGGCCGTGCCTACTCCTACCCCTGGCAGGGCATCGCGGCCGTCATCGCCTACAACAAGAAGGCGCTCGACGGCGTCGAGGTGAAGACGCTCTCCGACCTGCTGGACAACCCGAAGCTCAAGGGGCGCGTCGGCCTCCTCACCGAGATGCGCGACACCATGGGTCTGGCCCTGCTCGACATGGACAAGGCCCCGGAGAAGTTCACCGCCGACGACTACGACGCGGGGATAGCCCGCCTCCAGAAGGCCGTCGACCAGGGGCAGGTCCGCCGCTTCACCGGCAACGACTACACCTCCGACCTCAGCAAGGGCGACTTCGCCGCGTGCGTCGCCTGGGCCGGCGACATCGTCCAGCTGAAGGCGGACAACCCGGACATCGACTTCCTGATCCCGGACAGCGGCTACATGACGTCCAGCGACAACCTGATGATCCCGAACAAGGCCCGGCACAAGACCAACGCCGAGCGGCTCATCGACTACTACTTCGAGCCGCGGCCGGCCGCCGAGCTCGCCGCCTACATCAACTTCGTCTGTCCGGTCGACGGAGTGAAGGACGAGCTCGCGAAGATCGACGAGGACGCGGCGAACAACCCGCTGATCCTTCCCGACCAGGCCATGCAGGCCAAGTCCCGTTCCTTCCGCTCCCTGAGCGCCGAGGAAGAGACGGCATTCGAAGCGAAGTTCGCGAAGCTCACGGGGGCGTGACGAGATGAAGACGACGCACGACACGGCCGCCCACGGCGGGGACGTCCGCCTCACCGGCCTCGGCAAGACCTACGGCTCGTTCACCGCCGTCCACCCCCTCGACCTGACCGTGCCCGAGGGTTCCTTCTTCGCGCTGCTCGGCGCGTCCGGCTGCGGCAAGACCACCACCCTCAGGATGATCGCCGGCCTGGAGGAACCCACCGCCGGCACCGTCCGTCTCGGCGACCAGGACGTCACCGCGCTCCCGCCGTACAAGCGGCCGGTGAACACCGTCTTCCAGTCCTACGCCCTCTTCCCGCACCTCGACATCTTCGAGAACGTCGCCTTCGGTCTGCGCCGGCGCGGCATCAGGAGCGTGAAGAAGCAGGTGGGCGAGATGCTGGAACTCGTCCAGCTCGGCGAGCAGGCCCACAAGAAGCCGCACCAGCTCTCCGGCGGCCAGCAGCAGCGGGTCGCCGTGGCCCGCGCCCTGATCAACCACCCGAAGGTACTGCTGCTCGACGAGCCGCTCGGCGCCCTCGACCTGAAACTGCGCCGTCAGATGCAGCTGGAGCTCAAACGCATCCAGACCGAGGTCGGCATCACCTTCGTGCACGTCACGCACGACCAGGAGGAGGCCATGACCATGGCCGACACGGTCGCCGTGATGAACGGGGGCCGCGTCGAGCAGCTCGGCCCGCCCAGCGAGCTGTACGAGAACCCGCGCACCACGTTCGTCGCCAACTTCCTCGGCACGTCCAACTTCATCGAGGCCGACGTCGACACCAGGTCGGGCGACGACATCGTGCTGAAGGCGGGCGGCGGCAAGCTCGTCCTGCCCTCGGCGCGCAACAGCGGCCCCACGGCGGCCGGAGGCAAGGTGCTGCTCGGGGTCCGCCCGGAGAAGATCTCCCTCGTCCCCGCCGACGACGCCGGACGCATACCCGAGGGCCGCAACCGGATCACCGGCCGGATCTCCGACTCCAGCTACCTCGGTGTCTCCACCCAGTTCGTCGTCGACAGCCCGGTCTGCACCGCGTTCGAGGTCTACGTCCAGAACATCGACCGCGACCACCGGCTGGCGCCCGGCGCCGAGGTCGTCCTGCACTGGGACCCGGCGCACACCTTCGGTCTCGACGCCGCACAGGACGCGGACGCCGGTGTGGAAACCGTCGGGGAGGAGGCCGTCTGATGGCCACCGTCACCCAGTCGCCGCCCCCGGCGCCGGCCCCGGCACAGGCCCCGCGGGCGAAGCCGCCGCGGAAGCGGGGCCGCCGGACGCCGTACCTGCTCCTGCTGCCCGGCCTGCTGTGGCTGTTCGTCTTCTTCGCACTGCCGGTGATCTACCAGGCCTCCACCTCCGTCCAGACGGGCTCCCTGGAGGACGGCTACGAGGTCACCTGGCACTTCGCCACCTACTGGGACGCACTGTCCGCGTACTGGCCGCAGTTCGTCCGCTCGGTGCTCTACGCGGCCTCCGCGACCGTGCTGTGCCTCGTGCTCGGCTACCCGCTGGCGTATCTGATCGCCTTCCGCGCGGGACGCTGGCGGAACCTGATCATGATCCTGGTGATCGCGCCGTTCTTCGCCAGCTTCCTGATCCGCACCCTCGCCTGGAAGACGATCCTCGCCGACAGCGGCCCCGTGGTCGAGATCCTCAACGCGCTGCACGTACTGGACGTCACCTCCTGGCTCGGCTGGACCGCCGGCGACCGGGTGCTGGCCACCCCGCTCGCCGTCGTCTGCGGTCTGACGTACAACTTCCTGCCGTTCATGGTCCTTCCGCTCTACACCTCCCTGGAGCGCATCGATCCCCGGCTGCACGAGGCGGCGAACGACCTGTACGCCAGGCCCTCGACCACCTTCCGCAGAGTCACCCTCCCGCTGTCGATGCCGGGCGTCGTCTCCGGCACGCTGCTGACCTTCATCCCGGCCACCGGCGACTACATCAACGCGGACCTGCTCGGCTCCACCGACACCCGCATGATCGGCAACGTGATCCAGACGCAGTTCCTGCGCATCCTGGACTACCCGACGGCCGCGGCGCTCTCGTTCATCCTGATGGCCGCGATCCTGTTCGCGGTCACCGTCTACATCCGCAAGTCCGGCACGGAGGATCTGGTGTGATGACCTTCGTCAACTGGCTCAAGCGCCGTCTCGTCGTCATCGCGGGACTGCTGACGCTCGGGTATCTGCTGCTGCCGGTCGTGGTGGTGGCCGTGTTCTCGTTCAACAAGCCCAAGGGCCGCTTCAACTACGAGTGGCAGGAGTTCTCCACGGACGCCTGGAGGGACCCGTGCGGGGTCTCCGGCCTGTGCGGCTCGCTGTCGCTCAGCCTCCAGATCGCGCTGTGGGCCACTCTCGGCGCCACCGTGCTCGGCACCATGATCGCCTTCGCGCTGGTCCGCTACCGCTTCCGCGCCCGCGGCGCCGTGAACTCGCTGGTCTTCCTGCCGATGGCGATGCCCGAGGTGGTCATGGCGGCCTCGCTGCTGACCCTGTTCCTCAACATGGGTGTCCGGCTCGGCTTCTGGACGATTCTCATCGCCCACGTCATGTTCTGCCTCAGCTTCGTCGTGGTCGCCGTCAAGGCACGCGTGATGTCGATGGACCCGCGCCTGGAGCAGGCCGCCCAGGACCTGTACGCCGGTCCGGCCCAGACGTTCCTGAGGGTCACCCTGCCGATCGCCGCCCCCGGCATCGCGGCGGGCGCGCTCCTCGCCTTCGCCCTGTCCTTCGACGACTTCATCATCACCAACTTCACCTCGGGTTCCACCGTCACCTTCCCGATGTTCGTCTGGGGCTCCGCGCAGCGCGGAACCCCGGTACAGATCAACGTCGTCGGTACGGCCATGTTCGTCGTCGCCGTCCTGCTGGTGCTGGTCTCCATGACCGTCGGCAACCGCCGCAAGCGGCAGAAGGCGTGAAGACCATGAGCCGTTGGACGAAATCCCTCGCCGATGCCCGGCCGACCGCGTACTGGCTGGACGATCCCGGCCGGCCGGAGCCCCGGCCCGCCCTCACCGGCGCCGAGACCTGCGACCTGCTGGTGGTGGGCGGCGGATACAGCGGGCTGTGGACGGCACTGATCGCCAAGGAACGCGACCCGGACCGGGACGTCGTCCTGGTGGAGGGGCGCGAGGTGGGCTGGGCCGCCTCGGGCCGCAACGGCGGATTCTGCGCCGCCTCCCTCACCCACGGCCTGGCCAACGGCCTGGCCCGCTGGCCGGACGAGATCCACCGGCTGGAGCGGCTGGGCGCGCGCAACCTCGACGCCATCGAGGAGACGGTCGCCCGCCACGCCATCGACTGCGCATTCGAACGCACCGGCGAACTCGACGTCGCCACCGAGCCCTACCAGGCACGCGAACTGCGCGACTGGTACCGGGAGATCGACCGCCGGGGCCTCGCCGACGGCGTCGACCTCCTCGACGCCGACGCGGTCCGCGCCCAGGTCGACTCACCCACCTTCCTGGCCGGCCTCTGGGACCGCCGGGGCGTGGCCATGCTCCACCCGGCGAAACTCGCCTGGGGGCTCAAGCGGGCCTGCCTCGACCTCGGCGTCCGCGTGTACGAGCACACCCCCGCCCTCACCCTGCGCCCGTACGGCGCCGGGATGTCCGTCCGCACCCCCTACGGGCAGATCCGCGCCCGCACGGCCGCCCTCGGCACCAACATCTTCCCCAGCCTGGTCAAACGGGCCCGCCTCTACACCGTCCCGGTCTACGACTACGCCCTGATGACCGAGCCGCTCACCGACGGACAACTGGCGTCCGTGGGCTGGAGGAACCGGCAGGGACTCGGCGACAGCGCCAACCGGTTCCACTACTTCCGGCTGACCGCCGACCAGCGCATCCTGTGGGGCGGCTACGACGCGGTCTACCCGTACGGCGGGCGGGTGCGGGCCGAGTACGACGACCGGCCACAGACGTACGCGAAGCTCGCCGACCACTTCTTCACCTGTTTCCCGCAGTTGGAGGGGGTCCGCTTCACCCACGCCTGGGGCGGCGCGATCGACACCTGCTCCCGCTTCTCGGCGTTCTACGGCACCGCTCACCGGGGCAGGGTCGCCTACGCGGCCGGCTTCACGGGGCTCGGCGTCGGCGCCACCCGCTTCGGTGCCGAGGTGATGCTGGACCTGCTGGCGGGGGAGCGCACCGAGCGCACGGAGCTGGAGATGGTGCGCAGGAAGCCGCTGCCGTTCCCGCCCGAGCCCTTCGCCTGGACCGGCATCGCGCTCACCAAGTGGTCGCTGGCGCACGCCGACACCCACGAGGGCCACCGGAACCTGTGGCTGCGGACGATGGACAGGCTGGGGCTGGGCTTCGACAGCTGAGAGCGGTTCCCGGCGGCGTGACCGGTTTTCGGCAGTGGCGGCCGGATTTCGACGGGCGTGATCCGGTTCACTCCCCTTGGGTGCCGAAACCCGCGTAATGCCCGGCGGAAAGCTTCCTCTCCTCCTCGTGACGCGACCTTCCCGCGTCCACGGCAGAGAGGCAGGCGTTTGTGATGACAGGGACGAAGCCGGCGGTCGAGTGGCTCTCCTCGGTGGCACCCGATCCCGAGGCGTGCCGCTGGGAGTGGGAGCGCAACCCGCACGGGGTGGCGCTGCTGCCGGCTGGCAAGGCGTGGGACGTGCTGATCCTGCCGGGCGAGCTCGGCTACCCCACGCTCGACGTGCTCACCCGCGTCCTCGACCGGCCCGGCCCGGTGCTGGTCGACTTCGGTGACGCGCGGATGGGTTTCCTCGTGCCGCCGGGCACCGCGGCCCGCTGGGTCGGCACCGGCATCCGTACGGCGGGGGACGGCACCTGGATCGTGGTGCCGTATCCGGGCCGCGCGTCGGCCGGCGGGACGCGCTGGCTGTTCCCGCCGGACGGCTCGGGCACGCTCACCGACCCGGTCCTGCTCGAACTGGCCATGCACGAGGCGGCGGCGGGGCTCGCCGGGCGGGAGGAGGCGTAGCCGACAGGACGACGGACCAGTGGCAGAGGCTTTGACGACCCGAGTGGCCCGGACCGACGCGAAGGCGCTCCGTCCCCCCACCTTCCTTTCCTCATTTCCCCCGTACCCGGAGGCAGTCGTGGACCGCCGCAGACCGTTCCAGCCGTTCGGTCCTCTCACCGTGCTCGTCATCGCGGCTCCCGCCGCGTCCGGTATACCGTCGGCCGCCCGTGCGGCCGACGCGGACCCCATCAGGAACGGCGGCTTCGCATCCGGCCTCGACGAACGGACCTGTACGGCTGGACTCCCCGTGCGCGCTCCCCGCCCCCGTCCGCGGCGCCTGCGGCTACGCCGGCCGACCGGCCGACTGCCGGTCGGCGGCTGCCGGACGGCTGCTCCGGCCGGCCGACAGCCACAGGCAGATCAGCAGTACCGCCCCCAGGCACCAACTGGCCGCCACGTCCAGCGGCCAGTGGTAGCCCCGGCGCACCAGGCCGTAGGAGGCGCCGGCGACCAGGGCGGCGCAGAGCAGCAGAAGCGCGCGGCGGACCACCGGTGAGCGCAGCAGCGGGACGAGGAGCAGGGCCGCCGCACCGTACGCGACGACGGCGGTGGCGGTGTGGCCGGAGGGGTAGTAGCCGACCGCCGGGGGTACGGCCGGGGTGCCGGGGCGGTCGGTCCAGGCCTTCAGGGGCATGACGAGCACCGGCACCAGGGCCATCGCCACGGCTCCGGCCGCGGGCGGCAGCCACCAGCGGTCCCGGCCCGCGGTACACCCCTGCCACGCGACGTACGCCAGAGCGGCCACCAGGACGGGCACGGCCACCTCGGTGTTGCCGAGGTCGGCGAGCAGCTCGGAGGCCCGGTCCGGCCGGAGGAGTACCCTGCTCAGCCGTTCGTCCAGATCCACCAGGGGGCCGTCGGCGACGACCTGCCAGGTGATCAGCGCGAAGACGAGAACGGGAGGTCCGAGCAGCAGCATGGTGCACAGCTTCGCATTCGCGGACGCGCCGCCGTTCGCGGCGGCAGGTCTCGGAGCACGCCGAAGGGCCAGTGCAAGGGGGGGGTGAGCACTGGCCCTTCGGGGAACGGCCTGCCGCGCGTGACGCGTGGGCTGCCATCCGGATCGGAACGCCGCGCGCCCCGGGGGGTGTGGGGCGGGCGGCCGTCCGATCGTGAGGAGACCCGGAACCCGGGGGGCTCCGGTTGTGTGCGCGAGGGCACGACCAGGGCGAAGCTGGGGAGGCCTCGGCCCGTACCGCTCACAGTTCCCCGTGAGCGGGTGTATCTCTTGTCCCGGTAGAACCTACGGCAGGGGGTGGGCCCGGGACAGGGCCAACAGGCTCCTGCCATCCACCCCGCACACGTTCTTCACACGCTCCGCCGCTCGCGCCCCGGCGGTACCACCGGGGCGGCTCAACCGCTCCGGTGACGGCTCAGATGTGCACGCATGCCTGTTCAGAGGCGTGCGAACGCCTGCTCGAGGATGTCCAGGCCCTCGTTCAGCAGGTCCTCGCCGATGACCAGCGGCGGCAGGAAGCGCAGCACGTTGCCGTAGGTGCCGCAGGTCAGGATCAGCAGACCCTCCTGCTGGCAGGCCTTGGCCAGCGCCGCCGTCGCCTCCGGGTTCGGCTCCTTGGTCGCACGGTCCTTGACGAGCTCGATGGCGATCATGGCGCCGCGGCCGCGGATGTCACCGATGAGGTCGAACTTGTCGGCCATCGCGGTCAGACGGGTCTTCATGACCGCCTCGATCGCCTTCGCCCTGGCGTTGAGGTCCAGCTCCTTCATCGTCTCGATGGCGCCGAGCGCACCCGCACAGGCCACCGGGTTGCCGCCGTAGGTGCCGCCGAGGCCGCCGGAGTGGGCCGCGTCCATGATCTCGGCGCGTCCGGTCACGGCGGAGAGCGGAAGTCCACCGGCGATGCCCTTCGCGGTCGTGATCAGGTCCGGGACGATGCCCTCGTCCTCACAGGCGAACCACTGGCCGGTGCGGCAGAAGCCGGACTGGATCTCGTCGGCGACGAACACGATGCCGTTGTCCGCGGCGAACCTGCTGATCGCGGGCAGGAAGCCCTTGGCCGGCTCGATGAAGCCGCCTTCGCCGAGGAGCGGCTCGATGACGATCGCGGCCACGTTCTCCGCGCCGACCTGCTTGGAGATCTGGTCGATGGCCTGGGCGGCGGCCTCCGGGCCCGCCTGGTCGGCGCCGGTCGGCCAGCGGTAGCCGTAGGCGACCGGAACGCGGTACACCTCGGGCGCGAACGGCCCGAAGCCCTGCTTGTACGGCATGTTCTTCGAGGTCAGCGCCATGGTGAGGTTGGTGCGGCCGTGGTAGCCGTGGTCGAACACCACGACCGCCTGCCGCTTGGTGTAGACCCGCGCGATCTTGACGGCGTTCTCGACGGCCTCGGCGCCGCTGTTGAACAGGGCCGACTTCTTGGCGTGGTCGCCCGGGGTCAGCTCGGCGAGCGCCTCGGCCACGGCCACGTACCCCTCGTACGGCGTGACCATGAAACAGGTGTGCGTGAAGTCGGCGAGCTGGGCGGCGGCACGGCGTACGACGGCCTCGGCGGAGGCGCCGACCGAGGTCACCGCGATGCCCGAGCCGAAGTCGATCAGCCGGTTGCCGTCGACGTCCTCGATGATCCCGCCGCCCGCACGCGCGGCGAACACGGGCAGTACGGAGCCCACGCCCTGGGCGACCGCGGCGGTACGGCGGGCCTGCAGCTCCTGCGACTTCGGGCCCGGGACGGCGGTGACGAGGCGGCGCTCCTGCGGAAGTGCGGTCATGAGGGGCTCCTGGGGGGTGTAACGGACACTTGCCTTCTTTTCTCGCAGGCTAGGGCGGGGAGAGCAGACTGGGCATGCTCCATGTGGGCGTTGTCCGGGGGGCCGGGTTGTCCGGTGTGGACATAGCGGGGGCC
>NZ_LIQT01000023.1 GCF_001418415.1 Streptomyces hirsutus
GATGAAGGACGCCCTGCGCGCGCGGGCGACGGTGGGCGAGGTGTGCAACGCGCTGCGGGAGGTGTGGGGGGCTTACGTGCCTTCGGACGCCTTCTGACCTGGGCCATTGCCTCAAATGGGTAATCGAGGATGAAAACGGCACATCCCCGGTTAGGCTCGTGGAGGGTGTTCCCGTAAGGAGGGTGCCGTGGCTGTGATGCTGCACGAGTCGTCGCTTGCCGATGCTGCTGACCATCTCTGGGAGGAGCTGCCCGGCCACCGGGTAGAGATCCTCAACGGGAGCATCGTCGTGACACCGCCGCCGGATGGTCCGCACCAGGAGTCGCTGACCTGGCTCATCGAGGAGTTCTCGCGGATCGGAGCCAGGCAGGCGGGACTCAGATACATCGGTGGCATCGGATTGTGGCTGCCGACGGGACCCGACGACTACGCGGTCCCCGACTTCTCCGTGGTCGATGACGACTACAGGGACGCGCTCGTGGAGAAGAACTGCTACGCGCCGCACGTCTTCCGCCTGGTGCTGGAGGTGACCTCCACCAACTGGTCCAACGACACGGCCATCAAGGTCGGGATCTACGCCAAGGCGGGCATCCCGGCCTATCTCGTCGCGGACCGCCACCACGACGAGGTCCTGCTCTACACCGACCCGAAGGACGGAAAGTACCCCGACCCCCGGCACTTCGAGCGGGGCCGGTCCGTCCCCGCCCCGGAGTCCGTCGGGATCACCCTCGACCTGTCCGTCGACACCCTCCTGGACGGCGACGACTGACCGAACTCCGGACAGCCGAATCCGAGTGTGGTACCCCGTGCGACACTCCTTTTCATGTTCGGTGTCATCGACCTCCCCACCTACCTGGCCGGCCTGATCCTCATCGTGCTGCTGCCCGGCCCCAACTCCCTGTACGTCCTGTCCGTCGCCGCCCGGCGCGGGGTGCGGGTCGGCTACAGGGCGGCGGCCGGAGTCTGGTGCGGGGACGCCGTGCTGATGACGCTGTCCGCCGCGGGCGTCGCCTCGCTGCTCCAGGGGAACGCCGTGCTGTTCGGCATCGTGAAGTACGCGGGCGCCGGCTATCTGACCTGGCTCGCGATCGGCATGCTGCGCGCCGCCTGGGGCATGTGGCGGACCCGGCGCGAGCAGAGCGGCCCCGAGACGGTCGCGGCCGACGCGGCCCCGATGGAGCGGCCGTACCGCAGGGCGCTGGTCATCAGCCTGCTCAACCCCAAGGCGATCCTGTTCTTCATCTCCTTCTTCGTGCAGTTCGTCGACCCGGCCTACGCCTACCCGGCGCTCTCCTTCGTCGTCCTCGGCGTCTTCGCGCAGATCGCCAGCGTGCTCTACCTGAGCGCGCTCATCTTCGGTGGCACCAGGCTCGCCGCCGCCTTCCGCCGCCGCCGGGTTCTGTCGGCGGGCGCCACCTCGGCGGCGGGCGCCCTGTTCCTGGGCTTCGCGGCGAAGCTGTCGCTGGCCGGCGCGTAGGGACGCAGGGCCGCCCGGTTCACAGCGGGCGGCCCCAGGGGTCAGCGTCGCTTGGACGGCGGCTTGGACAGCCGGGCCCGCAACACCGGCGTCAGCGTCTCCTCCACGTACCGGTTCAGCAGCCGGGCCAGCAGCAGCATCGCCGCGATCGTGAGCGCGAAGGTCCCCGCCGAGCCGATGCCGAGGCCGCGGTGCAGGCCGTGGATGACCACCCAGCCCAGGTGCTCGTGGACCAGGTAGAACGGGTAGGTGAGGGCGCCCGCGACGGTCAGCCAGCGCCAGTTCGCCCGGTCCAGTAGGCCCAGCGCGATGGCGGCGACCGCGGCGAAGCCGAGCGTCACGACCAGGATGATGCCGAACGAGGTCCTGTGGGAGAAGGCGTCCGCGCTCGGCGCGTGCCACAGGTCCTGGACCGCGTAGTGCTGGCCGATCAGCCAGCTCACCCCGACGATGCCCCAGGCGTACACGTCCTTGCGGTCGCGGTGGACGAGGTACAGGCCGACACCGCCGACGAAGAACGGCGCGTACTCCGGCATCAGGACGAGGTCGAGCAGCGGCTCGTTCGCGCCCTCCGCGATCGCCGCCCCCAGGGTCCACAGCGCGCAGAAGAGGATCACCCGCTGCCGGCTCGCCCCGGGCATCACCACGAACAGGGCGAACAGCGCGTAGAAGCGGACCTCCGCCCACAGCGTCCAGCACACCCCCAGCACCCGGTCCACGCCGAGCGGCTGCTGGAGCATCGTCAGGTTCACCAGGGCGTCGCTCGGCGAGACGGCCTCGTGGACGACCACCGGCAGGGCGAACACCGCCGTCACGAGGAGGACCGCCGCCCAGTAGGCGGGCAGCAGCCGGGAGGCGCGGGAGGCGAAGAACGACCGCAGCGGCCTGCCCCAGCCGCTCATGCAGATGACGAATCCGCTGATCACGAAGAAGATCTGGACGCCGAGGCAGCCGTAGGCGAAGTACTCGTGAAGGGTGGGGAACTGGTCCTTCGGGGAGCTTCCCCAGGCAGTGGTGACATCGCCGCCGCGCCCGCCGTAGTGATAGGCCGCCACCATCAGCGCGGCGACCAGCCGCAGTCCGTCCAGGGCGCGCAACCGGGGACGCCCGTGCGGCTTTTCCGTCTCCGTCGGCCGGGTCGCTTCGGGCACCGGACGAGCGAGCGTGCTGGTCAAGGAAAACCCCTGGGTTTCATGATTCCGGCCGGATTCGGCCGCGGGTACGCCAGCACGCTAGTGCGATGGACGGAGAGCAACCGAACGCCGGACCAACGATTCCCTGCCCGGTAGAGATGAGTTCACCTGGATGTCGTTTTGGCTTTCTAAATTCTCCGGACATCCCCCTTGCGTGGAAGAAAACGCAACCCATGCTGTCGCGGAGCGCGCGCGCAGCTGGTTCGGCAAAACAGGAGTGCCATGACGACGGTTCAGAACAGACGGGCACGTGTGCGCGGAGGGGAGCTGGACGACTGCTTGCGTGCCTGCGCGGTGCACAGCGGAAAACTCGTCGGCAGTGTGGACCGCCGCCGCATCGAACTCGCCGAGCAGCTCCGCAGGCTGCTCGTCGTGGTCACCACCGGTGACGCCCCCACCGCCGCACCGGTCGCGCCGAGCGGTGCCGCCGCCCGCCTCAAGCGGGTCGTCAAGGGCGCGTCGGCCCCCGCCGCCGGCATCCCCAACGACGTGCTGGACGCCCTGCTCGCCGTCGCCAACAAGGCCCTGGAATGCGGCTACGACGACGAGCTGGACCTCGCCCTGGTCATCAGCGACACCGTCCTGGCCCAGCGCAAGAACTCCCGCGCCGGCTGGCGGCTGCGCGCCCGGCTGATGGAGGCCCTCGGCGACGAGACCGAGGCCGTACCCGCCTACGAGCGGTACCTGGGCCTCACCGACAGCGACGGATTCGGCGTCTCCGCGAAGATCGCCGGACTGCGTGTCGCCGGGGAGAAGGACCGGGAACTGCTGGCCCTGCTGCGGCGCCAGTGCCCGCGCGCCGAGCGGTTCGCCGGCGGCCCCGCCACCGACGTGTGGGCCGAGGGCCTGGCCGCGCACGCCGCGGGGGACTGGTCCGAGGCCGAGCCGCGCATGGTGGGAGCGCTCCTCGCACTGGCCGCCGGGCAGGCGCCGGTCGCCGACCGGCAGGAACTGCTCGGCCAGTACCTGGAGCTGCGCTCCGCGCGCGGCGACGCCGACCTGCCCGCGCTCACCGAGGTCCTGGCCCTCTACGCCGAGCAGCGCCGCAACCGGATGCGCGGCCCCGTCGCCGACCCCACCATCGGCGGCGTGCAGTGGGTCAGCCTCGGCGAGTTCCGCAACCTGATCGCCGGCAAGTCCATCTGCCTCATCGCCAACTCCGGTCGAGTGGGCGCCAGTTCGATGGGCGCCGAGATCGACGCCTACGACCTGGTGGTCCGTTTCAACTCGTACCGCATCGACGAGAAGCACACCGGCGGGCGCACCGACATCCACGCCACCATCCACAAGCACGGCTTCAACTGGGACCAGCCGGTCACCACCCGGCTCGTGTTCGGCGGTGTCTCCGGCGACTGGAAGCACTCCCTGCGCAACCGCCTGGTGCCCGGCGCCCAGCGACACCTCGGCGACGAGTCGCTGCGCTGGCCCGTGCGCACCATCGGCAAGCTCGGCTCCGACGTCTGGTCGGGCATTCCGACCACCGGCTTCAACATGCTGTTTCTGCTGGACTTCCTGGACGTCAGCCCCACGCTCGACCTGATCGGCTTCGACTTCTACGAGAGCGGCGCCTACCGCGTGCCCGAAGCCATGAAGATGCCGATCACCTCCGTGCACGAGTACACCAGCGAGAAGGAATGGGTCATGCAGCGGGCCCAGCGAGTGACCGACATGAGGATATCCCTGCGATGACCATCACCCCCGGGGCCGCGACCACGGCCTCCCCGGTACCGGCCCTCTCGTCGGACGCGCTCACCGGCAAGCGCCGCGTCGCCTTCGCCGCCTACGTCGACGAGAACTACCTGCCCGGCTTCCTCGCCCTGCTGCGCAGCCTCGCGCTGTCCAACCCGGGCGTGTGCGAGGACTTCGTCGTGCTCCACGACGACCTGCGGCCCGGCTCCATCGCCAGGATCCGCGCCCTGCACCCGCGGATCGTGCTGCGCCGGGTGAACACCGAGCACTACGACACGTACAAGAAGGGCGACCAGGACAACTACCTGGTCCGCAAGGCGTACTTCATCCTCGACGTCTTCCGGCTCCGTGAGTACGACACCGTCATCACGCTCGACACCGACATGGTCGTCCTCGGCGACCTCGGTGAACTGCTGCGGCTGCGCGAGGGCCTGGCGGCCGTCCCGCAGTTCTTCTACGGGCAGCACAAGCTGAACTCCGGGCTGCTGGTCATCCAGCGCGAGTACCTCAGCGACGCGTTCTGCGCCGAGCTGGACGCGACCGGACGCAGCGGCGACTACGAGCTCGACAAGCACGACCAGGGCATCCTCAACGCCGTCCTGGACGGCGACTTCGTCCGCCTCGACGCCCGCTACAACTTCGTCAAGCGGCGCCTGTCCGGCGACCTGCCGGTCCCCGACGACACCGCGATCCTGCACTTCACCGGCCGCCACAAACCCTGGCAGGGCGGCGAGGCCGGATACGGGCAGGCGGAGGACCGCTGGCGCGAGTTCGAGCTGTCCGACGCCGAGTTCCAGGCCGCCTACCTGGCCCGGTCCGGCGCCCTCCACCACGACCTGCTGGTGCACCTCGGGACCCCGCACGTCGCACGCACCGGTGACGTCGAGAGCGCCCGCAAGGTGGCCGCCGCGCACATCGCGGCCGGCGACTACCAGGACGCCGTCGACATCCTGAGCGGCGTGCACATCCCGCTCGACGAGGCCTGGCCGCACGAGGTGCTCGGGCACGCCCTGATGAGCGTCTCGCGCCACGAGGAGGCCAAGGCCCGGCTGCTGCTCGCCGCCGCCGCCCCCAACCGGGCCGCGACCGCCTACGCCCGGCTCGCCCAGATGGCCTGGGTGCACGGCGACGACGCCGAGTCGCTGCGGCACGCCACCGCCGGCATCTCCGTCGACCCCACCCACCGCTCGAGCCGGCTGTGGGCCCAGCGTGCCGCCTCCGTACCCGAGCAGGAGCTGGGCGGCGCCGAGGACCAGCTGGCGCACGTCGCCTTCTACATGGACCGCCAGGGCAACGCCGGCGACAAGCTGCTCCCCGAGACCGTCCGCCTGGGCTTCGGCCCGGACACCACCTCCCGCCGCTGGCACTCCGTGCACGCCCACCGGCTGTTCGACCAGGCCGCCCTGGAGCGGGTCAACGCCCGGCGCGGCCTGGTCATCGGCGGCGGCGGACTGTTCATCCCGGACACCATGCCCAACGGCAACAGCGCCTGGCAGTGGAACGTGCCCGACGCACACCTGCGCGCCGTCGACGTGCCGATCATGGTGTACGCGGTCGGCTTCAACGCCTTCGACGGCCAGTCGTACCGGGCCGGGCGGTTCCGCGAGAGCCTGCGCCTGCTGGTGGAGAAGTCCTCGTTCTTCGGGCTGCGCAACCACGGCTCCATCGCCAAGGTGCGGGCCATGCTCCCGGACCACCTGCACGACAAGGTCCGCTTCCAGCCCTGCCCCACCACGGTCAGCCGCCAGTTGGTGCAAGGCTGGACGGACCCGGCCGAGCGCGAGGACACCGTCCTGCTGAACGCCGCCTACGACCGGGCGGGCCTGCGCTTCGGACACGACTACGGGCACTTCCTCGCGGAGATCGCCAAGGCCGTGCGCGGCATCGGCGCGCACACCGAGGTCCGCTGCGTGGCGCACTCGCTGGACGACGAGCGGATCGCCTTCGACCTGCGCCGCGAGCACGGCATCTCGCTGCCGGTGATCCCGATGTACGACTTCGACAACGACGGGATCCGGGACCTGTACGCGAGGACCCGCCTCGTCATCGGCATGCGCGGGCACGCCGGGATGATCCCGTTCGGCGTGGGCACGCCGATCATCAGCCTGATCTCGCACCCGAAGATGGCGTACTTCCTGGCCGACATCGAGCGCCCCGAGTGGGGTGTCTCCGTGCACGACAGGAACCTGGGCGCCGTGCTCACCGAGCGGGCGACCGGCATCCTGGACCGTCACGCGGCGACCGTCGCCGACGTCCACGAGCGTCAGCAGTCGCTGTGGAAGGTCACCGAGGCCAACGCCGCCGACCTGAGGGCGATCCTCGGCGAGTGAGACGGGGGGAGCCCCCGCGGCCGGTCCCAGGACGCTGGGGGACGGGCCGCGGGGGCTCACGCGTGCCGCGTGCCGCGCGCTTCACGCCGGGCCCGCGGACTCAGCGGCCCAGGGCCTTCCTCATCAGCCGGGACAGCCGCGAACCGCCGCCGTTCTTCGCCCGGTCCTCGTCGTACGCCTTGCGCAGCTGCTCGAAGTGGTCGGCGCGGGTACGGCTCAGGTACGCGTCGTCGATCAGCGGCTCGGCCAGCGACCACGCCCGCCGGTGGTCGCCGGCGTAGTGGGCGACGTAGGCCTTGGAGAACTCCAGGACCGACTTGAACGGGATGCCGCCGGTGTGGTCGCGGTCGATCCGTTCCTGGACGGCGGAGATGAGCGCCAGCTTCTCGTCGACGGAGCAGGTGTCCTCCGCGATGGACTTCAGCACGTCCTCGGGGATCGGCCGGACCACCTCGAAGGCGAGCGTGGAGCGGATCGGCGGTCCGGCGATCTCGATGTACGGCAGCAGCGCGCCCGTGCTGTGGTGCAGCCACGGCAGCCGGGGCCCGGCGAAGTCCTGGTGCAGGACGACCGAGCCGGGCCGCAGCCGGGACAGGAACCGCTCGGTCACGCAGCGGAACACCCGGGGGGTCTTGGCGATGTCGATGTGCAGGAACTCGACGGGGCTGGTGTCCTCGGGGTCCGAGGTCTTCCAGAGGTCGCCCGCGTGGATCTCCAGGAACGGCAGGAACGGTTCGAGGCGTCCGCGGAAGTCGTCCAGGAAGGAATCGTCCTCGGCCGGTTTGCTGCCGGAGGTGAAGAACTTCTCCGTCGCGAAGGTGCCCTTGCCGACGCGGAAGAAGTCGTACGCGTGCAGCCGCCCCCGGCGCTCGTCGAAGACGGGGCTCTCGCGCAGCCCGAGCGCGAGGGCATAGGTGGAACCACCGCCACCGGACCCCAGTTCGACCAGTCGGTCCTCGCCCGTGAGGTGATGGCGTCCCAGTAGATAGAGGAACCGCAGTTCCCAGGTGCTGACCTGGGAGTAGGGGAGGGTGTCCGGCAGGCGGACATCGTCGAGGAGCGAGTAGAGCCGGCCGATGTTCGTCATGGATGCCTCACGGGTGGGGTGACGCCGGAGAAGGGCGGCAAGCGTGGTGATCCTATGGGTGTGACTGCCAGTTCACCATGGAATCCATGGAGTTGACTGGCTGTCACTCGGGCTTTCCATGGCCTTCGCTCGCCGTTCACTCAGGGAGGCGCCCCGCCCGTCCGCCCGGCCCGTCTGCCCCGCCCCGCTCGGCCGAGGGCGGGGCGGACGGGCGTGTGCTCAGCGGCGGGCCATCGCCCGGCGCAGCCTGCGCGCCCTGCGCGCGACCTTCCGGACCGTGGCGTTGCGCGGCAGGAACCCCAGCTGGGGCGGCACCCCGCCGGGCAGCCCGAGGGACGCCAGCCGCTTCTTCTTGAAGTAGCGCCGGGTGTCGTCGTCCAGTCGCGTCGACAGGTAGCGCTCGGCCTCGGACCGCAGCGCCGGCAGGATCTTCGGCTGCATCGTGAACCCGACGGCCCGTACGAGGTCGCCGAGCGCCTCGGCGGCCATGCGCCCGCGCCCCTCGGCGACCGCCGCCCCGTCCGTCGGCTCCGGCAGCAGCGCGTCGACGATGGTGACCGGGACGCGGTTGCTGTTCTCGAACGGCGTCAGCCGGTCCAGCAGAGTCCCGGTGCCGACCCGGGCGACCGGCAGCCCGTACAGGGCGGACGCGGTCAGCAGGGCGGTGGAGAAGCAGCCGACGACCAGGGCCGGACGCATCCGCTGGTACAGCACCTCGGCCAGGACCGGGGCGTCCACCACCGTGAGACCGACGCCGAGCCGCTCGGCCTCCTCCTCCAGGGTGTGGGTGAAGCGCGCCGGGGCCGTGGGGTGCGGCTTGAACACCACGCGGCTGTGACCCAGCTTCACCGCGCCCTTCAGCATCCGCACATGAAGGTTCTCCTCCTCCTCGGCGGAGAGGATGTTCAGCGCGGACAGGTACTGGCCCAGCAGCAGCGCGGGCCCCGTCACGTCCGGCAGCTCGCCGCCGGTGTCGACCAGTTCGGCCAGCACCTTGGTGAACGCCGGGGTCGCCACCACCTCCGGCGCCACCCCGAACTCGGTGAGCAGCAGCGGCTCGAGCCCCGGCACCAGGTCGAGGTGGAGCAGCCGCTCCACCCGGGTGCCGACCAGCGGGTCGAGCTTGTTGCGGGTGGGGCCGTAGCTCATCAGGCCGTCCGCGTAGACGGTGACGGGCGCGTCGGTGAAGATCTGCGTCACTCCGAGGGCCGGGTTGACCTGGATGGACTCCACGGCGAGGGCCAGGTCGTCGTCGCCCAGGTCCCAGAGCAGCCGCAGATACCGTTCCCACAGGGGAGCGTCCTCCAGGCGCGGCGCCCAACCGCCGGGGTGGAACGGGAAGACGGCCTCGTTCCAGGACAGCACGTCGTCGAACCGGGACCGCAGCCGCTCGAACCCGGGCATCTCGTCGACGGCGGGCGTGGTCTCGGGCGTCGTCGCGTTGTTGGAGACCAGCAGGATCCGCCGGTCGGCGGGCGCGAAGCAGCCGGAGTCCAGGGCGGCGGCGAGCGTGGCCGTGCCGTACAGGGTCGACGCCATGAAGATCTGCGTGGTCACGCGGCGACCTCCGCGGCCGGCACGGGGCGGCGGCGCAGCCTCCGCAGCCGGCCGGCGCGCTCGGCGTCCATCGAGCCGAGTGCGTCGTTGAGTACGTCCTGCGGCATGCGCCGCAGTGCGGCGGTGCTCATCGCCTTCAGCTGTCGTGCCACGGGGGGCTCGAACCTTTCGATGGTTCCCAGGTGGTGGGAAATGATGGCGCAATACGTGCGCACGGCCTTCGGCAGCAGGGCCGCCGCATCGGCGTCCCGCGCGGTCTCCTCGATCACCTGGTCGAACGCGCGAATGAAGTCGAGCTGCCGGGCGTCACCGATCTGGGTGAGCGACGAGGAGACCCCGCGCCGGTAGAAGACACCGAGGAGGCCGGTCACCGCGAAGGACTCCGCCTCCCGGTGCAGCTTCCAGATCCAGGGCCGGTCCTCGGCGGTGCGCAGCCCGTCGGTGAAGTGCAGCACGCCGCGCTCGACGAGCCTGCGGTGGTAGATGCCCGCCCAGGCGTAGGCGTAGTCGACGGAGGTGGTCCGGTGGGAGGGGAGGATCGCGTCGCGCGGGTTCAGCGCGACATTGCGCCGGCCGTGCGGGACGCGGTGCACGGTGCGGGCCCGCGCGGTGCACTGCACATGGTCGGTGCGGACGAAGTCGCAGTCCAGCTTCTCGATCGCGGAGACCAGCCGGGCGTAGTGGCCGGGCGCCAGCCAGTCGTCACCGTCGAGGAAGGTCAGGTACTCGCCGCGGGCCCGGTCGATGCCGGTGTTGCGGGCGGTCGCCAGGCCACCGTTCTTCTCGTGGCCGACCAGCACCGCCCCCGGCAGTTCGCGTTCGGCACGCGCGAGGAGGTCCGCGGTCCCGTCGGTCGAGCAGTCGTCGACGAGAATGAATTCGAAGTCGTCCCGCGCGTTGGCGCGCAGACTTCGCAGGGCATCGGGGACGTATGGGCGCACGTTGTAGAACGGCACGATGACGGAGAGCTTGAGCACGTCTTCGACGTTAGGGGGCGGCCCGTCATTCGTCTTTACCCGCACCTTGATACGGGGTGAACGACGCGTGGCGAAGCAGTGAAGCGAACATTTTTCCGGAGAGCGGGCGGGTCGATCCCCCATTCGGCGATCTGCTGTTAACCATTTGTTGGATTCGGGTTGGGCCGCTCCTGGGAATTACTTCCTAACGTCTTCGTTGTGCCAGCAAGTGCAACGAAGTCCCTGCGAGCAGCCGTTCTCGCGGATTCCGACACCCGGTGGAAATGGGGCGCGCTCACCGCGAACCGCATTGCCCCGGAGCATTCGGACATCCGTCTGGACGGTTATCTCCTGCGGGGCCGTGCGACTCCCACCGCCCGTCAGCTCGACGAGGTCGGCGTCCGGGCGGACGCCCTCCACGAGGTGACCGCGGTCCAGTTCCTGCACGCCATGCGCGAGGAGTCGTACGACATCCTGGTCCTCGCGCTGGTCGGCGGCGGGGTGCAGGCGATGCTGCACGGGCTCGGGCGCGTCTGGGAGGACACCGCAGCCGACCGGGCGAAGCGGCCCGTCGTCGTCACCGGATATGTCGGCGTCGTCTACGAGAAGCTCGCCGACGGCCTGCTGCTGCGCCACGGGGCCGACCTCGTCCTCGCCAACTCCCGTCAGGACGCGGACCGTTTCCGCGCCGTGTACGAAGGCGTGGGCGCCGACGCCGGCTCGGTGACGGAGGTCGCGCTGCCGTTCCTCGGCGGGGCCGCCTACACCGGCGAGCACGACCCCCGCACGGTCGTCTTCGCCGCCCAGCCCTCCGTACCGGAGAACCGCCGGGACCGTACCTACCTGTTGAACCGGCTGGTCGAGCACGCCCGCCGGCACCCCGAGCGCGAGGTACTGCTCAAGCTGCGCTCCAAGCCGGGCGAACACACCACGCACATCGAGGAACTGCCGTACCAGAAACTGGTCCAGCGGCTCGACCCGCCGGCCAACTTCCGCCTGGTGTACGGGCACATGGGCGAAGTCCTGGACCGCACCGACCTGCTGGTCACGGTGAGCTCCACGGCCGCCCTGGAATCCCTGCACCGCCGCATCCCGACCGCGGTCCTCACCGACCTCGGCGTACGCGAGGCGCTCGGCAACCACCACTTCGTCGGCTCCGGCTGCCTCGCCTCCTGGGACCAGCTCGACGCCGGCCACCGGCCCGTGCCGGACGAGGAGTGGGTGTCCCGGCAGGGCGTGGCCGCCGGGGGAGAAGCGTACGGCAGGGCCTTCGACACCGCCCGCGCCCGCATCGCCGAGCTGCTCGACCGCCCCGGCGACCTGCCCCCGCCGGCCCCGTACTACACGCCCGTCACCGCGCCCGGCTACCTGCCCGGCCTGCTCGCCCGCCATCACCTCGGCCCGGACGGCACCCCGCTGCCCGGCACCCCCGCCGCCGGCAAGGAGCCCGGACCGGTCCGGCAGATCGTGCGCCGCGCGGCGCGCGGCGCCTACCGCCACGGCGTCCAGCGGGTGGCCCCGGTGATCCGTCGGATGGGCGAGCTGTGAGCGCCTCCCTTCCTGCTCAAGGAGCTGATCCCATGTCCCGACCGCAAGAGGGCCAGGGCACCCCGGTACGCCGCGTGCTCGCCGTGATCCCCGCGCGCGGCGGCTCCAAGGGCGTGCCCGCGAAGAACCTCGCGCCGGTCGGCGGCGCGCCCCTGGTGACCCGCGCCGTCCGCGAATGCCGCGCGGCGCGCCATGTCACGGACGTCGTGGTCTCCACCGACGACCAGGCCATCGCGGCCGCCGCCCGGCAGGCCGGCGCCGAGATCGTGATGCGCCCCGCCGCCATCGCGGGCGACCTCGCCACCTCGGAGGCGGCCGTCCTGCACGCCATGGACGCCCACGAGGCGCTGCACGGCGACCGGGTGGACGTCGTCCTGCTGGTCCAGTGCACCAGCCCCTTCCTGATCCGCGAGGACATCGACGGCGTGGCCGGCGCGGTCGCCGCGCAGGGCGCCGACACGGCCGTGACCGTCGCCCCGTTCCACGGCTTCGTCTGGCGGGACGCGGCCGGCGAGGAGCCGGCCGGCTCCCAGGGAGACGGCGGCAGCGGCGGCTTCGGCGTCAACCACGACAAGTCCTTCCGCCCCCGCCGCCAGGACCGCCCCCAGGACCTCCTGGAGACCGGCGCCGCCTACGCCATGGACGCGGCCGGCTTCCGCGAGCACCAGCACCGTTTCTTCGGCCGCACCGAACTCGTGCGCACCGACCCCGCCCGCGTGCTGGAGATCGACGACCCGCACGACCTCGCCCGCGCCCGCGCCCTCGCCCCGCTCTTCGACGCGGGCCGGCCCGGCGCCCTCCCGACCGCCGACGACATCGACGCGGTCGTCCTCGACTTCGACGGCACCCAGACCGACGACAGGGTGCTGATCGACGCCGCCGGACAGGAATTCGTCTCCGTGCACCGCGGCGACGGGCTCGGCATCGCCGCCCTGCGCAGGAGCGGACTGAGGATGCTCGTCCTGTCCACGGAACAGAACCCGGTCGTCGCCGCCCGCGCACGCAAGCTCAAGATCCCCGTGCTGCACGGCATCGACCGCAAGGACCTCGCCCTGAAGCAGTGGTGCGAGGAACAGGGCATCGCGCCCGAGCGCGTGCTCTACGTCGGCAACGACGTCAATGACCTCCCGTGCTTCGCCCTCGTGGGCTGGCCCGTGGCGGTCGCGAGCGCCCACGACGTCGTACGCGGCGCCGCGCGCGCGGTCACCACCGTCCCCGGTGGCGACGGCGCGATCCGGGAGATCGCCAGCTGGATCCTCGGCCCCTCTCTCGATTCCCTCCCCAAGTAAGGAAGCACCGGTCATGAGCACCAACTCCCGCATCCGCACCCTCGGTTCCCGCGAAGCCGGCCCCGGCCGCCCGGTGTACGTCACCGGCGAGATCGGCATCAACCACAACGGCGACATCGAGAACGCGTTCAAGCTGATCGACGCCGCCGCCGAAGCCGGCTGCGACGCCGTCAAGTTCCAGAAGCGCACCCCCGAGATCTGCACCCCGCGCGACCAGTGGGACATCGAGCGCGACACCCCCTGGGGCCGGATGACGTACATCGACTACCGCCACCGCGTGGAGTTCGGCGAGGAGGAGTACCGCCAGATCGACGCCTACTGCAAGAAGAGGGGCATCGACTGGTTCGCCTCCCCGTGGGACACCGAGGCCGTCGCCTTCCTGGAGAAGTTCGACGTCCCCGCCCACAAGGTGGCCTCCGCCTCCCTCACGGACGACGAGCTGCTGCGCTCGCTGCGCGCCACCGGCCGCACGATCATCCTCTCCACCGGCATGTCCACCCCGAAGCAGATCCGCCACGCGGTCGAGGTGCTCGGCAGCGAGAACATCCTGCTCTGCCACGCGACGTCCACCTACCCGGCCAAGGCCGGGGAGCTGAACCTCCGCGTGATCAACACCCTCCAGCAGGAGTACCCGAACGTCCCGATCGGCTACTCCGGCCACGAGACCGGCCTGCAGACCACGCTCGCCGCCGTCGCCCTCGGCGCCGCGTTCGTCGAGCGCCACATCACCCTGGACCGCGCCATGTGGGGCTCCGACCAGGCCGCCTCCGTCGAACCGCAGGGTCTGACCCGCCTGGTCCGCGACATCCGCACCATCGAGGATTCCCTCGGTGACGGCGTCAAGAAGGTCTACGAGTCCGAGCTGGGCCCGATGAAGAAGCTGCGCCGGGTCCCCGGTGCCGTCGCCGAGGCGGAGATCGCCGCGGCCGCCGGCGAGCCGCTGACCGTCTGACCCTCCCTCACCCACCCTCCCCTGACGACGGGAACGGTCGTACGTCGATGAGCCCCCGCGCCGGGACCGCCGGCTCCCACACTCTCGCCTTCGTCGAGAGCCCGGTACAGCTGCTGAACGTGCTGGAGTGGGCGCACGCGCATGCGCCCGGCGTGGGGCTCACCCTCGTGGTGCTGTCCCCCGTCGACCCCATGACACGCGGTCAGTTGCGCCGCATGTCCGAACTCGCCCGCGAAGAGGGCCATGAAGTCCGCTGGGAGGAGGCGCGCGGCGGAGCCACCGCACCCTTCCAGACCGTCGCCGGCCTGGCCGGCCTGCTGCGCCGCGCCTCCCGGGTCGTCCTCGGCGACCCCTTCTCGCGGTACGTGCAGCTCATGCTGACGATCACCCGTGCCCGCGACCTCGTCGTCGTCGACGACGGCACGGCGACCATGGAGTTCGTCGGCCAGCTCGCGCGCGGCGAACGCCTGGTCCGCTGGCACCGCAAGGGCGGCCGCCGCGGCCCCCGCGACCTGCTCCTCGCCCCGGTCTCCGGTGTCGCCCGGCGCAGGCTCACCCCGGGCGGCCGGCGCCGGGTGGAGGTCTTCTCCTCGATGCCGGTCGACGACATCCCGGCCGGAGTCACCGTCAGCACCAACTCCTTCGCCTGGACCCGGCAGCGGTTCGGCCCGCCCCGCATCACCAGGACCGCCGACATGGTGGGCACGTCCCTGGTGGAGACCGGCGTGGTGGACGCCGACGCCTACGTCGAGGCCGTCCGCTCCCTCACCAGGGCCCACGGCGCGACCCGCTACTTCGCCCACCGCCGCGAGAGCACCGAGAAACTCCACCGGCTCGCGGTCGAGACGGGCCTGGAGATCGTCCGCCCCGAACTCCCCCTGGAGCTGATCGCCCGCCGGGGCCCCATCGGCCGCACGGTCCTCAGCTTCCCGTCGACCGTCGTCCACACCCTCCCCCTGGCCCTGTCCGGCACGGAGGTCCGCATCGCGGTCTGCGACATCGACCCGGCCTGGCTCACCGAGAACGCCTCCCCGCGAGCCCAGGGCTTCCTGTCCAACGTGACCGGCACGGCACGGGACGCGCACCGGCTGGCGGCGGTGTCGGTGGCGCCGGCGGTCTGAGGGGGAGGGGCGCCGGGGCTCACGCGGTACGCCGGACTTCGACGGGAGCGGTGATCCCCTCCGTGACCTCGGGGCGGGTGCGTCCTCGAAGGAAGGCTCCAGGGCCTCGCGGAAGTTCTCCGGGGACTCCTCGACGGTCCCGCCCCGCCGGGTGACCCCGGACCGGAGGCAGCGTGCCACGCACCGGCCGCCTCCGTGGGTGATCGCGGCGGTCGGGTGCGGTGCCCCGGCGGTCATGTCGCCGGTCCGGCGCGCACCGCCCCCGTGGGCCGGGGACTCCGGCGGGCCGGCGCGCACGGCCCCGCACCCCATCGGCGCAACCCGGAACGCCGGAGATGCTTTCACCCGTGCGCGTGGACGGCGACCGCGCACCCGTGGACGGCGGGCCGCCGTGTCCGCCAGGCGAACCGGTCCGCGTGGCTCGGGCGATGCGTGGTACACCGAGGAGAGGTGGAGTTACGGCGCCGGAAGCGGCCGCTGCGAGCGGCGTGCCTTCCGGCGGTCTGTGTGGGCTCGTCCGCATACAAGGGCGGCGAGTTTACCCATCACAGAGCACGGCTAAGCGTGGGACTGCCGGATTTTCTTCCGCTGACAGGCTGATTTTTCTTGATCAGGGGTCGGTCGGGGGCTTCGGCGTCCTACCCTTCAAAGGGTGAAGCAACTGATGTCACTGGAATCCGAGGAGTCCGAGGTCGATCTGGTCGGAGGGGCGGTGCTTCCGGGTACGCTCCCCGAGGTCCTGCGCGCCGAGCTCGTCGCCTTCCGACGCGACCTGCACATGCACCCCGAGCTGGGCAACCAGGAGTTCCGTACGACCGCCGCGATCAAGGAGCGGCTGGAGCGGGCCGGCCTCGCCCCGCGCGTACTCTCCAGCGGGACCGGCGTCATCTGTGACATCGGGGTGATGGACGGCACACCGGTCGGCACCGGCCCGGACACCGGCACCGGCCCGGACACCGGCACCGGAGCGGCCCCCGGCACCGGCATACTCGCCCTGCGGGCCGACATCGACGGGCTGCCCATCCCCGACATGAAGAGCGAGTGCCCGTACCGCTCCACCGTGCCCGACCGGGCACACGCCTGCGGCCACGACGTGCACACCACCGTCGTGCTGGGCACCGGGCTGGTCCTCGCCGAACTGCACCGTCAGGGCCTGCTGCCCCGGCCGGTGCGGCTGATCTTCCAGCCCGCCGAGGAGGTGCTGCCCGGCGGGGCCGCCGACGCCCTCCTGGACGGCGCGCTCGACGGGGTCGGACGGATCGTCGCCGTGCACTGCGACCCCCGGGTCGACGCCGGGAGGATCGGACTGCGCGAGGGCCCCATCACCTCCGCCTGCGACCGCCTCGAGATCGCCCTCGACGGACCCGGCGGCCACACCGCCCGCCCGCATCTGACCACCGACCTGGTCACCGCCGCCGCCCGGGTCGTCACCGACGTGCCCGCTCTGGTGGGCCGGCGGGTCGACAGCCGCAGCGGGCTCGCCATCACCTGGGGCAGGGTCGAGTCCGGCCACGCGCCCAACGTCATCCCGCAGCACGCCGAGCTGTCCGGCACCGTGCGCTGCCTGGACCTGGAGACCTGGCGGCTGGCCCCGGACATCGTGGTCGCCGCCATCGACGAGGTGGCCAACCTGCACCGTGCCAAGTCGGAGATCAACTACGTGCGCGGAGTCCCGCCGGTCGTCAACGAGGCCGGCGTCACCGAACTCCTGCGGGACGCCATGATCGCCCGGCGCGGCGCGGAGTCCGTGGAGAACACCGAACAGAGCCTCGGCGGCGAGGACTTCTCCTGGTACCTGGAGCACGTCCCCGGCGCCATGGCCCGCCTCGGGGTCCGTCCTCCGGGCGAGCGCACCATCCGCGACCTGCACCAGGGCGACTTCGACGTCGACGAGCACGCCATCACCGTGGGCGTCGAACTCTTCACCGCCGCCGCCCTCCTGGA